>CAZSCC010000563.1:0-34763 GCA_964604905.1 uncultured Planctomycetales bacterium
GCTCGACCACCCCAACATCGAGATGTCCAACCTGGCGATGATGTCCCTCTACCAGATCACGGGGGAGCGGCTCACGCGGAAGGAGCAGTGGCTCCAGTGGTACCAGCTGAGCTATCCCAAGTGGAGGGACCGCCCCCGGACCCGGTAGCCCGATGCGACACGTCACGCGCGAGGAGATGCGGGAGATCGACCGTCTCGCGATCGAGGAGCGCGGCATCCCGGCCGACGTCCTGATGGAGAACGCCGGACGCGCGGTGGCCGACGCGGTCGAGGAGCGCGCGTCGAAGGCCTGTCCGGTGGTCGCGGTCTGCGGCCGGGGGAACAACGGGGGGGACGGCTTCGTGGCCGCGCGGCTCCTGTCGGAGCGCGGCTTCGAGGTGGAGGTGATGGCGCTCCAGCACTCCTACGACGAATCGACCGCGACCGGCCGGAACTGGGCGAGGGTGCGCGAGGAGCTCGACTTCGTGGGCCGGTTCAAGCGGCGCCCCATGGCGGTGATCGTCGACGCCCTCTTTGGCACGGGGCTTTCCCGGCCCGTCTCGGGACGCGAGAAGGAACTCATCCTCGCGATGAACCGCCTCGACGCGCGCTGGTTCCCGATCGTCTCGGTCGACATCCCCTCGGGCCTCGACGCCGACACCGGCCGCCCGCTCGGGGCGGCGGTCCGGGCGACGGTGACCGTCACGATGGGGCTCCCGAAGGCAGGCTTCCAGGAGCCGGGCGCGAAGGACCATCTGGGCGAACTCGTCGTGGCCGACATCGGCTTCCCGCCCGACCTCCTCCGCGCGTGAAATCCGTTGACACCGCCATTCTTTTTTGTATGCTTATGAAATTAACAACCTTACGCATGCGTAAGGTTAGAAACTCGTAAAGAACTGGCATCGGGAGAGGGTAGGGTCGTGGGGGACGCGGGATGACCTGGCCTTGCGGGGAGGGGCGAACGGGTGAGCGACTTCAGAAACGGTGCCGACGATGGATGATCCGGGCGCGCGTCGTACGTCTCAATTCTGCAGGATCCTCGGGAATCCCCTGGCTTATCGCATCGTCCGCCTTCTTGACGGCCGCAAGCGGCGGCCCATGGATCTCGCCCGGCTGCTCGGCGCCTCGGCCACCGCGGTCGTGAACCAGCTCAAGCACCTCAAGATCGCCGGCGTCGTCCGGTACGAGTCCAGCGGCGTCCGCCGGGCCGGACGGAAGGTCGAGTACTGGCTGGCCGACCGGCAGCTCGGCCGCTGCGTCGACGACCTCGATCGCTGCCTCAAGAGCATGCGGGGATAGCCGTCCCCGGCACGCCATGCTACTCTTGGGGAGATGAAGCGCCTCCTCATCCTCTCCGCCTCCGCCGGGGCCGGCCACAACCGCGCTGCCGAGGCCGTCCACGAGAGCGCCCGCGCGTATTCCCCCGGCGTCGAGACCGAATGGGTCGACTCGCTCAAGTACACCAACCGCCTCTTCGCCAGGCTCTACGAACGCAGCTACGTCTGGATGGCCAGCTATTCCCCCTCCCTCTGGGGGATCCTCTACAAGCAGACGGGGAAGAACGTCGAGCGCCGGAAGCTCGACAAGGTCATCGAGCTCCACGACCGCCTGACCTACCGCAAGCTCATGGCGCACATCGAGGAATTCCGCCCCGACGCGGCCATCTGCACCCACTTCCTCCCGTCCAACGTCCTCCTCGCCAAGAAGCTCCCGATCCCCGTCTACGTCGTCGTCACCGACTTCGACGCCCACATGCTCTGGCTCAACCGGAAGGCCGCGGGGTACTTCGTCGCCAGCGACGAGGTCAAAGTCCAGCTCGCCCGCTACGGGTACCCGGCCAACCGCATCCGCGTCACCGGCATCCCGATCCACCCCGTCTTCTCTCAGGACGCCCCGGCGCCGCCGGCGGACAAACCCCGGCTCCTCATGATGAGCGGCGGATTCGGAATGGGAAACATGGAGGAGGTCCTCGAACGCCTCCTCGCCATCAAGATCCCGTTCCACCTGACGGTCGTCGCCGGGAAGAACGAGAAGATGAAGAAAAAGCTCGAGGCGATCGCCGCCGGACGCGCCGAAGTCCACGGCTTCGTCACGAACGTCCACGAACTCATGGGCCGGAGCGACCTCATCATCACCAAGTCGGGCGGCCTCACCGTCTCGGAGTGCCTCGCCAAGCGGCTCCCCATGGTCATCTTCTCGCCCATCCCCGGCCAGGAGGAGTGCAACGCCGACTACCTCCTCGAGCACGGGGCGGCCGTCAAGGCCCGCACCCTGGACGTCCTCGACTTCAAGGTCCTCGAGCTGTTGGAAAACCCCGCCCGACTCGATATGATGAAGCGCGCCGCGGGGGCCATCGCCCGGCCCTTCGCGGGCCGCGACATCCTCCGGCACGTGCTCGATGAAAATACTTCTGGCCGATGACGAGCGGAGCATCGCCGTCACCCTCGGCGATGCCCTCCGCGCCGCCGGCTATCCGGTGACCGTCGTCCCCGACGGCGAGCAGGCCCTCCAGGCCCTCCAGGCCGATTCCTTCGACTGCGTCATCACCGACATCCGCCTCCCCAAGGCCGACGGCCTCAAGGTCCTCCGGGCCGCCAAGGAGTCCCAGCCCGGCTGCAAAGTCATCCTCATCACCGCCTACGCGAACGTGGAGGACGCCGTCAGCGCCATCAAGGACGGCGCCGAGGACTACGTCCAGAAGCCCTTCTTCAACGACGACGTGCTCGCGCGGCTCAAGAAGCTCGAGCGGCTCGTCAATCTGGAGCAGGAGAACAGGCAGCTCAAGGAGGAACTCGTAGGGCGGCGGCAGTTCGGCGCGCTCGTCGGGAAGTCCGCGAAGATGCAGGCGGTCTACGACCTCGTCAAGGCGGTCGCGGCCAGCGAGGCGAACATCCTGATCGAGGGGGAAAGCGGCACCGGCAAGGAACTCGTGGCGGAGGCGCTCCACTACAACTCGCCCCGGAAGGGGAAGCCGCTCGTCAAGATGTCCTGCAGCGTCTTCCCCGAGACCCTGATCGAGGACGAGCTCTTCGGCCACGTGAAGGGCGCGTTCACCGACGCGCGGGCCGACAAGTCCGGCCGCTTCGAGCGCGCCCACACGGGGACGATCTTCATCGACGACATCGACGACCTGGCCGGCGTTCCCCAGATCAAGCTCCTCCGCGTCCTCCAGGAGCGCGAGTTCGAGCGGATCGGCTCCTCGCAGGTGATCAAGATCGACGTCCGCGTCGTCGTCGCGACCAAGAAGGACCTCTGGGACCTCGTCCAGGGCGGGACGTTCCGCGAGGACCTCTTCCACCGGCTCAACGTCGTCAAGGTCCGCATCCCGCCGCTCCGCGAACGCGGCGAGGACATCCCGCTCCTCGTGGGACACTTCATCAAGAAGTTCGCGAAGGGGCGGGACTTCGCCGTCACGTCCGAGGTGCTCGAGGCGCTGCAGGGCTACTCGTGGCCCGGCAACGTGCGCGAACTGGAGCACGCGATCGAGCGCGCGATCGCGCTCGCGGGCGAGGACCCCGTCCTCAAGAAGGAGCACCTCCTGCGCCCCCTGAACATGGCGGGCACCGACGTCCCTCCCACCGGCAAGCTCGCCACCCTCCGCGAGATCGTCGCCGAGGCCGAGGCGCGCCACATCAAGAGCGTCGTCGCCTACACGCGCGGTCACCGGGGCGAGGCCGCCCGCATCCTCGGCATCACCCGCAAGAACCTCTGGGAGAAGATGAAGGAGTACGGCATCGAGTAGGAAGGAGATAAGGAGATCAAGGAGATGAAGGGATTCCCTCCGTGATCAGCGGATCTCCGGCGCGTTCCCGAACTCTGTCGTATAATAGGCGGGGAATATTGAACTCCGGAGGACTCATGCGCTTTTGGCTGTCCGCCGCCGCGTTTGCCCTCATGGCGGTCCCGGGGATGGGACAACAGGACAGGCCCTTCGGCTCGGGCCTGCCAGCCCTGGCCCAGGACAAGAACGCCAAACCCGACCCGGACCTCCTCTACAAGAAGGAGCACGGCGTCTCCATCCAGAAGCCGGGCAAGAACGACGAGTGGGAGTTCAAGGACGAAGGGTTTTTCAAGGATATGCACCTCGTCGTCGCCCACAAAGTGGACCGCGTCTTCATCGAGATCTACGCGCAGGAGAAGGCCGCCAACGGCTACTACGATCCGAAGGCCGCCGCCGAGGGACAGTGGAAGAGCCTCTCCGCGAGTCCCGACTTCAAGGACTGCAAGAAGGTCGCGGAGATCAAGTCGGTCAAGCTCCCGAACGGCGGCGCCAACAACCCCATGTCCTATCTCGTCGACATGACCATGAAGGACAAGGCCGACAAGGCCCTCGAGCTCAAGTCGTGGAGCTTCGTGGGGAAGGAGAACCAGAACTTCTACCGGGTCGTCGTCGTCGGCGAGGCGGGCACCTACAAGAAGCACCAGAGGCTGCTCGACCTCATGCTCGGCTCCATCCGCCTCTACAAGGTCCCGAAGTAGCCCTCTCCCTTCTCTTTTCGCGGCGGTTCGTATAAAGTGCGTCCATGATGGACGGTGAATCGCGCCGCGGAGGGCCGTGGCCCCTCCTGGCGATGACGGTCCTGGTCCTCCTCCTGGCCGTCTTCCTCTTCATCCGCTGGTCGCGCCGCGACGCGGGCCCGGCCGTGGTCAAGGAGCCCACCCCGTCGCCGCTCCCCGCCCGGCCGGAGTCGGTCGAAAAACGGCCCGACCTCATCCCGCCGCCGCTCCCCCAGAAGGACCCGAAGGAGGAGACCTACAGGGCGAAGGTCGCCGAGGCCGGAGAGGCGATCCAGGCCCGGCACTGGGACGACGCGGAGACGGCGATCAAGGCGGCCAAGGAGTTCTTCGACCGGCCCGAGCTCAAGGCGCTGGCGGAAGCGGTCCAGAAGGCGCGCGACGACGAGGCCGCTCAGGCGAAGGCGGAGGCGGAGGCGCGTCGGAGACAGGAGAAGTCCTGGGTCGACACGCGCGACCGCGTGGAGAAGTCCCGCGAGAAGTCCTTTTACGACGAGGCGACCTCGGCGCTCGAGGGACTCGCCCGGGAGTTCCCGAAGATTCTCAGCGACCAGCGGTTCCTCGACCTCGCCAAGCAGGTCAAGGACCTCCGGGACGAGACGTTCAAGGTCTTCACCCAGCTGATGGCCGACGCGCAGAAGGCGTTCTCCGAGGAACGCTTCGCCCCGGCGATCCTCGCGGCGCGCCAGGCGGGCGACCTCTACCCGGAGCGCAAGCCCGAGGTGAAGGAGTTCCAGGAGCGCGTCAACGACGTGCTCCTCCGGAAGACGATGGTCCGCGTCGCCTGCAACACGCCGGCCACGATCGGCGGGGATCTGCGCCCCGACGAGAAGCCCGTCCGGCCGGTGACGCTGCCGCCGTTCTACATCGACAAGTACGAGGTCACCAACGAGGACTACTTCGCCTTCGTGACCGCGACGAACCATCCTGCCCCGGCCTACTGGGCCCGGCGGAAGCCTCCTTCCGGCCGCGAGAAGCATCCCGTGACGTTCGTCTCCTACGACGACGCGGAGGCGTACGTGAAGTGGGCGGGGAAGCGGCTCCCCACCGCCGAGGAGTGGGAGGTCGCCGCCCGCGGGCCCGACGCCCGCGAGTACCCCTGGGGCTCCGCCTTCAACGAGAAGGAGAACGTCTTTCACTGCAACTGTCTGGAGTACTGGCAGGTCACCAAGAACCCGCCCGGGACCCTGGCGGTCGACGCCTTCGACGCGGCTAACAGCGCCAGCTTCTACGGCGTATACGGGATGGGCGGCAACGTGTGGGAGTGGACCTCCACTCCCGCGGCGCGGAAGGTCGCCGGAAAGGACGAGGTGTTCCGGGTGCTCAAGGGCGGATCGTTCATGACCCCGGCGCGCGCCATCCGCTCCGCCAACGTCTACGCCGAGGACCCCTCGCTGAGCCAGCCCGACGTCGGGTTCCGCTGCGTGCGGGATGTGAAGTGACCCCTTCCAACGCGCATGGACCCGGGCTCGTCGCCTTGCGGGACCTGCCGGACCGCGAGCTGGTCCTCCTTTGCCAGAAGAGCAACCCCGACGCGTTCGCCGAACTGGTCGGCCGCCACCAGGACCGCATCTACACCGCGATCTCCCGCTTCTGCGGCAATTCCGAGGACGCCTGCGACATCACCCAGCGAGCCTTCATCAACGCGTTCCGCAAGATCGGCGAGTTCAAGGGCGACGCCGCCTTCTCCACCTGGATCTACCGGATCGCATTCAACCAGGCGATCTCGTTCCGCCGCGAGAACAAGCACACGGCGGTCTCGATCTATTCCAAGGACGACGAACTGCTCGCCGAGCCCGCCGACGACTCCAACCCCACCGAGCGGATGGAGTCGCAGGAGACCCAGCGGAAGGTCCAGCAGGCCCTCGACCTCCTCGGGGAGGCCGACCGGCAGATCATCCTCCTCAAGGACCTTCAGGGAGCCTCGTACGACGAGATTTCCGACATCCTGCAGATCCCCAAGGGGACCGTCCGCTCCCGGCTCCATCGGGCGCGCCTCGAGCTCAAGGCCAAATTGAAGTCGTTTATTGGAACCTTGCAATGAGAGCCCGCGTCGAAGGGACGTGATGAAGATGGCGACCCCCGCCGACGACCCCTACGCGCCGACCGCGCCGGGTACGAAGCCTCCCACGAGCGGGGGCGCTCCGTCTCCCGGCCTCTCCGGCCGCCGCCTGGGCGACTACGAGATCCTCGACACCCTCGGCGAGGGCGGGATGGGGATCGTCTATCGTGCCCGCGACGTCGCCCTCGAGCGCGAGGTCGCCCTAAAGGTCCTCCAGCCCGCGCTCGCGCAGGACGAGGAGTACGAGCGCCGCTTCGTCCGCGAGGCGCGCGTCGCCGCCAAGCTCGACCACCCGAACATCGTCGCCGTCTACGCGGCCGGCCGGCACGAGAACGTGCTCTACATGGCCATGCAGCTCGTCCGCGGCCGGACGCTCCATCAGGTCCTCCGCGAGCGCAAGCGGCTCCCCGTGGCGGAGGCGCTCTCGATCGTCCGCCAGGCCGCGGAGGCCCTCGAGACCGCCCACAAGGCGGGCCTCGTCCACCGGGACATCAAGCCCAACAACATCATGGTCGACGGCGAAGGCCGCGTGAAGATCATGGACTTCGGGCTCATGCGCTCGAGGCTGAGCGGCGATGCGATCACGCGGAGCGGTGACTTCTTCGGCACCCCCGAGTACGCCTCTCCCGAGCAGTGCGAGACCGCCGAGCTCGACGGCCGGAGCGACCTCTACTCGCTGGGCGCCGTGCTCTACGAGATGCTGGCCGGCCGCATGCCCCACAAGGCCGACACTCCCATGGCGCTCTTCAAGAAGATCCAGGAGGAGGAGCCACGCCCGATCCGGAAGAGCAACCGCGAGGTGCCCCCCGTGGTCGAGGCGCTCGTCTCGAAGCTCCTCGCGAAGAAGCCGTCCGACCGCTTCGCCTCCGCGGCGGAGCTGATCCGCGAGATCGACCGCATCGCCGCGGGCGGTCGGGTGCGCCGGGAGCCGAGGCACTCCCTCGCCGCGCTCTCCGTAGCGGGCCTCGCGGTCGTGGCGCTCCTCATCGGATTCGGCTATCGAGCGAAGCATCCGCCGAAGGGGAAGCCCGCGCCCGCGGCGGCCGTCGTCGCGAAGGCGGAGCGGCTCCGCCTCGCGGTCTTCGATCTCCGGAACGGGACGGCCGAGACGCAGGCCGCGTGGTACGAGATCGCCCTCTCGGACCTCCTGATCGCCTCGCTCTCGCAGCAGGCGGCGCTCGACGTGCCGACCCGCGACCAGATGCTCTGGAAGGTGAAGGAGATGCGCCTCTCGGGCCCCGCGGGCGACGACCACCGCCGCGTCCTCACCCAGGAGTTGGGCGCGGCGGCCTATCTTTCCGGGACCTACTACGTGCGGAACGGCAAGATCCGCCTGACGCTCTCGGGCTATCGCCTGCCGGACAACGCGCCGCTCTTCCCGGTCAAGACGTTCGAGAAGGGCGAGGACGAGATGTTCGCCCTCGTGGACGAGGCGGCGCGCGCGGTGGCGAAGGACCTGGAGCGGCCGGGCGCGGTCATGGCCGCGGCGGCCCTGCGCCCCTGCCAGGAGGTCGCGGTGGCCTACCGCCGTGCCCCGGAGCCGAAGCAGCAGCAGCAGGCGGATCGCACCCTGGCGCTGGTCGAGAAGTCCGCGACCGCGTCGGATAAGAAGGAGTCGGGGAACGCGGGGGAGAGCCTCGGGAAGGCGGCCCCGGAACGTCCGCAGGCGGGCGCCGCGCCCCACGCCCCCCGTCCCGAGGAGCGCCGCAAGGCGACGTCGGTGACCGACGGCGAGCTGATGAAAGCGTGGTACCAGAACCTGCACGCCCTCGAGGCGTGTAAGTTTGAGAAGGAGGAGTTCGAAGGCCTCTCGCGTTCGCTGGCGGGCCAGTTCCAGGCCGGTCGGGTGGACGCGTCGTCGTGGAAGCAGGGGGTGGACAACTTCAAGGACGGCATCAACCGCCTGCGCGAGGCGAAGCTGAAGGACGCCGGGCCGCGCGGCGGGCGCGCGGCGGCCGCGGTCGACTTCGCCTGCCCGGGTTGCGGGGCGATGGCGGCGCAGTTCGGCCGCTGTCCGAAGTGCGACGCGTACCTGATCCTGCGGATCAAGGTCGCGGGAATCGAGAAGAAGGAATGAGCTGCGTCTACGACAAGGAAAGGCTCACCGGGTATTTCGACGGCGAGCTCGAGGCGGCCGAGAAGGCCGACGCCGAGAAGCACATCTCGGCCTGCTCCGAGTGCCTGCGAGAGCTGGGAGAGATCAAGTCGGCGGCCCGGCTCGTGAAAGAATTGCCGCGCCGCCGGGCGCCGCGATCGATTGCGGAGGGCGTGTCCCGCGAGATCGCGGCGGCCGGGCGCGTGCATTCCATGGCCAAGTACCGCAAGACGATCCTCTGGACGTTCGCCGCAGCGGCGGCGTTCCTGGTCGTGGCCAACGTCTCGTACTTCTCGGGCCGCGAGGGAGTGCCTCCGGCCGGAGAGATGGCGAACGCCCCGACGACCCCGCGGATCGCCCTGGTTCCGTCCGCTGCGCCGAAGAACTCCGCCGTGGACGAGCCGCTCCGTCGCCGTCAGGCGGCGGAGATGGACAAGGTCGGGAAGGATGAGCAGGCCCCGGCTCCGGCGACGAAGGCCCCCACGGCGGGCGAATTCCGGAAGAAGGCGGACGGGCTGCTCGCCGAGGACAAGTTCAAATCCGAGGGCGCGAAGGACGCGGGCCAGCGCGACGAGAACCGCGCGCCTGCGGCCAAGCAGGCCGCGGAAGCTCCAGCCCCGGCGAAGCCCCAGGCCCCGGCGGCCAAGGAGGGCGAGCTGCTCGGTAAGGCCAAAGAGGAGAAGGCCGCCGCGCCGGTGCCGGCGCCCGTGACTGCTCCCCCGGCGGCGGCCGAGAAGAGGGATCAGGCCCTGGTGCTCCGCGAGCTGGAGCGGGCACGGCCCGAGCTGCAGCAGCAGAAGCAGCTGCAGGACGCCGCCGCGGCGGCTCCGGTCCGGTGGACGGTCTCGGCCCCCCGGGCGTCGACGGTGACGCGGGCGAAGGCGGAGGAGATTCTGGTCGCGAAGGGCTGGCTGTCGGGACCCTCGGCGGCCGCGAACGCCCACGGCCAGCAGAACAACAAGCTCGCCGGGAAGGCGAACGAGTCGCCGGCCCTCGCGCCGCTCGCGGTCGAGCTGACGGCCGCGCAGTTCGCCGAGCTCAAGAAGCTGCTCGAGGCGCAGTCGGACGTGCAGCTCGCGATGGGCGGCCCCGAGGATGCGCAGTTGGCCCAGGGGGGAGGCCGAGGCGCGGCCCCCGGCGCCCGTGCCGCCGGGCTGACGAGCGGAGGCGCCAAGCCCGCGGAGAACGATGCGAAGGGCGCCGCGGCGGCGCCCGCCAAGCCCGCCGCCGAGCAGCCCGCCCCGGGCGCCGAACTGAAGAAGGCCGACCCCGCCTCCGACGGCCGCAAGGACCGCGAGAGCGGGGAGAAGCTCAAGGAGACCCTCCCGGCCGACCAGGCCAAGTCCGGGGCGTTCGGCCGCCGCGAGAACGAGTCCCGCCAGAAGTTCGTCCTCTACTTCCAGGACGTCCCCGCGGGGAAGAAGTAGCGGATCCGCACGGGTCCGAAATCGGGCGATTCAGGGTGTCATTCCGGGAATGCCCTGCGCTCGGCGGTTGTTCAAGCCCCCCATGAAGACGCCTTGCATTGCCTTCGCGATCATCGGGATCTCGCTTGCGTCGCCCTCGATCGCCGACGCCCAGGGCTGACCCTCGTGCCAGGAGTCAAGGCTGCCGGCCGGCAGCCCGGGCCTGACCGGCGGAGTAGCGTTGGAGTCGGGGACCTTCGTCGCGCAGATGGCGGCCCGGTACGCGTTCTACGAGGACCGGCGGGACGTGGACCATCGGAACCTCTCGCTCGTCACGAGCCTCTCATGGCAGGCGACGGCGTCGCTGAACCTCTCGATCTCGGTCCCCTACCACTCCTATGAGACCGAGGCTGACGGCGCCGGTGCGGACAGCTTGGAGGCCGGGGTGGGAGATCTGACGATCGCTGGGATCTGGGCGCCGTGGGCCGGCGAGGACGATCGGGAGAAACTTTTCGACCCCCGGCGGCTGGCCTTCCTCGTGGGGCTGCGGCTGCCGACGGGGGAGGGCGACCTGGACCGTTTCGCAGGGGTGGGCGGGGAGATCGTGCCCCTCGGGAGCGGAACGACCGATCTCCTGCTCGGGGGAGTGTACCGGACCAATCTCGGAGCGGGCCTTCGGGCGTTCGACGCACTGGTCTTCTCGGTCCCGCTCGAAGAGAACGACGACGAGCCGCCACCCGGGACGTTCCTCGGGACGAAGGATGCGTTCTCGGTCTTCAACCGCGCAGGAATCGCCTATGGAGTGGGGGAGGCGGTCGACGTGCATCTCGCCCTCGACCTCCTCTGGAAGGGCGAGGCGGATGGGACGGTCGTGAGCCGCGACGACGGCGGGACCTTCCTGTGGATGACTCCGGGGGCGACGGTCTCGCTCGGGTCCGGCTTCTCCCTGGACGGGTCGATCCAGATCCCGCTGGGGAACGGCCACCCCACGGCCTCCGTGGGGCTCTCCTTCCGCTTCTGATCAGGGCACCGGATCGTACCCGTGCCCGCCCCACGGCGCGCAGCGGAGGAGGCGTCTCAGCCCGTAGTACACCCCCTTGAACGCCCCGTGCTTTTGGACCGCCTGGATCATGTAGTTCGAGCAGCTGGGGTAGTAGCGGCAGGCCGGCGGCAGGACGGGGGCGATCAGGATCTGGTAGAGCCTGACCGGGACGATCACGAAGTACTTCATGAGGGGTCCGGGGTCGGCTTTCCCCCCGTGCCCGCCCGGGGGGGGACGGAATCTGGGCCCCGCTGGGTCCGGTGCTTCTTCACGAGCTGGACGAGGACGAACTCGACCTGCGGCCGTTTGAGCTCGCCGGGGGGCGCGGTCGGGACGGCCACGATGTCGAGGCCCGGTCCGATCGCCTCCTTGCTCAGCCGGAACGACTCCCGGAGCATCCGCTTCCAGCGGTTGCGCAGCACTGCGATGCAGAGGCGGCGCGGGACGCTCACGGTGAACCGGGAAATTCCGAGGGTGTTCGGCTTCACGTGTACCCGGAAGAACTTGCCGTGCCATCGGCGCCCGGCCTTGTAGACCGCGTCGATCTCCGACTGCTTCCGGAGCCGCTCCATCCTCGTCAGGCCCGCGTCCATGCCCGGATGATAGCCTGCCCCCTCGCGTCCTCAAAGCCCCTTTACGATGCACCCTCAGGGCGCGTCGGGCGTCTGAAGGTCATGAGAGCCGGGAAGGAGAGGACGTCCTGGAGGGGTGCCCTGAAGTTCGCCGCTTGCGCCGCCCTCCTGGGCGCCGCCGGGTTCCTCGGGCAGGGCCACCTCGGCCCCGAACTCCGCGAGGCCCTCGCCAACCCCCGGAAATCCTTCCTTGTCGCCCCCGTGACCATCCTCCGGATCTCCTGATCTCCACTCATCCCCTTTCCCTCCCCCCCGCCGATTTGCTACCATCCCCCGCCATGTCGGACGAGCGCGACGAGCGCATCAAGAAACTGGAGACCCTCCGCTCCCTGAACGTCAACCCCTTCGGGCAGCGCTTCGACGGCGCCCAGCCGGCGGGGCAGATCGTGGCCCGCTTCGCCGAGCTCGAGAACAAGCCCGTCACCGTCGCGGGCCGCGTGACCGCGCTACGCTCCTTCGGCAAGGCCGCCTTCCTGGACGTCCGCGACTGGACGGGCAAGGTCCAGGTCCACGCCAAAAAAGACAAGCTGGGCGCCGCCTTCGCCGCCTTCGAGAACGTCCACATGGGCGACCTCGTCGCCTTCGGCGGCCCGCTCAGTAAGACCAAGACGGGCGAGATCACGATCTTCGCCGAGCAGTTCACCTTCCTGACGAAGTCGATCCGGCCGCTCCCGGAGAAGTGGCATGGCGTGACCGACCCGGAGATCCGCTACCGCCAGCGCTACCTCGATCTCATCTCGAACCCCGAGGTCATGCAGAAGTTCCTCAAGCGCACGCGCATCGTCTCCCTCATGCGCCGCTTCCTCGACGACCGCGGCTACGTCGAGGTCGAGACCCCCATGATGCATTCGATTCCCGGCGGCGCCGCCGCGCGCCCGTTCAAGACCCACCACAATGCGCTCGACATGGACCTCTTCATGCGGATCGCCCTCGAGATCCCCCTCAAGAAGCTCCTGGTCGGCGGCGTCGAGAAGGTCTACGAGATCGGCCGCGTCTTCCGCAACGAGGGAGTCGATACCCACCACAATCCCGAGTTCACGATGATCGAGCTGTACCACGCCTACGGCGACCTCCGCACCATGATGGAACTCGTCGAGTCGTGCGTAACCCATCTCGCGAAGGAGGTCTCCGGCGGCCTCAAGGTCCCCTATGGCGAACGCACGATCGACCTCACGCCCCCGTGGCCGAAGAAGGACTTCTGCGAGCTCCTCCGGGAGCACGCCGGCGTCGACCCCAACGACCTCGATGCCTGCCGTCGCAAGCTCCTCGAACGCAAGGTCGACGCCGCGAAGATGTCCAAGCCCGAGATCCAGGACGAGGTCTTCAGCGAGTTCGTCCAGCCCAACCTGCAGGACGCCTGCTTCGTGGTCAACCAGCCGATCGAGATGACCCCCCTCTGCCGCGAGCTGGCCGACCGCCCCGGCTATGCCGATCGGTTCGAGTTCTATGCCGCGGGGTTCGAGCTCGCGAATGCGTACACCGAATTGAACGACCCGATCGTGCAGCGGAAACGTCTAGAAGAACAGGCGACCCAGCAGGGCCCCGTGAACGAGGGCTTCCTCAAGGCTCTTGAAGGGGATCCGGTGGCCGTAGTCACTCCTCCTTTCCAGAAGGTCGACGAGGACTTCCTCCTCGCCCTCGAGCACGGAATGCCGCCGGCCGGCGGGATCGGGATCGGGATCGACCGTCTGGTTATGGTGCTGACTAACAACCCGTCCATCCGCGAAGTGATCCTGTTCCCCCTGATGAGGGAGACGGGGAAGTAGGAGGCGAATCACGAATCAGGAATCACGAATGCGGAGGCCCGTATCCCCCCCCGTCCCGTGATTCATGATTCGTAATTCGTGATTCGGCCGAATGTATAAGCTCTTCATGGCGTTCCGGTACCTCCGGGCGCATAAGATCATCTACTTCTCGATCGCCGGCGTCGCGCTCGGGATCATGACCCTGGTCGGCGTCACCTCCATCATGGGCGGCTTCGCCCGCGACATGAAGTCCCGCATCCGGGGGCTCCAGACGGACCTGATCGTCACCACCCAGGAGAACAACCACTGGATCGTCAATCCGGACGCCCTCAGCGACCAGATCGCCAAGGTCGCCGGCGTCACCGGTGCCGCGCCCCGGATCGAATACGACGCGTGGCTCGGCGTCCGCGGCACCCGCCGGCCGGTCCACCTCCTCGGGATCGTTCCCGAGCGGGAGCGGGCCGTCAGCGAGCTCGCCCGCTACTTCTCGCAGGGGGACAAGAAGACCTTCGATTTCAATCACGAGGGCGGCGAGGCCCCCAAGCATCCGGGCGTGGTCGTGGGGGTCGAGCTCCAGCGCGACCGGCTCGATCGCCGGGTGGGCTTGATGACCGCGCTCGACAGCGACACGCCCCTCCTGTGCGTGAAGGACTTCGAGGAGGTCGGCTCCTTCCGCTCCGGGATGTCCGAGTACGACTCGACGTTCGTCGTCATGCACCTCGACTCGGCGCGCGCGTTCCTGAAGCTCGCGAATCCCGAGCGGCCCCCGAGGGCGAACGTGATCGCCGTCAAACTCGACGACTACGACCGGGACGGCCAGAGGGTCCGCGACGCGATCGTCGAGACGGTCCACCGGTTCCGGCCCTGCGAGAGCGAGCACGAGCACCGCTACGGCCGCTGCGGCCCGTTCCGCACCATGACGTGGGAGAAGGTGAAGGGCAATCTCATGGCCGCGGTCGAGATCGAGCGCGGGATCATGATCATCGTCCTTTTCCTGATCGTCCTGGTCGCCGCGTTCAACATCGCGGCCATCTACACGCTGGTCGTGCGCGCCAAGACGCGCGACATCGGCATCCTCCGCGCGCTCGGGGCCACCGAGAGGGGCGTCACCTCGGTCTTCCTCATGAGCGGGGGCCTCTGCGGCGTGATCGGTTCGATCTTCGGCCTCGCCCTCGGCCTCCTCTTCGCCCACAACGTGAACGAGATCGAGGGTTTCGTCCGCGTCGTCTCGCGCGAGCTCAACAAGATGCGGCTGGACGGGAACGACGCCCTGTGGGCGACGATCTTCCTGGCGGTGGCGGGGATCGGTCTCATCTGGAACTGGCTCGTCTTCTACAAAGTCGGGCGTCGCCATCCCTGGGTTCGGATGGCCTCGGTCCTTGCCGTGCTCCTCGCCTCCATCTGGGCTGCCACGACCTGGCTGGGCAGCTACCGCCCCTTCGAGCGGTTCGATCCGAAGCTGGGGAAGGATTTCCGCTGGACGCTCATGGCGTGGACGGGCGGGTCCTGGGTCGCGCTCGTGGGGGCCTGGCGGCTCCTCGACCGCTTTCGTCGGCGGCCGGCGTGGATCTTCTTCGGCTTCGCCGGGTCGCTCGCCTTTGGAGCCTTCCTGCTGGCGGCGGTGGCGGCGCTCGCGATTGCGGCGGCGGTCTCGATCATGAAGCCCTATCCGGGGTGGCGCGGTCTCGAGCTCTTCGACCGCCGGATCTACTACCTCGACCGGATCCCGGTCTACGTCGATTCAGGCTCGTTGGCGATCATCGTCGTCCTGACCCTCGTCGTCAGCGTCATCTTCGCCATCTACCCCGCGATGCGCGCCTCCGCGGCCAACCCCATCGAGGCGATCCGCGATGAGTGATTTCCTCCGCGTCGAGGAGCTCGTCAAGGACTACCCGAGCGGCGAGACGACGCTGCGGGTGCTCAAGGGCATCACGCTCTCGATCGACCCCGGAAAGATCACCGCCATCGTCGGGCCCTCCGGGGCCGGGAAGTCGACGCTGCTCCACCTGATGGGCTTCCTCGACCGGCCGACCTCGGGGGACGTGGTGTACCGCGAGCAGCGGCTCTCGACCCTCGACCGCGCGGGGCAGGCGCGCGTCCGGAACGCGAGCTTCGGCTTCGTCTTCCAGATGTACCACCTGCTGCCGGAGCTGACCGCGCACGAGAACACGATCCTCCCCCTCATGATCCGCCACTCGACGGGCGAATACCTGGGCAAGCGCGCCGCGCTCAACCGGAAGGCGCGCGAGCTCCTGGAGCGCCTGGGCCTGGGCGAGCGGCTCCACCACCTGCCGTCCCAGCTTTCGGGCGGCGAGCGCCAGAGGGTGGCGATCGCCCGCGCGTTGATCGGCGACCCGGAGATCGTCTTCTGCGACGAGCCGACGGGGAACCTGGATGCCCTGACGTCGAAGGGGATCCAACAGCTGATCCTCGACCTCTCGAAGGAGACGGGGAAGACGTTCCTTGTCGTCACACACGACCCGAACATCGCCGCGCTCGCCCACCGCCAGTTGCGCCTCGTCGACGGCCGCTTCCTCGAATAGCGGGCGGATGCCTTTCCTTGACTGCCCCACGCGAGGGGTTATCATGGCCTTTCACCTTTGTTATGGCTTATATCCGCATCCGTACCGGCCCCAATAAGGGAAAGCAGTTCGAGATCAAGGATGCCCCGCTCACCATCGGGCGCGAGGACAACCAGGTCATCCAGATCCTCGATCAGGGCGTCTCGCGCAGCCACGCCGAGATCTTCCACATGGGCGAGATGTGCTTCGTCCGCGATCTGGGATCGACCAACGGCACGTTCGTGAACGACGTGAAGGTCACCGAGGAGTCGCTCAAGCAGGGGGACGAGCTGCTGATCGGGACGACGATCCTCGCCTTCGTGGATGCCGTCCCCGGGAAGTCGGCGGGAGCGGGCGGCGACGTCGAATTCGAGGAGGGGCATGGAAAGTTCGAGACCACGACCGTCGAGCTCAAGGTCGACCCGCCCGTCACCAAGCAGCAGGAGCGCGTGATCGGCAAGGAGATCCAGTCGCGCAACCTGACGCTCATCAGCCAGGTGGGCCGGATCCTGCGCGGCGAGCCCGACCTCCAGCGCGCCCTGGAGAGGACGCTCGAGGTCCTCTGCGCCGCCATCTCCGCCAACCAGTGCTACTTCTTCGTCGTCGAGGCCTCCACCGGGAGGCTGGTCCCCCGGGCCTTCCTGGAAAGCGAGGACGCAGGCGCCGAGAAAAAGGTGAGCCGCACGATCGTCAACCGCGTCCGCGAGAGCTTCATGCCGCTCCTCACGACCGACGCGGCGCTAGACGGGCGCTTCTCGCTCTCCGAGAGCATCATCCTCAAGAAGATCAAGTCGGTCATCTGCGTGCCCGTCCTCGTCGACGACAAGGTCGAGGGGCTCCTCTACTTCCACTCCAGCAAGGTGGACCATACGCTGACGGTGGAGGACCTCGAGCTGGTCGCCGCGATCGGCCTCCAGCTCTCGATGCTGCTCGCGGCGTCGGGCTCGGTGGAGCGGGTCCGGAAGGGGCTGATGGGCGCGGTGCGCAGCCTGGTCACCGCCATGGAGATGAAGGATCCCGGCTCCCGGGGCCACGCCCATCGCGTGGCGGAGTACGCCGCCGTGGTCGGCGCGCAGCTCGCGCTTCCGCCCGGGGAGGTCCACCGCGTGCGGCTCGCCGCGCTCCTCCACGACGTGGGCAAGCTGGCGGTCCGCCTGGAGTCCCCGGCGGCTACGCCCGAGCAGGTCCGCGAGCAGCACGTCCAGGCGGGGGAGCGCATCCTCACCGGCATCGAGGGTTTCGAAGAGATCCTGCCGGGCATCCGCTATCACCACGAGCGGGCCGACGGGACGGGCTTCCCCTACAAGCTCAAGAACGCCGACATCCCGCTCATGGCGCGCATCGTGATCGTCGCGAACGCGTTCGACGAGGCGTGCACGCGCGGCGGAGCGGGCGGCGCGCCGATCCTGCAGAAGGAAGTCGTGAAGGACCTGGCCCAGCGGGGCGGGAAGGACTTCGACGACGACGTCATCAAGGCCCTCATCCTCTGCCACCGGAACGGATCCCTCCATGGCGCTGTGCCCCAAGAGCAGGAATGACGTTCACCGCGGAGTCACAAAGAACACAAAGAGATTCCTTGTGTGCTTCGCGTCTTTTGGGTGAAGGGGGTCCTCTGGAATGAACCCGAGGTTCCTGGTCCCGTTCGACCTGTCGAAGCTCCCCGTCGTCGACACCGACGTGCTGATCATCGGCAGCGGCTCGGCGGCGCTTCGGGCGGCGATCGAAGCGGCGCGGCTGAAGCGGCGCGTCCTGGTCGTGACCAAGAAGCAGAGCACGGACTGCAACTCGTTCTACGCGCAGGGGGGGATCGCCGCGGCGATCGCCGACCACGACACACCCGAGTCGCATATCATGGACACGATGAGGGTCGGGTGCGGGCTCTCCGACGCAGCCATGGTCGAGATCGTCGTCCGCGAGGGGGCCGACCGGGTCCGCGAGCTCCTCGAGTGGGGCGCGCCCTTCGACCGCGAAGGGCGGCGGCTCTCGTTCGGGCTGGAGGGGGGCCACTCGATCGCGCGCATCCTCCACCGGGGGGACGAGACGGGCGCGATGCTGGAGCGCGAGCTGCTCCGCCACGTCCGCTCGCCCATCGTGGAGGAGTGCTTCGCGCTCGACCTGGTGACCTCGAAGGGCGCCTGCTGGGGGGCCGTCGCGGACCACCCGCGCAAAGGGATCCAATGGATCCGGGCGCGCCGGACGATCCTGGCCACGGGGGGGCTGGGGCAGATCTACCGCGAGACGACCAATCCGTCGGTCGCGACGGGCGACGGCGTCGCGATGGCCTGGCGCGCGGGGGCCGAGATCATGGACATGGAGTTCATGCAGTTCCACCCCACCACGCTCTACCTGGCCGGAGCCTCCCGCGCGCTGATCAGCGAGGCGGTCCGCGGCGCCGGGGGGAGACTACGCGACCGCAAGGGGCGGGCCTTCATGAAGGACTACCACGCGAATGCCGAGCTCGCGCCGCGGGACGTCGTCTCGCGATCCATCCTCCGCCACATGCTCGAGACCCACGACACCCAGGTGTACCTCGACACCCGCCACATCAAGGGGCTGCCGAAGAAGTTCCCCGGGTACGTGCGGCTCTGCCGGCGCTTCGACCTCGACCCGTCGCGCGACCTGATCCCCGTCCGGCCGGCGGCGCACTACATGATCGGCGGCGTCCGCACCGACGAGTGGGGGCGGACGTCGATCGCCAACCTGTTCGCCGCCGGCGAGGTTGCGGCCGCGGGGTTCCACGGCGCCAACCGCCTGGCGTCCAATTCCCTCCTCGAGTGCCTGGTCTTCGGGAGGCGCGCGGGGTCGGTGGCGGCGCAGGAGGCGCACCCGCCGGTGCCTCGCTTCGGCCTCCGCTCGCCCCGGCGGCGGCTCTTCGGCACCGAACTCGACCTCGAGGACATCCGGAACTCGCTCCGCAACGTCCTGTGGTTCAAGGTGGGGATCGAGCGCGACGAGGAGGGGCTTCGCTACGCGGTCGACTCGATCGACCTCTGGTCGCGCTACGTGCTCGACCGGGTCTTCGACGATCCGGTCGGGTGGGAGCTCCAGAACATGCTCACGCTGGGCGGGCTCATGGCGCGGTCGGCGCTCCGCCGGCGCGAGAGCCGCGGCGTCCACTATCGCAAGGACTACCCCAAGACCGACGACCGCCGGTGGCGTTCCCATCTCGTCCTCCGCGGGAATGGGGTAAGATCAAGTCACTACCGCTTGGAGACCAGCGCATGGCCGACACCTATCGCCGGAAGATGACCGCCTACGAGGAGGTCAACTGGCAGTACAACAAGGCCGCCGAACTCCTGGGGATTCCCGACCAGCACAAGGCGATCATGCGCAGCTGCTACCGCGAGCTGAAGGTCCAGATCACCCTTCACCGCGACAACGGCCGCCTCGAGGAACTCTACGGGTTCCGCGTGCAGCACAACGGCGCGCGCGGGCCGTACAAGGGTGGCGTGCGCTACCACCCGAGCGTCGATATGGACGAGGTCCGCGCCCTCGCCTCGCTCATGACGTGGAAGACGGCCCTCGTGAACATCCCGTACGGCGGGGCGAAGGGGGGCGTCAACTGCGATCCGCGGACCATGTCGGAGAACGAGCTCCAGACCCTCACCCGGACGTTCACGCGGAAGATCGACATGGCGCTCGGCGTCTACCGGGACGTCCCCGCCCCCGACATGGGCACCAACGCCAAGGTCATGGCGTGGATGATGGACGAATACGGCCGCAAGCACGGCTACACGCCGGCGATCGTTACGGGGAAGCCGGTCAACCTGGGCGGCTCCCGCGGGCGCGAGTCGGCCACGGGGCTCGGGGTCTTCTATATCACGCAGCGGGCGTGCCGCGATTACAAGGTCCCGCTCCAGGGCGCGCGGGTCGTGATCCAGGGCTTCGGCAACGTGGGCTCGTGGACGGCGAAGTATCTGCACGACGCCGGGGCGAAGGTGATCGCGATCGCCGACGTGGACGGCGCGGTGCGGAACGACAAGGGCCTGGACATACCGGCGCTGCTCGCGTGGGCGAAGGAGAAGAAGACGGTCGCGGGGTTCGCGGGTGCCGACGCCTGGCCCAAGGAGCGTATCTTCGAGGTGCCCTGCGAGATCCTGATCCCCGCGGCGCTCAACGGGGTGCTGAACGAAGCGAACGTGGGCGGCGTCGACGCCCGGATGGTGATCGAGGCGGCGAACAATCCGATCAACCCGCACGCCGATCACATCCTGGCGGAGAAGAAGATCCACGTCGTGCCGGACATCCTGGCGAACGCGGGCGGCGTGACGGTTTCCTACTTCGAGTGGACGCAGAACCTCCAGCAGTTCTACTGGGACGAGAGCGAGGTCCAGAAGAAGCTGGAAGCGGTGATGGACCGCGCCTACCTGGAGGTCGCGGACATGTCGAAGAAGCGGGGCGTGCCGCTGCGCATGGCGGCGTTCATGGTGGCGATCCAGAGGGTGTACGAGGCGGTGCAGCTGCGGGGGATCTGAAAGGAGATTGGGAGATAGGGGAGATAGGGAGATAAGAAAGACAGGGAGATAGGGAGATATAGGGACGGACGGGACGGATCGATGACTGGGGCGGTGCCTTCATGAGTGAAGAGGATCCCGGCGATACCACCCGGGCGGCGTACACGTCGGCGGTGACGTCGACGATCGGGCGCCCCCCGCGGAAGACCTATTTCGTCCTGCAGGTCTTCGCGTTCGCGATCACGGTGGTGGCGTGCGTGGTGAGCGCCCGTTTCGAGTCGACGTTCCGCCGGCTGCCGATGAAGGACCTCCCGCTCCCGGCGGACTGGATCTTCACGGTGGGGAAGTTCTTCAGCCAGCCGATCGGGATCGCTGTCGCGGCCTTCATCGTCCTGGGGCTCGGCCTCCTTGCCCTCAAGGGGGTGATCGACGGCTTCCTCAAGGTCCTCATCTGGCTGAACGTCTTGTGGATCCTGGTCTTCATCGCCGTCCAGACGATGGGCATCTGGATGCCGCTCGTGAGGGGGCAGGGGGCCGAGGGCGGATAAGACTAAGAGGCAGGTTTGCCCGGCCTCCGGCGCCGGGTGCCGATCTCCACGACGACCACCGCGATGAGCGCCCCCAGCATCAGCACCCCCGTATCCTCCTGGCCGTACCAGCCGAATTCGACCCGGTCCATCGAGAAGGGGAACGCCCACGGGATCACCCCCATCCCCATGAAGTCCTTGCCCGCGTCGGCGAGAAGGTGGAGCCAGGAGCCGGCCAGCAGCGCCCCGAAGGCGCGCGGGCGCCAGTCCTCCTCGAAGAGCAGCGCCGCCGCGTAGCAGATCGGGATCAGCCCCAGCGGCGCGTGGGTCGGCTCGCAGAGCCAGGTGGGCGCGTTGCCGAGATAGAGGAGCCCCTTGTAAAGGACGTCGGGCAGGCAGACCCCGACGTAGAGCACCGCGCGCAGGCGGCCGTCCCGCAGCGCCTGCCCCGGCGCGAACGCGGTCGCGAAGTGGAGCAGCAGGTCCGGCATCAGTCCACCCCCTCGACGTGCGCCGCCTTGGGGCGGAAGGCGAAGTGACGGAGGAAGTTGAGGCCGATGAGCGCCAGCATCGCGATCGAGACGATTTCCGAGACCCTCCGCCACCGGCCGGTGGGGGCGACCTTACGGACCTCTTTCGACCGGATGAGCGGACCCGCCGCGTGGAAGGTTCCGGTGAGCGCGACCGCATCGCCGGGGGCCACCGGGGCCGCCGGCACCACCCGCGCGCGGACGTCGTTCTTCCGGACGTCGAAGCCTTCCGCGTCGGAGGCGGTGACGGTCAGCCCTGACAGCCAGAGCGCCGTGCCGTCCCATCGAGCGGGCTGCGCCACGCAGCGCCAGAGGCTGGGCTGGATCGAATTCCCCCGGCGATCCGAGAGGAGCCCCATCCCCGCGACGATTGCGAGCGCCGCCAGGAGCTTCCAGCCGAACCCCCTATTGCTGAACACGCCGCAGCCTCCGTTCCAGGATCCAGGCGAGTAGGAGTATCCCCAGGTCCAGCGGGACGAGCAGGATCATGTTCAAGGAGTCGATCAACCCGAGTTCGTACGAAGCGGTCGAGAAGGGCTGGAAGAGGTAAGCCGCACCCATCCCGAGATTGTCCTTGAGGAGATCGACCGCCACGTGCACGAGGCCGCCCACCAGGAGGGCGATGAAGGCCGGGCGACGGAGGCGCTCCTCCACGAAGAGCGCCGCCCCATAGGCGATTAGCGCCAAGCCCAAGAGCGAATGGGTCGGCGTCGTGAAGTCTCCCCCGGACTGGAGCACCCAGTAGAGTCCCTTCGAGACAAGGTCGGGCAGGAAGGTGCCGATCACGACGAGCGCGGCGATCCGGCGGTCGCGGGAAAGCGAGGCCGGCAATTGCGCGGCGGCCCAGTGCGTCAGGAGATCCGCCATCAGTATCGGCTCCGGAAGAGGCCCTCGGAAAGTCTCCCTCGGAACCGGCGGCGCACGATCCACAGGAAGACGATCACGACGGCCGACGAAAGCCCGTAGTTGAGGCCGCGTTTCCAGAGGTAGCCGTGATTGACCTCGAACGCCGAGGCGACCACCCGGCGCGGACCGGTGATCCGCGCCGCGAAGGAGACGTAGTCGTCCACGGCGGGAAGGGGGAAGGGGCTCTGCACGTGAAAGGGGCCGACCTTCGTGTCGATGTCGAATCCATCCGCCGTGACCGCGACCACCTGGCGGGCCCAGAGGTGGACGGATTTCCCGAGCACCGAGGGGGACCCGAGCGCCCCGAGCTCGATATCCGGGAGTATCTCCCCGATCTGGCGATTGGCCAGGGTGCAGAGGAAGGTGAAGAGCGCGACGGTCAGCCCCAGCTTGAGGGTCCAGAGCCGGTCGGAAAAGAAGGGTCCGGGCCGCGCTTCCTGACAGTCCGAATCTGTCACACTGACATTCCCCCCGGGAGGCTCTCCTTTGGGCCCGCGTATCTCTTTGCCGTCCAGTATGATGAGCGTATCGGCCCGTCGCGCCTTTGGCAAACAGTTTGCGCTTAACGGACCGGCATACTGGAGGCATCCATGGGTAAGATCGTCGGCATCGACCTCGGGACCACCAACTCCGTCGTCGCCGTCATGGAAGGCGATGAGGTGAAGGTCATCCCCAATAAGCACGGCTCGAACCTGACGCCGTCGGTCGTCGGCTTTCCCGAGTCGGGCGAGCGGCTCGTCGGCCAGCTGGCCAGGCGCCAGGCCATCGTCAACCCGCGCAACACCGTCTATTCGATCAAGCGCTTCATGGGCCGCCGCCGCAGCGAGGTGGGCCAGGAAGAGAAGATGCTCCCCTACGAGCTCGTCGGCGCTCCCGACGAGCCGGTGCGGGTCAAGATCCGCGACAAGGTCTACTCGCCCCAGGAGATCTCCGCGATGGTCCTCAACGACCTCAAGGAGACCGCCGAAGCGTACCTCGGCGACAAGGTGACCGAGGCGGTGATCACCTGCCCGGCCTACTTCAACGACGCGCAGCGGCAGGCCACCAAGGAGGCGGGCCGGATCTCCGGCTTCGACGTCAAGCGCGTCTTCAACGAGCCCACCGCGGGGGCCCTCGCCTACGGTCTCGACAAGAAGCGCGGCGTCCACAAGATCGCCATCTATGATCTGGGCGGCGGTACGTTCGACATCTCGATCCTCGAGATCGACAACGAGGTCATCCAGGTCCTCTCCACCAACGGCAACACCCACCTGGGCGGCGACGATTTCGACCAGCGCCTGATCGAGTACGTCGCCGGCGAGTTCCAGAAGCAGAGCGGCCTCGATCTCCGCAGGGACCCCATGGCCCTCCAGCGCCTCCGCGAGGCGTGCGAGAAGGCCAAGTGCGAGCTTTCGAGCATGCTCGAGACCGAGATCAACCTGCCCTTCGTCGCGCAGGACTCCAGCCGCGCGCCGGTCCACCTGACGATGCGGATCACGCGTTCGAAGTTGGAGCAGCTGATCGGCGACCTTCTCGAAAACTCCCTCCGGCCCGTCGAGAACGCCCTCAAGGACGCGAAGCTCGGCCCCAAGGACGTGGACGAGGTCGTCCTGGTCGGCGGCTCGACCCGCATCCCCAGGGTCCAGTCGCTCGTGAAGGACTTCTTCAAGCGCGAGCCCAACCGCAGCGTCAACCCCGACGAGGTGGTCGCGGTGGGCGCGGCGATCCAGGCGGCGGTCCTGGGCGGCGAGCGGAAGGACATCCTCCTCCTGGACGTCACCCCGCTCACGCTCGGCATCAAGGTCGAGGGCGGCCTGATGGTCCCGCTCATCAAGCGCAACATGCGCATCCCGACCCATCACTCGCAGGTCTTCTCGACCGCCGCGGACAACCAGCCCGCGGTGACGGTCGAGGTCTACCAGGGCGAGCGCCCCATGGCCGAGGACAACCGCAAGCTCGGCAACTTCGACCTGGCCGGCATCCCCGCCGCGCCCCGCGGCGTCCCGCAGGTCGAGGTGACGTTCGACCTGGACGCGAGCGGCATCCTGAGCGTCTCCGCGAAGGACCTGGGGACCCAGAAGCAGCAGCAGATCAAGATCACCGCCTCGACCGGCCTGGACGAGAAGGAGATCCAGAAGATGGTCCGGGACGCCGAGCAGTTCTCCGACAAGGACAAGGACCGCAAGGACCTCGCCGAGGCGCGCAACCAGGCCGACCATGCGGTCTACTCCACCGAGAAGACCGTCCAGGAGCACGGCGACAAGCTCTCGGCGGGCGACAAGGAGAAGATCCAGAAGGCCGTCGAGGGCCTCAAGAAGGTGAAGGACGGCGAGAAGGCCGACGAGATCAAGCGCGCGATCGAGGAGCTCAACAAGACGATGCACGAGTTCTCGAAGGCGCTTTACGAGGAGGCCGCGAAGAAGCGCGCCGCCGAGCAGCCGCAGTCCGCCCCCGGCGGCGACGGCGCGGGCCCCGGACCTGGACCGAAGCCCAAGGGGGGCGCCTCCGACGGCGACGAGAAGATCATCGACGCGGACTTCAAGACGAAGTAGGGTCGCAGCCTCGTCCCGGTCTTGACACTCCCCTCCCGGGGCGCGATACTACGTGCGCCCCGGGTACCCCCCTCATTCCAGTAAAGGGCCTGTGCGCTCCCTCTGTCGCTGGGGGTTGGGCGTTGAGATTTCATTGGGATTTGGGGTTTGGGATTTCGTCTACTTAGCGTCCCATGATCGAAGTTTCCAACCTGACTCGGTCGTACCCGGGCGTCGTCGCCGTGAACGGCATCTCGTTCAAGGTCGAGAAGGGCGAGGTCGCCGGCTTCCTCGGCCCCAACGGCGCCGGCAAGTCCACCACGATGCGCATCCTGACGTGCTTCATCGCCCCGACCAGCGGTTCCGCCTCGGTCGCAGGGTTCGACGTGGTGCGCCAGTCGATGGAGGTCCGCCGTCGCGTCGGCTATCTCCCCGAGAGCAACCCGCTCTACACGGAGATGCGCGTCGAGGAGTACCTCCACTACCGGGCGCGCATCAAGGGGGTGGCGGCCGCGGAGCGGGCCAAGCGCGTCGACGGGGTCCTCGAGCGGGTCTCCCTCAGCGACCGCCGCCGCTCCATCATCCAGCATCTGTCGAAAGGTCTCCGCCAGCGCGTCGGGATCGCCGACGCGATCGTCCACAACCCCGAGATCGTCATCCTCGACGAGCCGACGATCGGCCTCGACCCGGCCCAGGTCCGCGAGATCCGCGAGCTGATCCGCGCCCTCGGCAAGGAGCACACGGTCCTCTTTTCGAGCCACATCCTCTCGGAGGTCGAGAAGGTCTGCGCCCGCGTCCTCATCATCAACCGCGGCCGCCTCGTCGAGCAGGGGACGCCCGAGGAGATTGCCAACCGCCTGATGAAGACCGGCCGCGTCCGGCTCGAGATCCGCGGCGAGGGTCGCGCCATGAAGGAGACGCTCGATGCGCTGCCCGGCGTCGCCCGCATCCTGTGGGCGCAGAAGGGGGACCTCAATACCTACGTCGTCGAGTCTTCCGACGGCCGGGACGTGCGGGGGGACCTCTTCCGCTGCTGCGCCTCGAAGGGCTGGGAGGTCCTGGAACTGGCCTACGAGCGCCTTTCCCTCGAGGACGTCTTCACCCTGCTGACCGAGACGGGCCCGCAGGAGGCCGCTTCGTGAGCCGCCTCGCCGCGCTCGTCCGCCGCGAACTCGGGGTCTACTTCGTCTCCCCGCTCGCATACATCACGCTGACGGCGCTCCTCCTGATCTCGGCGGTGGCGTTCTACGGCTCCGTCAAGGGGGCCGTGGCGGCCCGCGCGCCGGGGGATTTCCAGGGGCCGCTGTTCGCCGTGGTCATGGTGGTCATCTTCTCGAGCCCGCTGGTCACGATGAGGCTCATTGCCGAGGAAACAAGCAAGGGCACGATCGAGATCCTCCTGACCGCGCCCGTGACGGAGGCGCAGGTCATCCTGTCGAAGTTCCTGGCGACGATCGCCCTGCTGGTCTTCCTCCTGGCTCCGACGTTCGGCTACGCGCTGATCCTGGCCCGCTACGGATCGGTGGATTTCGGGCAGGTGTTTTGCGGGTACCTGGGGGTCCTCCTGCTGGGAGGCGCGCTCTATTCGCTCGGGATCTTCGTCTCCTCGCTCTGCTCAAGCCAGATCACGGCGGGCCTCATCACGTTTGCGGCCGTGATTCTGCTCCTGATCGCCAACATCGTCCCCGTCGAGAACCCCTTCTTGAGGCAGCTTCAGGAGTTCCTCAATCTGGGGAACAATCTGGGAGACTTCATCAAGGGCGTCGTCGATTCCAGCCGTCTGGTGTACCTCCTCAGCATCTCCGGGTTCTTCCTCTTTCTGGCGACGCGGATCCTGGAGACGAGGAGGTGGCGGTGAGAGAGCCGGGCGCCTCCGACTGGACCTCCTCGCGCCGCGCCGGGGCGTGGGCCAACGTGGCGCTCCAGGCGGTGCTCCTCCTGGCGCTCCTGGTCGTGGTGAACCTCATCGCGCGGAAGTCGCCCAAGCGGTTCGACATGACCTCCCGGCGCAGCTTTGCGCTCTCCAACCTCTCCGAGGACACGCTCAAGAACCTCCCCTACGACGTCGAGATCTGGCTCAACCCGTCGCTCTACCAGATGGGCTCCGACAAGTCGCTCACCGTGGCGGTGCAGCGCACGGAGGACCTGCTCGAGGAGATCGGGAAGCGGACGCCGAAGATCACGGTGCGGCGGCTCAACGCCGAGGACCGGGCCGACTTCGCCCGGTTCCGCCAGCATTGGACCGTGATGAGCCCCGCGGCGCTCTATCTCCTGGCCACCCGCGGGAGCGGGATGACCAACAAGAAGGTGATCGAGATCCAGCAGCTGTACGAGGGAAACCCCGTGACCGGCGAAGTCACCACCTTCCGGGGCGAGCCGGCCCTCATCGGGGCGATCCGCGACCTGGCGGGGGGCGCCAAGCACGTCGTGTACGAATCCGAGGGCCACTCGGAGTTCGTCTCGGCGGACAAGTCGAGCATGGGAATGCTCAAGCACTTCCTCACGACCAACGAAGGGGTCGAGATCAAGCGCGTGGCGCTGATCGACGTCAAACGGGTCCCCGACGAGTGCGAAGTCCTGATGATCCTGGGCCCCGCCCAGCCGTTCCAGGAGCACGAACTCCAGGTCCTGCGCGACTACATCGAGCGGGGCGGGAGCCTGCTTGTCGCCGTGCGCCCGCGGGTCCGCACCGGGCTCGAGAAGATGCTCGCCGAGTACTCGATCGTGGTCGGGGACAACCTCGTCTTCGACCCGCAGCAGTACAAGCCCCCGTCCCAGACCTACCTGGTCGTGCGGGACTTCAACGTCCACGACGTCAACCGGAACATGGTCAACGTCAACTTCCTCCTGCCCGATGCCTGCACGGTCGACCCGGTCGAGCGGAAGGACCCGAATTGGAAGATCACTCCCCTGGCCATGGCGGGACCGAACTCGTGGGAGGAGACCGGCGAAACGGGGCCGGGGGTCCGGCCGAAGCGGGACGGCGACGAGCGCGGGGGCAACATGAAGCTCATCGTCGCGGTCGAGAAGCCGGCTAAGAGCCCGCTTACGCCGCGCCACGAGAAGGCGAGAATTGACGTCTGGGGGAGCGTGAATCCCTTCACCGACGGCGTCCTCTATGCCAACGGGCGGCCGCAGGAGCTTCAGATCCAGTACGTCATCAACCACTTTCGCTGGCTCATGGACCGGCCTCTCATGGAAATCCAGGAGCGCAACATCTCCGTCAAACCGCTCCAGCTGGATGAGGCGCAGATTTCGCGGCTCTTCTGGGTCGTCGTGATCGGCTTCCCGTCCTTCGGCGTGGCCCTCGGGCTGCTCGCGTGGTTCGTGCGGAGGAAGTAGGCGTATGAACTGGAAGGTGACGGCGGTCTTCGGCGCGCTCCTCGTCATCGCGCTGGGAGTCTATTTCGCCCAGGCGCCCGGCCCGGGAGACCCGACGACCGGACCCCACTCGAACAGGCTCTTCCCGGACCTCCTGGCCGACCGGGTCGGCCGGATCGACATCCTCCGGATGAGGGAGACCGTCACCTCGATCGAGCGGGCCAGCGACACGGTGGGGGACTACTGGCGGCTCGCCCCGCCGATCGACAAGCCCGTCGACCTGGCGCAGGTGCGGGAAATGCTCTCCGGCGTCGACCGGTTCGTGAAGACCGGCGGCCTCGAGCCGGGGCGGCCCGAGACGGCGCCCGAGGTCACCGGCCTCCTGGACCCGCGTCTCATCGTCACGTTCCACGGGCCCGACCGGAAGGAGACCGTGCGCTTCGGCGCGCAGCCTCCCACGAACTCCACCGCCGTCTTCTTCCAGAAGGACGGCGACCCGAAGGTCTATCTCGCCGGCCAGGAGGTCTTCGCCGCGTACGACAAGTCCGCCCTGGCGCTCCGCCAGAAGCAGCTCGTCCGCTACAACCCGCATAAGACGGTGCGGGTGGAGATCGAGAAGAAGTTCGAGCGGGGCAGGCAGGGTCAGCCCAATTCGGTCGAATACGAGCGTTCCACCTTCGAGCGGCTCGAGGGGGCGGACCTCGGGTGGTGGCTGACCAAGCCCCACCGCGAGCGGCTGGACGACCTGAAGGTCATGCAACTGGTTACCGGTCTGGCGGCCTTCCCGATCGAGGACTGGCGCCCCGCCGGCGATCTCAAGGCACAGGGCTTCGCCGAGCCCTCCGACAAGGTTTCCCTCTGGCTCCACGGGAGCGACAAGCCCTATACGGTGCTCTTCGGCGACGACACCGACAGCAAGCGCAAGCGGTTCGCCCATGTCGAGGGGAGTGGAGAAGTGGCGCGTGTCGATCTCAAGAACGCGTATGACAGACTTCCACTCCATCGGAACAACTTCCGCCCCGACATCGTCTTCCCCTTCAGCCGCGACTCCGTGAAGACCTTCGCCCTCGAGTCGCGCGGCCTCGGAAAGATTCTGATCCATCGCCGCGAGTCGAAGGACCCGCAGACCCAGCTTCCGACCGTCTCGTGGGACCTGGTCGAGCCCGCCAACCTCAAGATCGAGAAGGAACGGGTCGAAGGGTTCGTCGCAAGCATCGTCGGGCTTCGCATCCTGGACTTCCTGGGCGCCCAGGACTTCAAGACCGCGAAGCTCGACCCTGCGGACGTGACCCTCACGCTGGAGACGCGCGACGGCAAGCGGCACGTCTGCCACTTCACGGTCGAGTTCATGCGCCGCGAGGGGGTTGAGGAGGTCTTCGCCGTCCAGCCCGAGATGGTGACTCTCATGCGCCGCCTCGAACTCAACTTCCTCCACCCCGAGGTCTTCAACGTCCCGCGCGCCTCGATCAGCGAATTCACCTTTGAGGCGAAGTCCCAGGTGATCTACTACGGCGCGAAGTTTGACGCCGCGTCGGGCAAATGGTCCTACGCCAGGCCGCCGGCCCTCGCCGGGAAGGAACCCAACGGAAACATCCTGGGGGGCGTGCTCAACATCATGAACTATGTCCAGGCGGCGACCTTCATCGCGCGCGATCCGGCCTCCATCGCCGAACACAAGCTCGAGGAGCAGACCGCTCCGGCGACGCTGACCGTCCTTCATGAGGGCGGGAAGGCGGTCTTCTACATCAGCGCCGACAAGAGCGACAAGGTCGGTCGCTCGATCTACTACGCCCGCCTGGAGGGCAGCCCCGTCATCTTTCAGATCAGCAGCGTCTTCGTGGAAGGGCTCAAGAAGCTCCAGATCCGGGATTGAGCCATCGGGCGGAATTCCCACCGTTCGATCGCTCCAGGGGCCTATGGCTTGACGCCCTCCCGGGGGGGTCCTATGCTAGGCGGATTCATGAACCTCGATGAGATCAAGCGCATCCTCCAGCTCATGGAGGAGAACAAGCTGGTCGAGTTCGAATACGAGGACGAGGGCCGGCGCCTGAAGCTCCGCCGGGCCGACGATCGCCCGGTGCACGCCCCCGTCTCGATCGCCGCCCCGGCGCCCGCAGCCCCCGTCGTGGCTCCCGCGGCCGCGTCGACGGAGGTCGCGCGGCCCGCGAACGTCGCTGAGTTCAAGTCGCCCCTCGTGGGCACCTTCTACCGGTCCTCCAAGCCCGATTCGGACACCTTCGTCAGCGTCGGGGACAAGGTCGGCCCCGATAAGGTGCTCTGCATCATCGAGGCCATGAAGGTCATGAACGAGATCAAAGCCGAGATCGGCGGCACCGTCCGGGAGATCCTCGTCAAGAACGGCCAGGCGGTCGAGTTCGGCGAGCTGCTCTTCCTGATCGAGAAGGAATAGTCTTTCCCTTCGGCCCTCCGCGGCGTCCCATCCATGGATGCTCGCGCTCTGCTTCGCGCTCGCCTTCGGCCAGGAAGAGCCGCTCCGCGTCAAAGGGGCACCCTTCGTCGTCTTCGGCGAGGCGGTCGAGTTGCGCGCGGAGTCGGCGGTGAAAGACGCGACGATCGTCTGGCGCGTGGCCGATGCGCCGGGCGGGCCGCTGGCCGCCGTCGAGACCCGGCCGTCTTTCGACGCTCGATCGTTCACCGTCCGCGGGATCGACCGCCTTGAGGTGACGTCGGCGGGAAGGGTCGAGGGGGACGTGCTCCTCGTGGCGTCCCTGGAGCGTAAGGGGAGCCGGATTGCGGTGGTCGAGCACCGCCTGCGCGTGGGACCGCTCCTCAAGATCCGGGCGTGGTGCCGGGAGGTCGTGAATGCGAAAGGCGGCACGGGCCGGCCGGAGTGGGTCCGGGACGGGAAGGCCCGTTCGGCGCTGCAGGCCGAGGTCAACCGGCTGATCCGGCCGCTCGGGATCGAGGTCGAGCTGGCGGAAGGGCGCGCGGTGAAGGCCCCCGATGCCTGGTTCGATCGGGAAGGGCGGTTCCACCCCGTGGTGCTCACGGACGGCGAGCGGGACAAGTCACCCACGCTGAAGGAACTCTTCAAGCAGGACCAGCCGGGCGGCCTGAACGTCTACTTCGTCCGCGACTGCCACTGGGTGACGGTCGAGCCGGGGTTCCGGCGGACCGTCACGGACCACGCCCTCGTCGGGATCGGGATGAAGGACGGCCAGGTGGTGCTGGACGACGCCGGGGACGCCGCGGCGCTCGCGCACGAGCTGGGCCACGCCTTCAGCCTGGACGACCTCAAGGCGAAGGGCGAGCGGGAGCGCCTCATGTACTCGCTGCGGAAGGAGCGGATCGACGCGCTCCTGACCTACGGGGAGATGAAGGATGCTCGCGCCCGCGTCCGGCTGCACCTGAAATCACACGCCGCCCCTCGCTGACGCTCCCGGATTCTTGATGCTTGATGCCCCCCTTCCGCTTCCCTATACTTGCCGCTCTCATGTTCTCCAGAATCCTCATCGCGAACCGGGGAGAGATCGCCCTCCGCATCATCCGGGCCTGCAAGGAGATGGGGATCGAGTCGGTGGTCGTGTATTCCGAGGCGGACCGCAACAGCCACTACCTGAAGCTCGCCGACTATTCGATCTGCATCGGGCCCGGCCCCGCGGCCAAGAGCTACCTCGACATCTCCCGCATCGTCAGCGCCGCGGAGATCAGCGACGTCGACGCGATCCACCCGGGCTACGGGTTCCTCTCCGAGAACGCCCATTTCGCCGAGGTCTGCGAGAGCTGCAACATCAAGTTCATCGGTCCGTCGCCCGAGGCCTCGCGGGCCACGGGCGACAAGGTGATCGCGCGCGAGCTCGCCAAGCGCCTCAAGATCCCGACCATCCCGGGGAGCGAAAACGCCGTCAAGGACGAGAAGGAGGCGCTGGACATCGCCCACCGCGTGGGCTATCCGGTCATGATCAAGGCCGCGGGCGGGGGCGGCGGGCGTGGCATGCGGGTCGCTCACAACGACGTCTCGCTCGTCCACAGCTTCCTCGCGGCGCAGTCGGAAGCGGGCGCCGCTTTCCGGAACAACGCCCTCTACATCGAGAAGTACGTCGAGAAGGCGCGCCACATCGAGATCCAGATCCTGGCCGACCAGTTCGGGAACACCGTCCACCTGGGGGAGCGCGACTGCACCATCCAGCGGCGCTTTCAGAAGCTGATCGAGGAGGCCCCCTCGCCGGTGATGACCAACTCGCTCCGGAAGGACATGGGCAACGCGGCGATCACGTTCACCCGCGCGGCGAAGTATTCCAACGCCGGGACCGTCGAGTTCCTGCTCGACGAGCGCGGGAAGTTCTACTTCATCGAGATGAACGCGCGCATCCAGGTGGAGCACCCGGTGACCGAGATGGTCACGGGGGTGGATCTTGTCAAGGAGCAGATCCGCGTCGCCGCGGGCGAGCGGCTCCGCTTCAGCCAGCGCGACGTCGTCTGGAGCGGCGTGGCGATCGAGTGCCGCATCAACGCGGAGAACCCAAGCGAGGGGTTCAAGCCGTGCCCGGGGAAGATCACTGCGTATTTCCCGCCGGGTGGTCCCGGCGTGCGGGTGGACAGCCACGTCTACGCCGGCTACACGATCCCGCCCTTCTACGATTCGATGATCGGGAAGCTCATCGTCCACAAGAAGACGCGCGAGGAGGCGGTGGCGACGATGAAGCGGGCGCTCTCGGAGTTCGTGGTGGAAGGCGTCCCGACGACCATCCCGCTCCACCTGGCCATCTTCGACCACACCCAGTACATCAAGGGCCAGGTCGACACGACCTTCATCGAGAGCTACTTCGGCAAGTAGAGGGACGGTTTCCGGCTTCTTACTCCGAGCTTCCCTAAGCAGCCCGAAGTAACTTCCTGCACCCTCTGGTCCACTTGTGAGGATTGAGCATTCTCCGCAGGGCTCCGGGGCTGGCGAGGCTTCGCAGGAGCTGAATGACCGCCACCGGGAACTCGTGGGCGCGCTTCGTCAGCATCCGGCTGAAGTAGATGCGCTTGAGGTGTCCCCAGACGTTTTCGATGAGGTTGAGCTGCTCGCTGGTATAGGTAGGCAGCCAGAAGATTCGAACCCATTCCCGTAGACGGCGCATCTCCTTCATCGCGCGCTTCGAGGTGAACGTCGAACCGTTGTCCAACACAAGCGTGATTCGCTTGCCCGTACGCCGAGCACGGGCCGCCAAGAGATTCAGCAGGCCGACGGTGTGCTCGGTAATCGGGTTCTTCCAGAGCCGGTACGTGAACACAAACGGCCCATCAGGAAATCGGAAGGCTCCGCAGACTCCGACCCGGTGATTCTTCCCCGGCGTTTCGATTCGCAACGGGGTCCCCCGGGGCCGATACGCGTAGGTGGTGACGGGAAGCAGATCAAAGCGCACTCCGTCCCCGTACCACAATTCGAAGTTCGCGCCTGGACGAGCGGCCTCCCTCTGCAGCCTCCAGAGGCGCTCCTGCGCCGCCTTTTTTTTTCCTGGCGTCCTGAAGATTGCGGATCGTCAGCTTCGTCTTTCGCCAGACGAAGCCCTGCCGCTTCAGCAGCATACGCACCCAGTCATCGCACAGTTGGACCCCAGTCTGCTCCTGGAGATACGCAGCCAAACGGGGCGCCGTCCAGTGGGCGAAGCAGTAGCCCAATCTCCGGGGATCCGTGCGAACCACCTTACGCATCAGGCGGAGGTACTTGGCGTCAGCGCGGGGTGGACGTCCCGAGCGCGGCTTGTCGAAGAGACCTTCGTGACCTTCGCGTCGCCACCGCCGACGGGTCAGACGCACCGTGCGTAGCCCAATCCCGAGGGTGCGTGCGATGGCTTGGGCGCCGGTTCCTTCGGCGCTCATCAAGATGACGGTGGCTCGAACGCCGGCTCTTGAGGATTGATCGCCGGTCCGAGCTGTCCGCTGCAGCAGGCTTCGTTCCTGCACCGTGAGCCGAATGGCTCCGTCTCGCTTACCCATGTCCCCCCTCTCACATCCCTGATGAGTTCTACCTCCTCAGGAGGATTGGGGGGTGCAAGAAGTTCAATCGGGCTGCTTAGTACCAGCCGCCGTCCTTCGCGGGAGCCTTCGTGTCGGGCGACGGAGCCTTCTTGCAGTCCTTGCGCTTGCAGGACTTGACCGTCCCGCCTAGGCTCTCGTAGGCCGTGACCCAGAGCGGGGTCTTCCCGTTCCGGCAGACCCGGCGCTCGCAGTGACTGACGGAATGCCTGTCGGTGCTGATGCAGCCCTGATGCTCGTTGGCCTTGATGCAGACCCTGCAGTCCGTCCGGACGACGAACGCCCCGGCGAGGAGGCCGAAAAGCGCGACGAGGAGGAGTCCCTTGCCGCAGCAGCGCTTCCGTTTCGCGGGAACGGCGGTCCTCGTCGCCTCGATGAACTCGATGCCCGGGGTCGGCGCGGCCACGCGGAGGGGTGCCTGGCCTCCCTTGACCTCTTCGCCGCAGTACTTGCAGGCCCCGGCGTTGGCCGCGATGCTCTCCGAGCATGAGGG
>CAZSCC010000564.1:0-2645 GCA_964604905.1 uncultured Planctomycetales bacterium
GGCGGCGGGAGGGGGAGGGGGCCGAGGGATGCGTCGGGTGACTGAAGCAGCACAGCTTCTCGAAGCCCACGAAGCCGCGCGTCGCGAGGCCCGGGCGGCGTTCGGGGATGATCGGCTCATCGTCGAGAAGTACATCTCCCCTGCCCGCCATGTCGAAGTGCAGATCCTCGGGGACGGCAAAGACGTGATCGCGCTGGGAGAGCGGGAGTGCAGCCTCCAGAGGCGCTACCAGAAGGTGATCGAGGAGGCGCCGGCCTTCCGGGTCCCCGAGCGGACGAAACGCGGACTTTCCGAATCGGCGGTGCGGCTGGCGCGGGCCGTGGGTTACCGGAGCGCCGGCACGGTGGAATTCCTCATCGGGCCCGACGGATCCCCCGCGTTCCTCGAGGTCAATACCCGCCTGCAGGTGGAACATCCCGTCACCGAGATGCTGACCGGCATCGACATCGTTCGCACCCAGATCGACCTCGCGCGCGGCGGACCTCTCCCGCCCGTGCCGGCCCCGCGAGGTCATGCGATCGAGGCGAGGGTCAATGCCGAGGACCCCTATCGGGGATTCCTCCCGCAGACGGGCCGGCTGTCGGCGATTCGATGGCCCCACCTGCCCGGAATCCGTGTCGACTCGGGAGTTCGGGAAGGGATGGTCCTGGGGACCCGTTACGACTCCCTTCTCGCCAAGGTGGTCGCCTGGGGGGGTGATCGTGAACAGGCGCGGCGGAGGCTTCTGGAGGCGCTCCGCCAGTCCGTCATCCTGGGCGTCACCACAAACCAGGCGTTCCTGGTGCAGGTCCTGGAGAGCGAGTTTTTCGTCCAGGGTGAGACCTATACGACCACTCTCGAATCTCTGGCATGGACGGAACCTCCCGAACGCCGTGAACTCGTGGAGGCCCGGGAAGAAGCGGAGCGTCTTGCAGCCGGAGCGGGTCGCCTGGGCGAGGATCGATACTCGCCCTGGGCGGGGGATCGAGACCCTAAGGGGCCGTCGCCAAGGTCGGAGAGCGCGCGGGCGAAGGCTGTCGAGAGAGGGGCCCCGAGCCGGGAGATCCGGGCACCCATGACGGGGAAAGTCGTCAAGATCGTCGCCGCGCCGGGAGCGGCCGTGAAGGCGAACGACGTCATTTTGGTCATGGAAGCGATGAAGATGGAGTACCGGTTGGCCGCTCCCCGAGACGGAGTGGTGGAGGCGATCCTCTGCCGCGAAGGGGACACGGTCGATCTGGGTCGCACGGTCGCGGTGCTGAAACCATGATCCGAGTGGTGGAGGTCGGGCCTCGCGACGGGCTCCAGAACGAGCCCCGGACGGTGCCGACCGGAGACAAGGTCGCGTTCGTGGACGCGCTTTCGAAGGCCGGCCTCCCCGAGATCGAAGTCAGTGCGTTCGTGTCGCCGGCCTGGATTCCTCAGCTTGCCGACGCGGATGAGGTCTTCCGGCGGATCCGGAGGGAGCCGGGGGTCGTCTACTCGGCATTGGTGCCCAACGTCCGGGGATTCGACCGGGCTCTCGCGGCGCGTGCGGACAAGGTTGCGGTGTTCACCGCGGCCAGCGAGACGTTCAACCGGAAGAACATCAACGCGACCGTTCGCGAGTCGATCGAGCGCTTCATTCCCGTGGTCGAGCGCGCCCGAGAGGCGGGCGTGCGCGTTCGCGGCTATGTCTCGACCGCCTTCTGGTGTCCCTTCGAGGGGAGGGTCGCCCCGGAGCGGAGCGTCGACGTCATCCGTCGACTGGCGGACCTCGGGATCGAAGAGATCTCAGTGGGGGATACGATTGGCAAGGCGACGCCCGAGGAGGTGGGGGCCGTTCTTGACCTCCTTCTCCCGGTCCTTCCCGCGTCGAGGATCGCCCTGCATTTCCACGACACGTTCGGTCATGCGATCGAGAACATCCTGGAGTCGTGGAGAAGGGGCGTGACGACGTTCGACGCGAGTACGGGGGGGATCGGAGGCTGCCCCTACGCCCCCGGCGCCTCGGGCAACGTGGCCACGGAGGCGGTGGTTCGGGCGCTCCATGCGCGCGGAGGCGAGACCGGCGTGGAGCTCGACGCGCTCGAGGCGGCGCGCCGGGCAATCGAGCCGTCCCTGGGTCGCGGCGCGTGATCCATCGGTTTCTTGTTGCGCGGGACGGGGCGCCGCTATACTGAGGTGGAATTTCTAAGAGGACCCTTCCGTGGGATGGGTCCGCCATGTTCCTCACAGCCCGGGTCGGGCGGGATTTTTAAGGAACGGGCCCATGACCACGCTCCTCGTGGCGCTGGCGAGCGCGGCGACCTTTTCCCAGGAGGAGTTCTTCCCGCTCAAGGCGGGAATCACCTGGACCTACAAGACGAACACTGGCCGCGACTACGTGAAGCGCGTGCTGGGAGTCGAGAAAGTGGAGGGGGTGCCCTGTGCCATCCTGCAGCTCGGGGAGACGGAGAAGCACTGGCTCTCGTCTGGAATGGAAGGGGTGCGGCTGCATCGCTCGAGGGGGGTCTCTTTCGAACAACCCCTCCTCCTCTTCAAGTATCCCCTGACTCGCGGCGAGACCTGGAAGGCGCGGGCAAAGGCCACGGCGGGCGTCATCGAGTACAGCTTCTCGACCCTCGGGGAAGAGGAGGTCGAGGTGCCCGCCGGCCGGTTCAAGGCCTGGCGGATCGACTGGAAGA
>CAZSCC010000565.1:0-27725 GCA_964604905.1 uncultured Planctomycetales bacterium
CACGTCTGGTTCCCCCGCGGCGGCCAGAACCACAAGGAGCGTCCGCAAGGCGAGCAGGCGATCCCGCCCGAGCTCCACTGGGACCTCTGGTTGGGCCCGGTGGCGGCGCGCCCGTACCATCCGCGCTGGATCGCGCGCAACCACTGGAGGGAGACGTCGGCGGGCGAACTGGGCAATTTCGGCCCGCACACGGCGAATCTCCCGTTCCGCGCGCTCGGGGTGGGCGATCTCTGGACGGCCGACGCGGCCCGGGCACCGATCCGGGTGAAGGCGGAGTTCTCGGAGCTGAACCGGCTCTCCTTCCCGCGCTGGGAGGCGATGCACTGGAAGGTTCCCGCGCGGGCGGGGATGGGGCCGGTGGCGTTCCACTGGTATCACGCGCCGCAGCCGGGCCTGCCGCCGGGTGCGGGCGACGCGCTCTCGGGGATGCTGCGCGACCTCGGCGTGACGGCGGAGAGGGCGGCGGAGGCGCTGAAGGGGCCGGGCGCGCTGATCGTCGGTTCGAAGGGCTCGATCCTGACGAACAGCCACAACACCGACGTCTGGCTGCTGCCGGAGGAGCGCTTCCGCGACGTGGAGGTGAAGAAACCGAAGGCGCTGCCCGCCTCGCGGGGCCACTATCAGGATTGGATCCACTCCTGCCGGGGCGGCGACGCTCCGTGGTCGAGCTTCGCGTATGCGGCGACCTTCAACGAGTTTCTGATGCTCGGCCCCGTGGCGACGCAGGTCGAGGGGGAGATCGAGTACGACCCCGTGGCGGGCCGAGTGCTCGACAACCCCGAAGCAGACCGGCTGCTGGGGTACGAATACCGGCCGGGGTGGACGCTAGGCTAAAACAGAAAACCGCAGAGGCGCGGAGACGCAGAGAACTGATATCAAGTGAAGGTCCGCTCTGCACCCGGGTGCCCGCCACTCTTTCTCCGGAGAATGAATCTTGGTCCCAAGGGTGTCCAGCGGAGCTGATCGTGGGTTTCCACCCACTCTCGTACTCGAACGAAACCTCCGACTCGCTGTGGCTCAAGGGTTTCCACGCCGCTGCAGCCGTGGCACATAGGACGGCGTCAGGGGTCGTGTCTGTGACGAGCTCTGTGAATTCGCGGACCTTGAACGTATGTGTCTTCCCCCCCCCCAAGGATACGTGGTGTTCCATCGCCATTGAGATTCCGTCGCGCACGGCATTCCCGAATTCATGTTCAAGGTACTTGGGCAATGAATCCACCCGTGCGAAGGAGAACGACTCGGCCTCCTGCGATTCGAGCGCCACTCTCGCGAATGCAATCGCGCCCTTTGCCGTCCTGGCGAACGTGTAGAGTCCTCTCATCGCACGTTCGAGTAGGCGTTACGGATCATAGGGTCGAACACCTCAGGATTCTATCCTCGTGCGGCTACCGGAACGCGATCTACCTCGAAGACAACCGTAGTGCAACAAAGGCACGGAGCATGCTCTCTCTCTTGAAGGAATCTGCTCTGCGGCTGATCTTCTTCTACAGCAGCGCCCGGATGGGCTTGCCGTAGGAGAGCGGCAGCGGGCGGCCGTCCGACGAGAGATAGGTCGTGCCCGACGGGTCGTAGCCCAGTTGCGTCAGCACCGTCGCGTGGAGGTCCGCAGGCTCCACCGCATACGAGGCCGGATAGGAGCCCGTCGGGTCCGATTCGCCCACCACCTGGCCGACCCGGAGACCGCCGCCCGCCAGCACCGCCGAGAAGCACTGGGGCCAGTGGTCGCGGCCGGCGTCTTTGTTGATCTGCGGCGTGCGGCCGAAATCGCCCATCCAAAGCACGATCGTCGACTCGAGGAGGCCGCGGTCGGAGAGGTCGTCCAGCAGCGCGACGAACGCCTGCTCCATCGGCGGCACCAGGCGGTCCTTCATCGCCGAGAAGTTGTCCTTGTGCGTGTCCCAAGTGATGCTCGGGCCGTTCACCGTCGTGACGAACGGGACGCCCGCCTCGACCAGCCGGCGGGCGAGCAGGTGGGACTGGCCCCACGAGTTCCGGCCGTAGCGGGCGCGCAGCTCCGCGGGCTCCCGCGAGAGATCGAAGGCCTGCTTCACCTCGGGCGCCGTCACCATCGCGATCGCCTTCGCCTGGTAGAGGCCGATCTCCCGTGCGGCCGGAATCTCCGCCAGCCGGGAGACGCTCTCGAACCGCTGGAGGAGCGCGCGGCGCTCGATCAGGCGGTCGGCCGTCATCCCCTCGACCAGGCTCATGTCCGAGACCTTGAAGTCGGCGGCGTTCGGGTCGGCGTTGAGCACGTACGGGTCCTGCGCCGGGCCCATCACGCCGCCGAATTGGCCGGGCGTGATGTACTGCGTGCTGTCGCAGTGGGGCGCCGGGGTGATCACGTAGGGCGGGAGCGATCCGCGGTAGCCGCCGCGCTGGGAGAGCCAGCCGACCAGCGTGCCCAGGCTCGGGAGGTCCGACCGGCTGGGGTTGATGAGCGTGCTGTCGACCCGGTAGGGCTGGCCGACGATCGCCCAGTACATCGCCGCGTTGTGGCTGCTCTGCGAGTGGTGGACGCTCCGCACGATCGCGAGCTTGTCCGCCCGCCGGGCGAGGTGCGGAAGAAGCTCCGTGACCCGGATCCCCGCGACGTTGGTCGCGATCGGACGGAAGGGGCCGCGCACCGTGTCGGGCGCCTGGGGCTTCGGGTCCCAGAGGTCGATGTGGCTGGGACCGCCGCAGTTGAAGATCATGATGACCGACTTGGCCTTCGCGGCCCGGCGGGGAGGAGCAGCGGAGACCGTCCCGCCGCGGGCCGTGAATAGGCCCAGACCGGCCAGGCCGCCGATCTTCAGGAAGTCGCGCCGCGTGGACTCCGGGCGCATGAGAACTCCTCCGGCCGAACGTCCCGCTCCACCTATACATACACCGGAAACCGTTGCCCCGGCGGGGCGGCCGACGTACAACCTTAGGGAGAGCCGCTCGCTGAGCTTTCTTTCAACGGAGGCATGATGAAAACCGTCCTCGCCCTGCTCCTCGTGGCGTTCTCCTTCCAGGACAAACCCGAAGAGCTGTTCAACGGCAAGGACCTGACCGGCTGGGTCCCCGTGAACAAGGCGGAGTGGGCCGTCGAGGAGGGCGAGCTCACGCTCACCGGCAAGGGCGGCAACGGCTGGCTGCGCAGCGAGAAGAAGTACAAGGACTTCGAGCTGTCGCTGGAGTGGAAGACCGCGGCCGCCGAGAAGTACGACAGCGGCATCTTCATCCGCGCGATGGAAAAAGGCGATCCGTGGCCGCGCGTCGCGATCCAGATCAACCTCCTCAAAGGGAAAGAAGGCGAGGGCGTCGGGCTCGAGGGCGCGACGGTGAAGCCCGGCCTGATGAAAGCGGGCGACTGGAATCAGTTCGTCATCCGCGCCCAGGGCGGCACGATCAAGCTGACGTTCAACGGCAAGGAGGCGTGGACGGCCACCGATACCACGCCGCGCGAGGGCTTCGTCGGCTTCCAGGCCGAGGGCGTCCGCTACCAGTTCCGGAACGTCCGCCTCACCGCGCTCAAGGCCGAGTGACGGAGCCTTCCGAGAAGGACCTGATCGCCCGCTGCTCCCGGCGCGCCCCGGGGGCGTGGGAGGAGTTCCTCGACCGCTACCGGGACGCCCTGGAACGGTCGGCGCGGGCGACGCTCCTCCGCGTCCTGGGCTCCGCTCCCGATGATGACATCGAGGCCGTCGTCGAATCGACCCTCCTGGCCCTGTTGAAAGACGACCATGCCGCGCTGCGCTCGTTCTCCGGTCGGAGTTCGCTCGGAGGATACCTGCAGGCGATCGCCGCCAAGATCGCCCTGAACCACCTCCGCAGCGAAGGGCGCAAGGGGTGGCTCCGCTTCCGGCCGCTCGAGGCGACCGCCGACGTGCCCGCGCCGGAACCGTCGGCGGAGGATCCCCGGCGATCGGTCCTCCTCCGCAAGGCGCTCGAGAAGCTGCCCCCGCGCGACCGCCTGATCCTCACGCTCTTCCACCTCGACGGGGCGGGCTACAAGGAGATCGCGCCCCTCGTGGGGATCTCGATGAACGCCGTCTCCCCGGCCCTCATCCGCGCGCGCGCGAAATTGCGCGCACTAATGGAGCACGAGCGGTGACATAGGGGCATGACCTGCCCCGATCCGGAACTCCTGGCGGCCCTGACCGAGCAGCGCCTCGGAGCCGCCGAGCGCGAGGCCCTCCTCGACCACGCCGCCGGCTGCGACGACTGCCGGCACGCGCTCCTCGTCGTAGGAGGGGAAAGGCGCGCCCGCGCGACCGCCCGCGTCCGGCGCGTGTCGCGCTCGTGGGCTCCCTGGCTGGCGGCCGCGGCCGCCGTGGTCCTCTCGATCGTGGCGCTCGTCGTCTTCGGAGGGCGGTCGATCCAGGGCCCCTCGGTGGTGCAGCGCGACGTCCCGCCCGAACCTCCCGCGCCGGAGCCCAAGGCACCCGAGGTCCCGCCCGTGCCGGAACCCGAACCGTCGAAGGCTCCCGAGAAAAAGCCCGAGCCGCCGCCGCGCGAGACGCCTCCTCCGCCGGTCAAGCCGCCGGCCCCCGTCCCGGAGCCGCCCGTGAAGCCTCTCCCCGCGAAACCCGAGACGCCCCCCGAGCCGGTTCCGCCGGCCCCGAAGCCGGCGCCACCGGCGACGCCCCGGCCCGCGACCGTCACCGTCATGGCCGTGATCGACCGCGTGGAGGGCGAGGTCTACGTGCTGAACGCTGCGGGCCGCGCCGCGGCGAAGGCCGGGCAGGCGATCCGCGCGGGCGAAGGTCTCGAGTGCCCCGGCCCGCAAGGCCTGGCTCTTGTGGCGTATCCCGACCGGACCCGGCTGGAGTTGGGCCCCGAGACGCTCGTCCGCTCCTTCGCCGAACACCGGATCACCGTTGAGAAGGGGTCGGTCAAGGCGGAGGTCTCCAAGCAGCCGGAGGGCAAGCCCCTCATCTTCGCCACGCCTCATGGCGAGGCGAAGGTCCTGGGGACCGTGCTGCGCGTCCTGGTCGACCCGGATCCGAAGAAGGGGACGCGCCTTGAGGTCGACGAGGGGAAGGTCGAGCTCCGGAATGCGGCGGGGAAATCGCTCGTGGTCGAGGGAGGTCATGCCGCGACCGCCGCGCCGGGCGTGACGCTCGCCTCGAAGCCGCTGCCGAAGGAGGAGGTCCTCCTCTGGCTGGACTTCGAGGACGGAAAGCTGCCCGTGGGAGCGGACACCGGGACGGTCGAGAAGGGGCCCGATCGCGCGGGCAGCCGGCTCTGCCTGGCCGGCCTGGACGAGCAGGGCACGAGCAAGATCTTCTACGGCGACGGCGCCCGCGGGATCTGCACGGCCACCGGGGACGAGGTGCTCAGCTTCGACTACTGGGTGGACGGCGACGCGAGTCACGTCAACTTCAACGTATGGAACCGGTCGCAGAAGCGGAACCACGAGTACCTGATCGTCAAGACGGTGATCGGCAAGTGGGCCCATTTCTCGATCCGGCTCGCCGACCTGGGCGATGCGGCGACCCGGTTGAAAGAGGGGGACTGGATCATCAACGTGTACATCCAGGGGACCGGCGGGCCGCCCAAGCGGCGGTTCTACGTGGACAACATCCTGATCGTCCGTCCCCGCGTGCCCCGTCCGGCGGCCAAGTAGGAGGGAGAACCCGATGTTGCGACGGATCGCGCTCCTGTTCGCGGGCGCCATCGCCTTCGGGCTCGGCTCCGGCTCCGCCGCCGAGCCGCGCCAGGAAGAGGGAGCGCCGGACCCCGGCCTGAACAGTGCGAAGGAGCCGATGGCCGAGGCCTACTCGTTCAAGCAGACCGGGGCGTTCCTCGACCAGGCGTCGGTCCACTGGCAGCAGAAGAAGAAGTGCCTCACCTGCCACACCAACTTCGCCTATCTCGTCACGGTCTCGGAGTACGGCTCGCAGCGCCCGGCGTTCGGCGAGATCCGCAGGTTCACCGAGGGCGTGGTCCGCGAGCGGACGGAGCGGCCCCGGAACCAGCGGTGGGACACTGAGGTCGTCCTCACGGCCGCGGCCCTCTCGGTGAGCGACGCGAACACGGGGTCGAAGCTCCACCCGGTGACCCGGATGGGGCTCGACCGGATGTGGACCCTGCAGCGCGAGGACGGCGCCTGGAACTGGGGGAAGTGCGAGTGGCCCCCCATGGAGTCGGACGACTACTACGGCGTCATGGTGGCGCTGCTCGCGGTCGGCCGGGCGCCCGAGGGGTACGCCTCCATCGATGCCGCCCGGGAGGGCCTGGGAAAGATCCGCGGATACCTGGCCAAGAATGAGCCCCCGTCGATCCATCACCGGGGGATGCTCCTCTGGGCCTCGAAGTACGTGGACGGGATCATGACCGGCGAGGAGCGGAAGAAGACGGTGGACGACCTCCTGGCCCTCCAGCGCCCGGACGGGGGATGGAATTCCGCGACGCTGGGGAGCTGGAAGCGTCCGGACGGGACGCCGCAGGACGTCGAGACGAGCGACGGGTACGGGACGGGGTTCGTCCTCTGGATCGCCCGGGCGGGCGGCGTCCCGGCCTCGGACGAGCGGCTCCGCCGCGGCGTCGACTGGCTCAAGACCCACCAGCGCCGGAGCGGGCGCTGGTACACCCGGTCGCTCCACTCGGACGGCAAGCACTACCTGACCCACGCGGGGACGGCGTTCGCCGCCCTGGCCCTTCACGCGTGCGGGGAAGGGGACGCGCGGTGAGCGCCCTCCTGCTCGCGATCGTCCTCGGGGCGGCCCGCCCGGCGCCGGATGAAAAGGCGTACACCGAGCAGGTCCGCCCGTTCCTCGCCAAACACTGCCTGGAGTGCCACGGGACGGAGAAGCCCAAAGGCGACCTCCGGCTCGACCTCCTCGCGCCCGACTTCGCCGTCAAGGCCGGCCGAGACCGGTGGCTCTCCGTCCTGGAGCAGCTCACCGCGGGCTCGATGCCCCCGAAGAAGAAGGAGCGCCCGCCGGAGGGCGAGCTGAAGGCCGTCGCCGACTGGATCCGCGCGCGTGCGGACGGAGCCGAGACGGCGCGCCGATCGGTCGAGGGCCGGGTGGTCCTGCGCCGCCTCAACCGGGTCGAGTACGAGTACACGATCCGCGACCTCCTGGGCATCGAGGTCGACCTCCAGGAGCTCCTCCCGATGGACTCCTCGGCCGCCGGGTTCGACAACGTCGCCGAGGCCCTCCACACCTCGTCCTTCCTGATGGAGAAGTACCTCGAGGCGGCCGACAAGGCCCTCGGCGTCGCGATCGCCAACGGCCGCCGGCCGCCCGTGGTCAAGAAGCGGTACTCCCTCAAGGAAGAGCGCCTCGTCAAGACGACGACCGAGAAGGTGTACCGCCTGGTGGACGACGCGGTCGTGATGTTCAGCTCGTCCGCGTGGAACTCGATCGTCGTGGGGCAGTCCTATCCGCCGGACCGGGGCAAGTTCCGCTATCGCATCTCGGCCTCCGGCTTCCAGAGCGGCGGCAAGCCCGTCGTCTATCGGGTCGACGCCGGCCCGATGCTCATGGGGACGAAGAACCACCTGATCAGCTACTTCGACGCCCCGGCGGACGAGCCGGCGGTCGTCGAGTGGGTCGATCACCTGGAGGCGCGGAGCCACATCCGGATCCACCCCTATGGGCTCGCCGGGGCGCAGGGGGTCAACAAGGTCGGCGCCGACGCCTACACGGGCCCGGGCCTGGCCGTCCAGTGGGTGGAGGTGGAGGGGCCGATCCACGACGTGTGGCCGCCCGCTTCGCACCGGCGGATCTTCGGCGACCTGCCGCAGGCGCCCGTCGCGAACGGCCGCTTCGAGGTCGTCTCGAAGGACCCGCTCGCCGACGCGGAGCGCATCCTCCGCGATTTCGCCCGCCGTGCATTCCGCCGCGCCGTGACGGACGCCGACGTCAAGCCGCTCCTCGCCCTGGTCGAGTCCAAGCTCGCGCAGAAGCGCTCGTTCGAGCTGGCCGTCCGCGTGGGCCTCGCGGCCGTCCTGGTCTCGCCCGACTTCCTCTTCCTCCGCGAGAAGCCCGGGACGCTCGACGAGTTCGCGCTGGCCGCCCGGATCTCCTACTTCCTCTGGAGCTCGATGCCCGATGAGGAACTGCTCTCGCTGGCGAACCAGGGGATGCTGGGCCGGCCCCGGACGCTCCGGGGGCAGGTCGACCGCATGCTCGCCGACCCGCGGGCGGAACGGTTCGTCCGCAACTTCGTCGGCCAGTGGCTGGGGCTGCGCGACATCGACTTCACCGAGCCCAGCCACATCCTCTACCCGGACTACGACGAGATGCTCAAGGCCTCGATGGTGAAGGAGACCGAGCTCTTCTTCGCCGAGGTCCTCAAGGAGGACCTGGCCGTGTCCAACTTCGTCGCGTCCGACTTCACGATGCTCAACGGCCGCCTCGCGAAGCACTACGGAATCTCCGGCGTGGACGGGTGGGCGTTCCGGAAGGTGACGCTGCCCCCGGAGAGCCACCGGGGCGGCGTGATGACGATGGCGAGCGTGCTCAAGGTGACGGCCAACGGCACGAGCACGTCGCCGGTCCTCCGCGGGGCGTGGGTGCTCGACCGCCTCCTGGGCACGCCTCCGCCGCGGCCTCCCGCCGGCGTCCCCGCGGTCGAGCCCGACATCCGCGGCGCGACGACGATCCGCCAGCAGCTGGCCAAGCACCGCGAGATCGCCGCCTGCGCGACCTGCCACTCGCGGATCGACCCGCCGGGCTTCGCGCTGGAGAGCTTCGACGTGATCGGCGGCTGGCGGGAGAACTACCGGACCAGCGGGCGCGGGCAGGCGGTCACCGTGGACGGCCGGAAGATGCCGTACCTCAAGGGTCCGAAAGTGGACCCCTCCGACGCGATGGCCGACGGCGAGCGGTTCGGCGACATCGACGAGTTCAAGAAGCTCCTTCTCAGGGACAAGGACCAGATCGCCCGCTCGCTCACCCAGAAGCTGATGACCTACGGGACGGGCGGGGCGTCCGACGGGGTGGACCGCGCGGAGATCGAGGCCATCGTCCGCACGGCCGGGGAGAAGGGCAGCGGCCTGAAAACGATCCTCCACGAAATCGTCCAAAGCAGGCTTTTCCGGAGCAAGTGACATGACCATGGACCGACGCGACTTCCTCCGGGCCGCCGGCGTCTCGCTGGCGCTCCCGTGGCTCGAGGCGCACGCGCTTGCCGCGCCGCCGCCCCGCCGGATGGTCTGCATCTGCGCCCCGCTGGGCCTCCACTCGCCCTTCTTCTTCCCGGAAAAAGCGGGGCGCGAGTACGCCCTCACGCCCTATCTGGAAGTCCTCAAGGACCTCCGCGACGACTTCACGGTCATCTCGGGGCTCTCGCACCCCGACGTGGGCTCCAGCCACGATTCCGGCTTCAGCTTCCTGACCGCCGCGCCCCATCCGGAGAACCGCGCCGGATTCCGTAACACGATCTCGCTCGACCAGTTCGCAGCGGAGCGGATCGGCGGGGAGACGCGCGTCTCCAGCCTCTCGCTGGCGGATGAGGGCTTCGGCCTCTCGTGGACCCGGAGCGGCGCGCCCGTGCCGTCGGACACTTCGCCGTCGCGGGTCTTCGCCCGGCTCTTCCTCGAGGGCCGGCCCGAGGAGGTTCAGGCCCAGGCCCGCCGCCTTCGCGACGGCCGGAGCATCCTCGACCAGGTGGGCGACCAGGCCAAGACCCTGCAGTCCGGCCTCCCCGCGGGCGATCGCGAGAAGATGGACGAGTACTTCTCGAGCGTCCGCGAGCTGGAGAAGCGCCTCGCGCGGGCCGAGGAGTGGTCGAAGAAGCCGAAGCCCAAGGTCGAGGCGAAACAGCCGCAGGACATCCACGGCCCCGACGTGGCCGGACGGACCCGGCTCCTCCTCGACGTCACCCACCTCGCGCTCCAGACCGACTCGACGCGGCTGGTCACGATCATGATGCTCGGGACGAGCCTCGTCCCGCCGGTCCCCGGGGTGTCGCTGGGCCACCACGACCTCTCGCACCACGGCCAGGAGCCCAGCAAGATCGAGCAGCTGAAGAAAGTCGAGCTGGAGAAGATGAAGGCCCTCCGGGACTTCCTCCTCAAGCTGAAGGAGTCGAAGGAGGAAGGCGCCTGCGTGCTCGACCGCACGTCGGTCTTCTTCAGCAGCAATCTGGGCAACGCGAGCAATCACTCGACGCGCAATCTTCCGGTCCTCCTCGCCGGAGGCGGCTTCAAGCACGGCGCCCACCTGGCGTTCGATCCGGCCAAGCCGCCGCCGCTCAGCAACCTCTACGTGAGCATGCTCCAGCGGACGGGGATCGAGGAGGAGAAGTTCGGGTCCAGCACGGGAACGCTTACAGGATTGGAGAAGGCCTGATGAAGACAATGACGCTGATCCTGGCCCTGATGGCCGCGGCGCCGGCGAAGGACGAGCCGCTCGCTCCGTGGGGCGCCAACCGCCACCCGACCGACGCGCCCAAGAAGCACGTCCAGGAGGCCACCGCGGCCCGGCAGGCCTACACGGTGTCGCAGGGCGGCACGATGGACGGCACCAACTGCCGGGCCCCGCTCTCCGTGGGGATGAGCAATGGCCCGGGCGCCGAGGTGACCTGGGAGTCGAACCGGGCGGTCCGGCTGGAGAACGTGGGCGAGACGGACCTCGTCAACCCGTGGATCTCCAACGGGCGCAACACGTTCCGCACCATGGAGGAGATCGTCGCCACGGCCGTCGCGCCGGGCATGACCGACAAGGAGAAGGCGCACGCGATCTGGTTCCAGGAGATCCGGAACCGGTACCACTTCGGGGCGGGCGCCGGCCAGGAGAGCGGCGATCCCGTCAAGATCTTCAACATCTACGGCCACAACACGTGCGGCGACGATTCGATGTGCCTGGCGGGGCTCTGGCGCAAGGCGGGACTCAAGGTGGCCCCGGCGCGCCTGGTGGGCCACTGCGTGGCCCAGGTGTTCTACGACAACCGGTGGAACCTCTTCGACGGCGACCAGCACGGCGTCTACCTGATGCGGGACAACGAGACGATCGCCGGGGAGCAGGACATCGTCCGGGACCACGATCTCGTCAAGCGGTCCCACACCCAGGGGATCCTGGAGCCGGACCTCCGCAGCAGCGACGAATGGCAGTCCTCCATCTACGTCTTCGAGGGCGAGGTGAAGGGGGACCGCAACTGTTACGTCTCGACGATGAACATGGTCCTCCGCCCCAACGAGGCGATCACCTGGCGCTGGGGCCACCTTACGCCGATCAAGCACCGGGGCCAGCGTCCGCACAAGCATCCGGAGACGGTCGCGAACGGCCTGTGGGAGTACCGGCCCGATTTCTCCAAGGACTCGTGGCGGAAGGGCGCGGAGAGCGCCGAGAACGTCCGGGTGGACGGCGGAGCGCTCGCGGCCGAGGGAGGCAAACCCGGCACGATCGTCTGGATCGTGCGGAGCCCCTACGTCTTCCTGGGGGGAAAGCTCGAGGTCGAGGGCACGGGGGCGACGTTCGCGGTCTCGCTCGACGGGAAGACCTGGGAGGAGGCGGGAAAGGACCTCGACAAGTTCTTTACGCCCGACGCGGAGGCGCGCTACCACTACCGCCTGCGCTGCCAGCTGGGCGCCGACGCGCGGCTCAAGGGCCTCCGCATCGTGAACGACATCCAGATGGCCCCGCTTTCCCTTCCCGGCATGATGATCGGGAAGAACGAGTTCATCTACACGGACCAGTCGACGGGCTCGCGGAAGGCCCGCATCACTCACGAGTGGGTCGAGCGCTCCGCGTCGAAGCCCCCGGACGCTCCCGCCTCGGCCGAACACCCGGCCGACGGGGGCGAAACGAAGGGCACGAACATCGCCTTCCGCTGGGCGGCCGCCAAGGATCCCGACGGCGATAAGATCGCCGACTACCAGTTCGAGCTCTCCGCGCGGCCGGACATGAAGTTGCCCCTCTCGACCAACTTCTACCGGATGGTCTCCCGGACCCCCGACAAGGGGAAGGCCCAGTACACGCTTCCGTACGTCGGCCTCCTCAATCCCGACCGCACCTACTACTGGCACGTGCGCGCCAAGGACGACAAGGGCGTGTGGGGCGCGTGGAGCAAGACGTGGAAGTTCACGCCCCGCGGCCCGTCGCTGCCGACCGACCTGGCGATCGATTTCGACGCGAAGAAGGGGACGGGGACCCTTCGATGGAAGCCCGGCGGCGCGGGCAAGAAGCCGGTCAAGTACCGGATCTACGGGAGCGACGAGAAGGGATTCTCGGTGAGCGACGATCCGTACGTCATGTCGGTGGGAGTCTCCAAGGAGGTGCCTTCGAACGCCTCGGCCAACTTCGTGGCCGAAGTGGCCGCGACCGAGGCCGCCGTCGTCGGCCGGGACGTCGCGTTCCCCAACGCCAACCGCGCCTACTATCGGGTCGTCGCCGTGGACGACCAGGGCAGCCGGAGCGGACCGTCCGTCTTCACGGTCGCCCCCAGGCCGTTCATCCACTCGAAGCCCGCGGCGAAGGCGAAAGTGGGCACGGAGTACGCCTACCAGGCCGCCGCTATCCGCTCCCTGGGGGATCTGCGGATGCGGTCGGTGAACGGTCGCGACACGACGAGCTTCTGGGACGTCGAGCACCCGAAGTACGCCCTGGTCCGCGGACCCGCCTGGCTCAAGGTGGATGAGAAGACGGGGCTCCTCTCGGGCGTCCCCAACGCCCCGGGCCGGGTCGAGGTCTCCCTGAGCGCCACGATCGAACAGGAGGTCCGGAAGCTGAGCGAGCAGGAGCTCAGCTGGGGGCACGAGAAGGTCGTCTCGACCGACGCCCAGAAGGTGGGCAGCGGGACGCAGGAGTTCGTCCTCGAGATCGAGCCGTAGAGCGGAAACCGAATCGCGAATTCCGAAACACGAATCAGGGAGGATTCTTCGACTGATTCGTGATTCCCGAGGGTGATTTGCCATGAAACCCATCGTTTTCGCCTTGTTGTTCCTCGCGCCCGGTCTTTTCCCGGTCGCGGAGGCGCAGGAGAAGAAAAAGAAGGCTCCCGACCCGAAGGTCTGGATGGCCCTCAAGGGGCCGCTCCTCTGGGAGGAGACGTTCGCCGGCGGGGCGTACTCCAAGGAGTGGAGCAAGTACAAGGGCAACTACGTCGTCGAGAAGGAGCAGCTCAAGGTTGCCGAGGTCGCCGGGGACGGCCACCTCCCGACGATGACCCGCACCTTCAAGGAGTCCGATGTCATCCTCCAGTTCGCCTTCAAGTTCGAGGGGGCCAAGTGGCTGGGGATCCAGCTCGACGACGCCACGAATGACGCGAAGAAGGAACACGTCGCCCAGCTCACGATCCAGCCGGACGGCTTCCGGATCGAGAAGATGACCGGCTTCGGCGCGACGACCAAGAACACGGTGCTCGACCAGAAGAAGATGAAGTTCGATCCGGGCACGTGGCACACGCTGGTCTGGGAGATCCAGGGCGACGAGATGGTGGCCACCGTGGACGACACGGCGATGGTCCTGGCGAAGGCCGACGGGATGACCCGGGTCCGCTCCCGCCTCCAGCTCGTCAGCAGCGGCGAGTGGGCGTGGTACGACGAGATCAAGGTCTGGAAGGCCGAGCCCGATCCGAAGTGGGCCAAGAAGCGCGCCGCGCTCGTGGAGCAGCTGAAAAAGGGATGAGGGCCGCCCTCCTCGTCCTGCTCTTCGTCCAGGAGCCGCCGGAGCTCGCCCTCTTCAAAAAGTGCGACAGCCTGATCCCCTGGATCACGGACGGGACCGAGATCGTCGACGGGACGCCGAAGCCGCCGATCGACCCGTCGGTCGACCGCGTCGCGCTCCTGGAGAAGGCGAAGGGGCTCGCGCGCGAGCGGAAGCGCCTCGTCCTCTGGTACTGCATGCGCGTGCCCGGGACGCACACGTACCGGGCGGCGGTCCTCGACACGTACATGAGGGTCGCGCTCTTCACCGACCCGGGCCTGGTCGACCTCGTCCAAGCCAAGTTCGTCCCGCTCCGCATGGCCTGCGACGAGAAGGCGAGCGCCGCGACCGGGGTCCGGTTCCCGGACTTCATCGAGCCCGGGCTCGTCCTCCTCACGCCGGAGGGGCGGGTCGTCCACGCGATCGACCGGATCCGCACGTTCAACGCCGACTGGGTCCGCGCGGCGCTCGTCGCGGTGCTTCGGAAGAACGGCGAGTACAACGCTCCGGCGGGCGATTCCGTCGAGGATCTGATCCGGGGCGGCGACGACGAGAAGGCGTTCGAGAAGGCCGCGCCCGACCTGAAGGCGGTGATCCTGCGTCGCGCGGGGCGGTTCCGCGACGTGCTCGACCTCCCGTGCGCGCCGGTCCACAAGGGGATCGCGCTCCTGGGGCTGCGTGAGTTCGAAAGGGCCCGGGCGATCCTCGAGAAGGAGGACTCCGCGGAGGCGCTCTATCACCTGTCCGCGATAGACGCCTGCACGGGGCGGGACCCGGTGCCCGCGTGGAGGAAGCTGGTCGGGACGCATCCGGGCAGCCCCTGGGCGTGGCGCGCGGCGTCGAACCTGGTGAAGGGCCGCGACGGCCTCCCGGACGGGCCGATGGCGCACGGCTTCGAGGACTTCTTCCTCCAGCCTCCCGAGGGGGCTCCCACGAGCACCCGTCTGCCCGGTCGGGAGGTCGACGCGACCGCCGCGCGCGCGGTCGAGTTCCTCCTCCGGTCCCAGCGGCCGAACGGCACCTGGAGCGACGCGCGCTATTCCTACGGCTGGGCGGCCTACATGATCCGCCGGCGCAGCGCCGAGGGGCTCCTCGGGCCCGGCTACTCGTCGTGGCCCGACACCGGGCTCCACCCGAACGTCTTCGTGGCGGTGACGGCGCTCGCGGCGCAGGCGCTCCTCGAGTGGCGCGACGTGGCTCCCTCCCGGATCGACGCGGCGGTGACCCGGGCGGAGAAGTTCCTCCGCGACGACGACAATCTCTCTCCCGCGCGGTGCGAGGCGTGCTATGCGGACACCTACCGGCTGATGTATTTCGCGGCGAAGAGGGATGTCCCGCGGATGAACCGCATGGTAACACGGCTCTCCGAGCTTCAGGACCGCGACGGCTTCTGGTCGCACGAGTATCCCAGTGCGTTCGCGACGGCGGCGGTGGTCCGATGCCTCAGCCTCGCCCGGAAAGCGGGGGCGGACGTCCCGGAGCCGATGCTCCAGCGGGCGGCCGATGCGATCCTGAAGACCCGCCGGGAGGGCGGCCGGCAGGACTATCGGTACGAGGCCGGGAAGCCCGCGAGTTCCGAGAAGAACTCGATGGGCCGGACCGCCTCCTCCGAGCTGGCGCTCTACGAGTGCGGACGGGGATCGCTCGACGACGTGGCCGCCGGCGTGGACGCCTACTGGAAGCACCTGGCGCGGCTCGAGGCGGTGAGGACCTGCGACAACCACGCCGACGAGGAGTTGGCGGGGTTCTTCTACTTCAATTCCGTGTTCCACACGCTCGAGGCGGCGCGGGCGTTGCAGCAGCCCTCGCGCGGAGCGCATCTCGGGAAGTTCCGCGCCCAGGTCCTCGCGATCCCGGAGTGGGACGGCAGCTTCGTGGACAGCCACGAGCTGGGGAAGAGCTATGGGACGGCGATGGCGCTCCTGATCCTGAGCCGCGTGCGCGAATGAGGGTGAGGCCATGATGAGACAGGCGCGCGGACTTCTCCTTCTCATGCTGGCCGCGGCCCCCCTCGCGGCTCAGGAGGCCGACGAGCTCCGGTCGACGAAGCCCCTGGAGCCGGCCGAGGCGCTCCGGGCCTTCCGGCTCCGCCCGGGGTACCGGATCGAACTTGTGGCCGCCGAGCCGGTCGTGGTCGATCCGGTGGACCTCGCCTTCGACGAGGACGGCCGGCTCTTCGTCTCGGAGATGATCGACTACCCCTATGCCGACGCGGAGGGCAACCCGCCGCAGGGGCGGATCCGTCTTCTCGAGGATCGCGACGGCGACGGGCGCTTCGAGCGGAGCACCGTCTTCGTGGACCGTCTCCGCTGGCCCACGGCGGTCGCGCCCTGGAACGGCGGCGTCTTCGTCGCGGCCGTGCCCGACGTGATCTACTTCAAGGACACCGACGGGGACGGCATCGCCGATCGCCGCGAGGTCGTGCTGACCGGCTTCGGCGCCAACAACGTGCAGGGCCTGGTCAACAACATCAAGTGGGGCCTCGACAACGCCTTCACCGGGGCGGCCAGCTCCAGCATCAGCAAGGTCCGTTCGCTCAAGGGCCCGGACCCCGGGTTCGTCGACCTCCGCGGCCGCGACTTCCGTTTCCGGCCGACGGGCGAGCTGGAAGCGCTCTCGGGTGGCGGTCTTTTCGGGAACACGTTCGACGACTTCGGCCGGCGCTTCGTCTGCCGGAACTGGTATCCCGCCTATCACGTCGTGCTCGAGGAGCGCCACCTCCGGCGTAATCCCCATTTCGCGCTGCCCTCGGCGATCCACTACATCGCGCCCAACCCTGACCCGGTGCATCGGATCAGCCCGCCCGAGGCCTGGAGGACGCTCGTCACCCGGAAGTACCTGGCCGGCGAGCTGCCGGGCGCGACGGCGGTCCCCACGGGCCGCTCTACCGCGTACTTCACGTCCGCCACCGGGACCCTGCACTTCCGCGGGACCGCGCTGGGGGACGGGGACTACGGGTCGCTCTTCACGGCCGAGGCCGCCACCAACCTCGTCCACCGGAAGGCGCTCCTCCCGGACGGCGTCACGTTCCGCACGGAGCGGCGGGACCCGGGGGTTGAGTTCCTCGCGTCGCCCGACAACTGGTTCCGGCCCGTCAACCTCGCCACCGGTCCGGACGGGGCGCTCTACATTTGCGACATGTACCGGGAGACGATCGAGCATCCGGCGGCGATCCCCGAGGGGATCAAGAAGCGGCTCGACCTGACGTGCGGCAAGGATCGCGGCCGGATCTGGCGGGTGACGCGGGAAGGCGCGCCCCGGGTCGAGCGGCCACGCCTCGGGAAGGCCTCGACCGCCGAGCTCGTCGAGGTGCTCAAGCGCCCCGACGCCTGGTGGCGCGAGACGGCGGGACGGCTCCTCTTCCAGCGGCAGGACCGTTCGGCCGCGGAGCCGCTGGAGTCGCTCGTCTCGGAAGGGAAGTTCGCGGCGTCGAGGGCGGCGGCCCTCTGGGCGCTCGAGGGGCTGGGCGCGCTCCGTCCGGAAATCCTCGCGCGAGCGTTCCGCGATCCCGCGGCGGAGATCCGGGAGCAGGCGGTCGTCCTGGCGGAGCACCGCCCGGACTCCCTTTCCCGCCTGCTGGGCCTGGTCGACGACCCCCATCCGCGCGTCCGATTCCACCTGGCTCTCGCGCTGGGCGAATTCGCCGATGCCCGCGCGACGGAGGCGCTGGCCGTGCTGGCGGCCCGGGACGGGGCCGACCCGTGGGCGCGCGCGGCGATCTTCTCGTCCTCCGCGGGGCGGATGGTCGAGCTGCTTCGGAAGGCGGGTCAGGCCGAGGTGGTCCGGGCGCTGGCCTCGATGATCGGCGCGCGGAACGACGCGGGGGAGGTCTCGGCCGCGCTCGCCCTCGCGCGCGAGCAGCCGGTGGTCCTCTCGGGCCTCGCGGAAGGCCTGCGCCGGAGCGGGCGCTCGCTCGCTTCGCTCCCGGACGGGCCGGCGCTCCTCGAACAGGCGGAGCGTCTCGCGAGCGACGAGCGCAGCGGCCTCGAGCGCCGCGTCGACGCCGTCCGTATCCTCTCCTCCGCCGACTTCGGCCAGGCGGAGCGAGCGCTCGTTCCGCTCCTGGGGTCCGCTCAGCCCGAGGCCCTCCGGGCGGCCGCCGCCCGTTCGCTCGCCGGATTCCGCGATCCCAAGGTCGGCGGTCTGCTCGTGGGATCGTGGGCGACCCTTCCGGCGGCGATCCGGCCGGAGGCGCTCCTCTGGTTCCGTCCTCCCGAGCGGCAGGCGCTGCTGCTCGACGCGCTGGAGCAGGGTCGGCTCCCCGCCTTCGAGATCGGCCCGGAGCTGCGCCGCACGCTGTTCGGGAACGCGGAGCTGGGCGGTCGCGCGCGCCGGGTCCTGGGCGAAAGTCCCGACTCCGACCGTCGAAAGGTCATCGCGGGGTACCTGGCGGTGCTCGAGAAGGCGGGCGACCGGGCGCGCGGCCGGGAGGTCTACCGGAAGACCTGCGTCGCGTGCCACCGCGCCGACGGCGAGGGCCGCGAGGTCGGCCCCGATCTCTCCACGGTCAAGCAGCGATCCCCCGAGGAGCTGCTCGTGGCGGTCCTGGACCCGCACCGGGAGGTCCAGCCCCAGTTCCTGCACTACCGGCTTCGTACCAAGGGGGGAGACGTGCTCGACGGGGTGATCGCCGCCGAGACCGCCTCGAGCGTGACGCTCCGCCGCGCCGAGGGGGATCCCGTGACGGTGCTCCGATCGGAGATCGAGGCGATCGTCTCGAGCCCCACGTCGCTGATGCCCGAGGGGCTGGAGCGGTCGATCGAGGTCTCCCAGATGGCGGACCTCTTCGAGTTCATCCGGAAGATCGGAGAGCCATGAGGATCACCCGGCGGACGTTCGTGGCGGGGGCGGCGGGGCTGGCCGGCCTGGCCGGCTGCAGCGCCGTGCCTCGCGAGGCGGTCTCCGAGGACGTCGGCATCTGGAACATGCACTGCCACCTCTACGGCCTCCCGGGCCGGACGGGGCCGGAGAAGGTGGCGAGCGCGATCGCCTTCGCCGACCGGCTCGGCATCGGCCGCCTGATCTTTTACATGGGGCTGGAGGTCGGCTCGGCGCATCCTTCGCCCGAGGACCTGCGGCGGTTCAACGACGAGTGCATGGAGGCGATCCGCCCGCAGCATCCGCGCGCGATCGGCTTCGTCTATCTCAACCCGGAGCACGTGGACTTTTGCCTTGCGGAGCTGGACCGTTGCGTCCGGGACGGGCCGATGGTCGGGGTCAAGTTCCACGTGGCGCTGCGTTGCGCCGATCGTCGGCTCGACCCGATCCTCCGCCGCGCCGCGGAACTCAAGGCCCCGGTCTACCAGCACACGTGGCTGAAGGTGGGCGGGATCGAGGGAGGCGAGTCGACGCCGCAGGATGTCGTCGAGCTCGCCGCGCGCCACCCGGAGGCCTCGATCATCTGCGGCCACGCGGGCGGCGATTGGGAGCGCGGCATCCGCGCCATCCGCGCGTCGCGAAACGTCACCCTCGAGCTCGCCGGGTTCGACCCGACGGCGGGGGTCGCGGAGATGGCCGTGCGCGAACTCGGCCCGGACCGGGTGATCTACGGCAGCGACACCGGCGGGCGGAGTTTCGCCTCGCAGCTGGGAAAGGTGCTGGGTGCGGACCTTCCCGAGGGCGTCCGGCGTAAGGTCCTCGGGGGCAATCTGCGCCGCCTGCTGAAGCCGATCCTGGATCGAAAGGGATTCCCGGCATGATCGTCGACGTGAACGTCAACCTCTCGCGCTGGCCCTTCCGGCGGCTGCGGGGGGACGAGACTCCCGAGCTGGTGGAGCTGCTGCGCCGCCGCGGCGTCGTCCAGGCGTGGACGGCGAGCTTCGATGGACTGCTGCACAAGGACATGGCCGCCGTGAACGCGCGGCTGGCCGCGGAGTGCCGGCGGTTCGGGGACGGCCTTCTCGTCCCGTTCGGATCGGTCAACCCGAAGCTGCCCGACTGGGAGGAGGACCTCCGCCGCTGCGCGGAGGAGCACCGGATGGCGGGGATCCGGCTCCACCCGAACTATCACGGGTACACGCTCGCCGACCCCGATTTCGCGCGCCTCCTGCGTCTCGCCGCGGAGCGCAAGCTCGTCGTCCAGCTGGCGCTCAAGATGGAGGACGAGCGGACGCAGCATCCGTTGCTCCGAGTCCCAGCCGTCGACGCCGCGGGGCTGGCCGATCTCGCCGGCGCGACGCCGGGGCTGCGCCTCGTGATCCTGAACGGTCCGGGCGCGCTCCTGCGCGACGGCCTCCCCAAGCTCGCGGCGGCGGGGGCCCATTTCGATTTCGCCATGATGGAGGGGATCGCGGGCGTGGCGCGCCTGATCGACCTGCTGGGGCTCGACCGGGTGCTCTTCGGCTCGCACGCCCCGTTCTTCACGTGGGAGTCGGCGCGGCTGAAGGTGACCGAGTCCGGATTGGACGAAGCCCGCACGCGGGCGGTCCTCTCGGAGAACGCGCGCCGGCTGCTCGCCTGAGTCAGCCCGAGTGAATTCGTAAAGGCGAACTGCAGCACAAAGTCACCAAGGACACAAAGCGCCCATGACGTGTCTCTGTCGAGAGAGGGTCTTCTTCGTGTCCTTGGGGTTCACGTTTCCCGTTGGACTGACTTGGCCCAACTCGATCGCGGTTCCTCGTGTATCCTTTATGGATGCTGAGGCTTGAGGGCGAGTCTTCCGTAGGACCGTTCTGCGACGGGGTTTCGCGCCGTTCCTTCCTGAGGATCGGCGGGCTCGGTCTCGGCGGCCTCGCGCTCCCGCAGATCCTGGCCGCCCAGGCGCAGTCGCCCCTTCCCAAGAGGAAGAGCGGCGGCCTTGGCCACAAGGCGGTCATCATGGTCTACATGCCGGGCGGGCCGCCCCACCAGGACATGTACGACCTCAAGATGGATGCGCCGTCGGACATCCGCGGCGAGTTCCGTCCCATCCCGACCAATGTCGCGGGCATCCAGGTCTGCGAGCTTCTGCCGCGCCTGTCCCGGATGATGGACAAGCTGGTCCCGATCCGCTCGATCGTGGGCGCGAAGGACCGGCACGAGTCGTTCCAGTGCCTGACAGGGCGGCTGAACGAGAACCTGCCGCGCGGCGGCTGGCCCGAGCTGGGCGCCGTCGTGTCGCGCCTGCAGGGCGGCACGCAGGCGACGGTCCCGCCTTTCATGGCGCTCTCGCCCCGGATGCAGCACCGCCCGTACAACAACGGCACGCCCGGCTTCCTCGGGCCCGCCCACGCGCCCTTCAAGCCCGAGGACGAGGGGAAGGCCGATCTCACGCTGCAGGGGATCACCCCCGAGCGTCTCGAGGACCGCAAGCAGCTGCTCGCCGGACTCGATCGCTTCCGTCGTGACGTGGACGACAGCCGCATGATGGAGGGAGTGGACGCCTACACCCAGCAGGCGTTCGGCATGCTCACCTCGAGCCGGCTGGCGACGGCGCTGGACCTCTCGAAGGAGGACCCCGCGGTGCGGGCGCGGTATGGCACGGGGACGACGACCCACCAGGGCGACGGCGCGCCGCGCATCAACTCGCAGTTCCTGCTCGCGCGCCGGCTGGTGGAGGCGGGCGTCCGCTGCGTGACGTTCAGCTACAGCTTCTGGGACTTCCACGGCAAGAACTTCGACAACGCGCGCCGCAACCTGCCCGACTTCGACCAGGCGATGAGCGCGCTGGTGGGCGACCTCCACGACCGCGGCCTCGAGAAAGACGTCACCGTGATCGCCTGGGGCGAGTTCGGCCGGACGCCGAAGATCAACAAGGACGGCGGCCGCGACCACTGGCCGCGGGTCTCCTGCGCGCTCATGGCCGGCGGCGGCCTGCGGACGGGGCAGGTGATCGGCTCGACGGTGCGGGACGGCGGTGAGCCGGCCGACCGTCCGGTGCAGTTCCAGGAGGTCTTCGCGACTCTCTACCACGCGCTCGGCATCGACGCGTCCGCCGCCACGGTGACCGATCTGGGCGGCCGCCCCCACTATCTCATCGACCCCGAGATCAAGCCGCTGCGCGAGCTGATCTGACGCGGGCGAAGGCCGATTCCGCCCGCTCCCTTCCATCCCCGGCGTCTGATCCTCACGAACGCGTGGTACAGTAGCAACGTGGGTTGCTTCTAAGGAGAGCTTCATGCGTCTGAACCGAGTCGGCACCCTGGGATTCGCGGTCGCCCTCGCGGCGCTGATCGGCGCCGCGCCCGCGCAGGACAAGTCCCCCGCGAACCGGCAGCTCGAATTCCTGAAGGCCATCCAGGAGGGGAAGATCAAAGACGCCTACGCGGACCTGCTCGAGGGCAGCCTCATCCTCGCCGAGAAGAAGGGTGACGTCGACAACCTGATCGGGCAGACGGACAAGGCGACCGAGATCTACGGGGGCGTCACGGCCGTCGAGAACCTGGGGCTCGTCAAACAGGAAAAGCATGTGGCGCAGGGGATCGGGTTGATCTGCTGCGAGAAGGCCCCGCTCTACTTCTACTTCATCTGGTACCGGCCCAAGGCGGACGCCCCCTGGCGGGTGCAGAACGTCTGGTTCGACGACAACTCGCGCTCCTTCATGGAGCACCGGAAGTAGGCGGCGCGCCGGTCCCACGTCTCGGTGTCCGCTCGGATCAGGGCTTCTGCTTCTTGAGGACGATGAGATAGTGGGCCTGGCCGGGGTCGGCGACGTACGAGCCGGGGCGCTTCTGGTCCTTGCCCGCGCCGCCCGTCGAGCACCAGGTGAGCGTGTCGCCGTCGATCTTGAGAATGCCGAGGTAAGCCTTGCCCCGGTACCCGGCGCTCGTGCCCGTGCAGTCGATGGTCTTCCCGTCGGCCGAGAGCGTGAACGTCGCCTCGCCGACCGGGGCGCCCGACTCCTTCCGGCAGACGAGGGCGCCGTCCTTGAACGTAAACTCGACCTTCACGCCCCCCGCCGCCTTCTCGCCGTTCCCCTCGGTGAACCGCGCCCCCTTCCAGGTGCCCTGGAGGGCCTTCACCGTGACCTCCTCCGCGAGGAGATAGGGGGATAGTGGAGATAGGGAGATGAAGAGGAAGAGTAGGGCCGTCCACCCCCCTCGGATCACCTTAGCTCCTCCCATCTTCCTATCTCCTTATTATAGTCTCGGAGGAGCGGGCTTGAACGGGGCCTGGAACGCGTGGGCCCCCTTCACCTTCAGCTTCCGCGCGTAGATCTTGTCGCCGCAGGCGGCATAGAGCGTGTCGAAGGTCGCGCCGCCGAAGCAGAAGTTCGCGACCCGGCCGTTGGGCGTGGGCACGATCGCGTTCACGCGGCCCGCCTGGTCGCAGATCTGGATGCCCATCCGCGTCGCCACGTAGAGGCGGCCGTCTCGGTCCACCCGCATGCCGTCGGCGCCGCTGTCGTCGGCCGTGTCGGGCACGTGCAGGTGGTAGTAACGCTGCTTGTGGGCGAGCGAGCCGTCGGGCTGGATCTGGTAGCTGAAGACCCAGTGGCTGCGGCTGTCGGCCACGTAGAGGAGCGTCTGGTCGGGCGAGACCGTGATGCCGTTCGAGAAGACGAGCCCGGTGTCGACGACCTTCTTCTCGCCCTTCGGGCTCACGTAGTACACCTTGCTCGGGTCGACCTTGTTCCAGCCCGGGTTCGTGACGTACATCCCGCCGTTGTGGAGTACCACGATGTCGTTCCCGCGGAATCCCTCGGCGACGACGGTGGCCTTGCTGTCGGCGTCGTAGGCGACGATCTGCTCCGTCCCGCCCGCGACCGCGTAGAGACGGCCGTCGGGGCCGAACGCCTGGCCGTCGCCTTTCTTCGAGTCCTCGAGGAAGGTCGAGAGCTTTCCGTCCAGGCCGATCTTGTAGGTCTTGCTCGCGGGCACGTCGTTGTAGAAGACCTCGCCCTTCTCGTTGACCGCGGGCCCCTCCGTGAATGTGTAGCCCTCGGCGACGAGCTTCCAGTCCTCGCCGGGAAGGAGGAGTTCCTTCATCTGGGGCGACCCCGCGCCCGCCTTGACCGGGGCGGGCCAGTCCTTCCAGAGCCAGCGCATCGCGTCGGGGAAGACCTGCGTGCCGTGATCGCCGCTGTGGCCGCCCTCGCCCCAGACGTGGTTCACCTCGTAGCCGGCGAAGACGAGCGCGCGCTGCATCTCCTGGTTGGCCATCCACCAGTCGCCGCCGTAGATGTTGAGGTCCTTCGAGCCGTCCTGCAGGAAGATGCGGATCGGCTTGGGCTCGACCTTCCGGATGAGGGTGGGGTACTCGTTCCCGCCGCGCAGGCCCACGTAGGTGCCGATCGCGCTGAAGACGCGGCGGAAGGCGTCGGGCCGCTCCCACGCCGCGGTGAAGGCGCAGATGGCGCCGCTCGAGGCGCCGCCGATCGCGCGGTCGTTGCCGCTCTTGGAAAGCTTGATCGGGCGGCCGTCGGGCGCGCTCTTCTTCTCCACCTCGGGGAGGAGCTCATTGAGGAGGAAGCGCGCGTAGCTGTCGCCCAGGCCGTCGTACTCGTAGCTGCGGTTGAAGCGGTCGAGCGCGTCCTTGTGGGGCGCCTTCACGCGGCCGTGCTGGACGTAGACGCCGATCGTGACGGGCATTTCCTTGGCGGCGATCAGCTTGTCGAACGCCTCGCTCGCCTTGAACCCGCCGCCGTCCTGCCCGACATAGACGCAGGCGGGCACGGCGGGGTCATACTGCCTGGGGATGTAGACCGACACGTCGCGCACGGTGCCGGGGAAGATCTTGCTCTGGTCGAAGCTGAAGCGGATCGTGTCGCCCTTGGGCACGTCGCCCGGGGGCTTGTCCTGGGCGAGCAGCAAGGGAGCGGTCGACAGCGACAGGACGGCGAGCAGCAGTCGATTCATGGGGCTTGGGTCCTCAATAGTAGTAACGTCGGCCACGAGGATACTGCGGCACGGGCCGGCCATGCAACATCCTTTACTGCCGCATGCGGCCCTGATATCCTCGGCTCCGCGATGAACATCAAGACGCCGTCGCTGGCCGTGGTGAACCTCAAGGTCCACCCGGTGCTCTTCAAGGCGCAGCTGCCCGACACGCTCAACACGATCCGGCAGGCGATCCCCGGCTGGTCGGCGGTGCACGTGCTCGCGGACCTGCCGGCGGCGGGGAAGCGCGGCAGCTCGAAGGAGGAGATGCGCGACGAGCTGCTGGGCAACCTCAAGCCGCAGGCCATGCTGTACGACCCGATCTACACCCTGACGACGCCCGGGATCCCCTCCAACGCGGTCGCGACGTTCGTGCCCGACCGGGTGAAGCCGCCCAACGTCGCCCAGTACGAGGGCTGGAAGTACGTCTTCTACCAGGAGTCCCGCGCGCTGCTCGACGAGTTCTTCGAGCGCGCGCTCGGCGGGACGCCCGACGGCCCGGTCGGCCCCGCGGACGCCCTCATGAAGGGGAAGACGCGCGGCCAGGCGGTCCTCGAGGGCTGGACCGGGTCGATCGGGATCCCCGCCTACAAGCGGACGATGGAGGCGGTGGTCGACGCGGCGGGCCCCGTGATGTTCTGGGACGGGGCCTTCGGCTTCGAGGCGACGGGCGAGTCGTTCCTCAAGGGGAGCGACTTCGTGCTGGGAATGTTCGGCTCCAAGGACGATCGCCTCTATTTCGACGCGGCCGGCTTCTCCTGGTACGTCGCCATCAACGCGGGCGGCTCGATGCGCGTCGGGCTGCTCGAGTAGCCCGCGACCTCCGTGTCCCATCCTGACACACGCCCGGGGGACACTCTCCCTGCAGGTGAAGGGAGGAACGATGACGGACGAACAGGCCGAGGCGCTCCGCGGGATGCTCCGGGCGCTCGACGCCAAGCTCGACGGGCTGCGAGCGGAGATCGAGGGCGGGTTCGGGGCCCCGGAAGGGTGCGTCACGGTCCGCGAGCGGTTGGCGAGTCTTGAGGGGGCGCCGACCGGCCCGGGGGCCGATCCGGGGGGCCCGCGGTTTCTGTTTGACTAGGCATGTGAGCGGGTGCTGCCTGGAGTCCCGGCAGAAAAGTGAGGGGGAGCCTCCCTTGCGCGGCCTCCGTGGGCGCCTGGGCGCCACTCGGGAGGAATTCGCCCAGGGGCTGGGGGTCGCGACCTCTTCGGTTCATCGATGGGAGGCGGGACGGGTCACACCCGACCGCCGGACACGCGAAAAATTGTCCAGCCTCCATGAGATCCTGGGCCTTCTGGACCCGCATTTCAGGGCCGAAGGGCGCCTGCAGTTCTTCAAGACGCCGCAACCTCGCCTCGAGGGGGATCGGCCGATGGATCTCCTGGGACTGCCTTCGGCCGCGAAGAGGATGGCCGGACTGCTGGAGTCCATCCTGGCCGGCGACTTCAGCTGATCCGATCTTCGGGTCCCTCTCTTCCATCCATTTCGCCCGCCGGGCCGAGGGCGGGATATAATCCCCATAAGACATGTCCGAGCCGCCCAGCGAGTCTTCGTACGGCCAGACGGCGGCGGGCCTGGGGTTCGTCACCGAAGCCCAAGTCCGCGAGTGTCTCGACATCCAGGCGAAGATGCGCGAGATGGGCATCGACGAACCCCTCGGCGAAATCCTCGTCAAGAAGCGCTACCTCAGCCCCCAGCAGCACCAGCAGGTCCTGAAAAAGCTCGGCGTCCACACCAACCCCATCCCCGGCTACATGCTCCACGCCAAGATCGGGCAGGGCGGCATGGGGACCGTCTACAAGGCCACCCAGACCAGCGTCAACCGCCTGGTCGCCGTCAAGGTGCTCGCCCCGCAGGCCACGAAGGACCCCGCGTTCGTCGCCCGCTTTTTCCAGGAGGCGCGCGCCGCGGGAAAGCTGAGCCATAAGAACCTGATTGCCGCCATCGACGTGGGCGAGGCGAGCGGCCTCCACTACTTCGTCATGGAGTTCGTCACCGGGCGGAGCGGCCGCCAGATCCTCAACGCGGACGGACCGTTCGACGGCCCCGGAGCGCTCGATCTGGCGATCCAGATGGCGGAGGTGCTCGAGTACATCCACCAGAACCGTCTCGTCCACCGGGACATCAAGCCGGAGAACATCCTCTTCACTCCCGAGGGGGTCGTGAAGCTTTGCGACCTCGGGCTCGCCAAGTCCACCGTGGCGGAGGAGCAGTCGCTCACCCAGTCGGGCGTCGCCGTCGGGACGCCCTACTTCATGTCCCCCGAGCAGTGCCGGGGGGACAAGGACGTGGACATCCGCGCCGACCTCTACTCGCTCGGCGCCACGCTCTACTTCCTCATCACGGGCCGCCACCCCTTCGAGGGGAAGAGCGCGCTCGAGACGATGAACCTGCACCTCACGGCGCCGGTGCCCGATCCGAGGAAGCTCGCCCCCGGGCTCCACGAGGATTTCGCGCGCCTCATCCAGACGCTCATGGCCAAGGAGCGCGGCGACCGCTACGCCTCCCCGGCCGAGCTCCTCGAGGACCTCCTCAAGCTCCGCTCCGGTGCCGCGCCGGCGCGCGCCCGCCAGCAGGCCGCTCGGGCCCATCTCCTCCAGAAGACCCATGCGGCGCCCCGGGTCCCGGTCAGGCACCCCGCTTCGCGCGCGCCTCTCGTCATCGGGATCGCCGTCGTCGCGGTGGTCGTCGGGATCGCGGTGGTCGCGCTCCCGGGGAGCAAGCCTCCTTCCGCCCCGCCGCCCCCGGTCGCCGTTCGGACGCCCGAGCGCCCCGCGCCGCCGAAGCCCGATCCCACCCCTGCGGCCCTCGTCCGCGCCCGCGAGGCGGGCGCGAAGGATCCCAACGACGTCGCGGGGCTCATCCCGCTCTACGAGCGCGCCGTCGAGGAGACGCGCGGGACGCCCTACGCCGACGAGAGCCGGCGCGTGCTCGACGGGCTCTACCGCCGCGAGCTCGACCAGGTCGATGTCCGCGCGCGCGAGTCGGCCCAGCGCGAGGAGTTCGGCGCCGCCCTCTCCGTCCTCGAGGCCGCCCGTTCCCGCCGCGCGGCGCCCGAATGGACCTCGCCGATCGACGCGCGGATCGCCGACCTTCGCGCCCAGGCTGCGAAGCTCTTCGCGACCGTCCGGGACGGGGCCGTGGCGGCGTGCCGGCGGGGCGCGGAGGTCGAAGTGGCCCGGGCGTCCGACCGGGTGGCGAAGTGGGGCCTCTCCGAGCACCGACGGGAGCTCGAGCGGAGCCTTGCGGCCGTGGTCCCCGAACGGCCGGTGGCCGTCCCGGCGGCGGATCCGACCCTCAAGCCCTGGGAAACGGCCGTCCGCCTGGGAGGCCGGCGCGACTACGCGGCCGCGGCCGCGG
>CAZSCC010000566.1:0-65004 GCA_964604905.1 uncultured Planctomycetales bacterium
CGGCGGACGCGAAGGGGAACCTCTACTATCTGATGGTCGAGACCGCCCAGGGAGACCGCGTGAAGGCGGCGATGTACCTGGCCGGACCGGACGGGAAGGCGATCAAGGAAGTCCCCGTCGACACGTCGCAGGCCGGCTTCAACGTCTACGCGTACGGCGGCCGCTGGGTGGGGAGCATGGCGATCGGGAAGGACTCGGGCTGCTTCATCCTCCCGCGCACGATGCACCTGGGCGGCGACGGTCTCCGCCACCAGGGCGCGATCGCGGTGACGTTTCCGCCGGACCTCTCGAAGTTCCAGAACCACGGCCAGACGAGCGGCCACTCGTTCGGCAGCCTGCTGACGGTGAGTTCGCGGGACGAATTCATCGGCCTGGACCTGGGGGACAACTATCCGCGAGGGGTGCATCTCCACCGGATCACGAACGGCGCGCGGACCTCGCGCGTGGTCTACACGTACAAGACGGCGCACGGGACGTCGGCGCGCGGCGGCTCGCCGGTCTACCCCGAGATCAGCGGGAACGGGAAGACCTACTACAAGTGGTCGAACGACAACGGGACCTACACCGAGCTGGGCGGGGTGGTCGAGGGGCGGGCGACCTACTCGGTGATCTTCGCGACCGACCGCTCGCCGGAAGGCAAGGTGCTGGACAACAGCCGCATCGGCGTCGCGAACGAGCCGCGCGACCTGGCGATGCTCCGGATCGTCAAGGCCTTCGAGAAGGCCCCGGGCGGCGCGCAGGTGAGCGACGCGCTCATGGCGGGCCTCCCTCCCGGCTCGAAGCCCGAGACGGGCGGCTTCTTCGACTTCGGCGGCCGCTGGGTGGACCAGCGCGTGACGGGCATCCTCTGGCTGACGAACTATGCCCCGGGCGAGGCGGCCCACGCGCCCCAGCTCTTCCGCCGGAAGGACGGGACGATCACGATCCTCTGGGAGAAGACGGGCGGCGCGGGCGGCGCGTCGATCCAGGCGCTCACGGTCGACGAGAGCGGCAAGAAGCTGGGCGAGCCGACGCGCCTGGGCGCGCCGCTCCAGCTCTCGCGCGAGGCGCTCCCGGTCCGCGTCGCTGACCGCCTCTTCACGCTGACGCGGGAGGGCCCGCGCCTGCTCCTCTCGTTCCTCCGGGACGATTGAGCGCCCCGCCCGCCATTCATTCCGGATTTGACCGCAAGAATCGGATGTCGCCGGCGGGACTCTGCCGCTATCCTGCCTCCTGAGATGGGCCTGACGGCGACGGAGCGGCGATGGTGGCGCGGGGCGCTCCGTCGCGACCCCGCCTACGACGACGCCTTCGTCTTCGGCGTCGCCACCACGGCCATCTATTGCCGGGCGAGCTGTCCGGCGCGCCGGCCGCACCTCGCGAACGTCGCCTTCTTCCGGTCCCCCCGCGAGGCGGAGCGCGAGGGCTTCCGCGTCTGCCTTCGCTGCGGTCCCTCGCGACGGGCGGGGGTCCTGGGAGCCTGCGAGTGGATCGCGCGTTCCGTCGAGGCGCCGCCGACCCTCGAGCGCTTGGCGCGTCATGCGGGCTGGAGCCCCGGTCATTTCCAGCGCGTCTTCCTCCGGAGCCTCGGCGTCACACCCCTGCAGTTCGCGCGCCGCCTCCGCTTCGAGCGCTTCGGGCGCGGCCTCCGTTCCGGGGGCCGCATCGCGTCTTCTCTTTACGCGGCGGGCTTCGGCTCTTCAAGCCGGCTCTACGAACGCGCGCTCTCCCAGATGGGGATGACTCCCGCGACCCTGGCCAGGAAGGGAGCCGGGATGCAGATCGCCTATGACCTGATGGAGAGCCCTCTCGGAAGGGTCCTGATCGCGGCGACTCCGCTCGGGATCTGCGCGGTGGAGCTCGGCTCCTCCGATCGCACGCTCGCGAAAGGGCTCCGGGACCGCTTCCCGGCGGCGTCGATCGGGAGAAGCTCGGCGCTCCTCCGGTTCGCGAAGAGCCGCCTGCGGGAGCTCTTCGCGGGCGCCATCCAGGACCCGTCGCTGCCGCTCGATCTGCGGGCGACGGCCTTCCAGGCGCGGGTGTGGGAGTCGCTCCGCTCCATCCCTTACGGAGAGACGCGCACCTACGCGGAAGTGGCGCGCGCCCTCGACGGTCCGCGCTCCGTGCGGGCGGTGGCGCGGGCGTGCGGCTCAAACCCTGTGGCGCTCCTCATCCCGTGTCACCGCGTGGTCGGCTCCGGCGGCGAACTGCGCGGCTACCGATGGGGTCTCGTGCGGAAGCGGGCGCTTCTTCGGGGAGAAAGGCGGAAGGCGCACTGAGGGAGAACTACGCCCCTTCGCCCAGCGCCTCCAGGTCGGCAAGGTCCTTCTTTCGTCCCGCCGCGCGCTTGTTGGCCGTCAGCTGATCGCGGCCCAAGTAGGAAACCGATACGTCGCCATAGGCGCCGGGCGCCTTCCCGCGATCAGCTTCCTCCCAGGTCACGCCCGAGATCGAGGTGAGAAGGTCGATGCGGACGGGGGGCCTTCCCAGTTGGATCACCTGGTTCGGCTGGGTGAAGTCGGACTCGGCCAGCCCGAGCGAACCGAAGCTGAATTCACTGAGGACCTTCACCACTCTCCGCGCGTTCTCCTGGGACGGGCGGAGGTAGAGATCGAAGACTCCGGTGTTGCGGGGCGCTCCATGATGGGCGAGGGCGTAGGCGCCCACGACGACGCACTCAACGCCGTGATTGTTGAGCAACGCGAGCATGTCTCTGAAGTCGGGCTGAACTTCCATACCTCTCTCTTCGCAAGAGCTCTACGGCTTCAACACGCTCCTCGGGCGGCCGGCTCATCCAATAGGCCAGATCGTCGGCCTGGGCGGATGGGTCGCCCAGGGTCCGCTTCCGGACGACCTTCTGGATCATGGAGTCATCCTACGACAAGGGGGTGAGTCGAGTCAATTCTCCCCTGGCGGAGGGTCGTTCCAGCGGGGCGGCCAGGCGAAACAAATCGGTGAGGCAGCCTCAGTCCCCCTGCTCGGCCCGCTTCCGGATCCGGATCGGCGTTCCCAGAAGATGCAGGAATTCCGGGTAGTCCGAGAGGAGACGCTGGTAGGCGTGGATGGAGGCTTCGCTCTCCTCGTTCCAGAGCAGGTCGGCCGCGGCCAGGAGGAGCCGCGCTTCGTGCAGCAGCCGCGCCACCGGGCGGCCCCGGTGCCGGGGACACAGGCCCGCCCTTGTCTCGGGTTGATCGGCGGGGTCCGGGTGAAAGACGGTCCGCTCCCCGCCGTCGACCTCGACGAGGAGGAGGCGACGGGTCGACACCTTCACGGTTCCGGCGGGGACGATCTCGCAGCGGGTCCGGTCCGCGAGTGAGTCGACCTTCGTGCGGCACTCCCACGCGGTCACGTGGACGTCCGCCGGCTCGTTCCAGACCACCTTGATCCTGCGATCGGGGACGGTCGCCGCGGGAGGGGCGTCGCCGATCCCCGGACCCTGCGGGCAGCCCATGAGGAGCAGGGCCGGGAGGGCTCCGGAGAAGCGCACGTATTGAAGACGTGCCGGCGGACGTCGATGCCGGAGGGGACCACGAAGGGCCGCGACGCCCGGCCGTGCACCGACCGAGGAGAAGCGCCTTGCCTGCGGCCGGCGGGAACTTCCTACCGCTTCTTGAATCGACCCGCCTTCTCGGCCATCTCGCGGACCGCCTGGACCACCGCGTCCTGCGCGGCGGAGGCGAAGATCCCGGGGCCTCCGGAGTAGACGCCCCGCGTCTCGTAGCCCCCCTCCTCGAGCACCCGCGCCGACGGCAGGTAGCCGAAGACGTCGTTGCAGTAGGCGGCCACCCAGAGGTTGAGCGGCCCGAGCGCCTTCTCCAGGAAGGTCACGTAGTCCACCACCACTTCCCCCGGGAGGCCCACCATCGTGAGGTCGTCCCCGAACTGCCAGAGCGCCACGGGCGCGGCGTAGTGCGACGGCACTTTCTCTCCCTTGTCGAGCAGCGCGAGGAGGCCCTTGTACACACCCCGCTTCTCGCCCGGTCCGCTCTTCGCGAGCTTCTCGAGCTCGTCGCGCGCGGGCGCCGCCTGCAGGGGGAGGTCGACCTTCTGCATCAGGGTCTGGAGCGGCCCGCGCAGCGGCTGGAGCTTCGAGCCCAGGACCCGGCTCACCTCGCGGCCGAGCGAGGTCCCGTGCTCGCGGGCGATCTCGGCCGTCCCGCGCGGGTGGGGGTTCGCGTCCCCCGCGCAGCCCAGCATCATCAGCGCCCGGGCGCCCGGGTGGAGCTCCTCCACCTGCCGCTGCGCGTAGCCGCCGTAGTCCCCCGAGAGGAGCATGTTCTTGTCGGTGAGCGTCGTGTTGTGGCAGGCACAGCCGAAGAGCACCGCCCGGAGCTTGCCGTCCGCGCCGTCCACGCGGAGGACCGGGACGCTCCGGTCGACGAGCCCGCGGGCGTTCACCCCCAGGATCACCCCCCGCGGCGTGAACTCGCGGCGGTTCATGACGAAGCCCGCCACGCCTGCGCCCCAGGAGAGCCGCGCCGGCTCCAGGTTCGCGAGCGCGGCCGCGACGAGGTCGACCACCTGGTCCTGCAGCCGGCGCGTGTAGGCGGCGGTCCGCCGCGCATCCTCGGCGGGGAAGTTCTCGCGAGCGTTCTCGTCGAGGCTCAGCGTCGGGCCGCTGTGGGTGTGGATCGAGTTGAGGAGGATCTGCCCGCGCTTGAGGCCCGATTTCGCGGAGATCCTCTCGCAGATCGCCTCCGCGATCGCGGCCCGGAAGCCGATGAGGTCGGAGGTCACGATCACGCCGCGGTTCCCCTGGGCGTCGGCGAACGCCAGCGCCTTCGCGAAGAGGTCGTCGTTCACCTTCTCGAAGGGCTTCGTCCGCGACGCGTAGCCCGACATCTGGACCGGCTCGTCGGGCGTGATCTTGACCGACGCGACGCCGACCTTCCAGTCGTCGTCGAGGGGAGCCGCGAAAACGGCGAACGCCAGGAGGATCCGTCCGATCATGGGAATGCCCTCTACCGGATACTTAACGCCCCGCGCCGTACGCTTTTCCCTTTCCGGTGCCACGGAGAAGGGATAAGGAGGACTCGATGAAGATCGCAAGCCTGATCCTGGTCTTTGCCGCCGGGGCGGCCCTCATGGCGTTGACGCAGGCGCCCGCGCAGGAACCCAAGCCCATCGCCTCGGGCGTGGTCCCCTGGAGCGAGACGCCCGAGACCTTCGCCTGGGGGGAGATGCGGAAGGCGTTCACGGGCGAATCGTTCGCCACGAAGAAGCTGTTCGTGTCGTCCTTCGTCCTCAAGGCCGGGACGGAGGTCCACGCCCCGCACCGCCACGCGCAGGAGGAGTTCATGACGATGGTCGAGGGTTCGGGGACGTGGCATCTGGACGGGAAGGAGATCCCGGCGAAGAAGGGGGACGTCATCTACGTCGCCCCCTGGGTGAGGCACGGGCTCAAGAACACGGGCCCCACGCCGCTCGTCTACTTCGTCGCGCAGTGGAATCCCAAGGGGATGGAGGCGGCGCCCGACCCCGAGAAGGCGAAGTAGCCGCATCTTCCGGGGAGGACGGTTGTTCAACACATGATGCGTCTCGCGCTCGCCGCCCTGGCCTCGCTGATCGGGTCCCAGTCCGGGCCCCCGCGGCCCCACATCGTCTTCATCCTCGCCGACGACATGGGATGGAAGGACGTCGGCTACCACGGGAGCGAGATCAGGACGCCGAACCTCGACCGGCTGGCCGCCGAGGGGGTCCGCCTCGAGCAGTTCTACGTCCAGCCGCTCTGCTCCCCGACGCGCGCGTCGCTCATGACCGGGCGGTACCCGATGCGGTACGGCCTCCAGGTGGACGTGATCCGCCCCGACGCGACCTACGGGTTGCCGCTCGAGGAGCGGATGCTTCCCCAGGCGCTCCGCGAGGCGGGGTATGCGACGCACATGGTCGGCAAGTGGCACCTCGGGAGCTTCGACGAGAAGTACTGGCCTACGTCGCGCGGGTTCGACCATCACTACGGCCACCTCTTCGGCATGATCGACTACAACACCCACCTGCGCAACGGCAAGCTCGACTGGTACCGCGACGGGAAGCCGCTCCAGGAGGAGGGCTACACCACGCAGCTCATGGGCCGCGAGGCGGTCCGGATCGTCCGCGAGCACGACCTCTCGAAGCCGCTCTTCCTCTACGTCGCCTTCAACGCCACCCACTCGCCGCTCCAGGCGCCGCAGGAGTACGTCGACCGGGCCAAGGACATCGCCGACGGCGACCGGCGGCTCAAGGCGGCGATGACGGCGTGCATGGACGACCAGGTGGGCGCGATCGCCACCGAGCTCGAGAAGCGCGGGATGCGGGGAAAGACGCTCTTCATCTTCCTGAGCGACAACGGCGGGCCGATCGGGAAGGGTCAGGCGTCGGACAACACTCCGCTCCGGGCCGGCAAGGCGACGCTCTACGAAGGCGGGGTCCGCGTCCCCGCGTTCGCGGTGTGGCCGGGCCGGATCCAGGCGGGCGCGGTCGTGAACGAGATGCTCCACATGGTGGACTGGCACCCGACTCTTCTCGGGCTCGCGGGGGCGAAGCGGGACTCCCCGCTGCCTCTCGACGGGAAGGACGCCTGGGCCGCGATCGCGGAAGGCAAGCCCTCGCCGCGCGACGAGATCCTCCACAACGTCGAGCCCGCGCGCGGGGCGCTCCGGAAGGGCGCGTGGAAGATCGTGGTCCAGGGGAAGCTCCCCGCCGAGGACGCCGGCGCTCCCCGGAACGTGGAGCTCTTCAACATCGGCGACGATCCGAACGAGAAGAACGACCTGGCGGCGAAGCATCCCGACCGGGTGAAGGAGCTCCTGGAGCGCCTCAACACCTTCGCGCGCGAGGCGGTCCCTCCCAGGAACCGGCCGTAGCCCTGCTTGTCGAGAATTGAAACGCCTGCTCTTGGTTCCGTGGCACGGGGTACCTATATATAGGCGAGGAGACGAGATCGTCCTCGAACAGCCGCTTGAAGTGAAGCCGTAACGCCACAGGAGGCATGCATGTGGCGATTCCTGCCCGCGCTGTTCCTTGCGAGGGCGATCGGGTGCGGGAGCGCCCGGGAGGAGAGCGTTCCCCCGTCCACATCGGTGAAGCCCCCGCCCCTGCGAAGGCGCCCGGACCCGCTCCGGCGGAGAAGCCTGCTCCTTCTCCGCCTCCCCCAGCAGTGCCGCGCAAGGTCGTTGCCGGACTCGTCGCCCCCGTCGGTCCGCGCGGAACCCTCACGCGCGTCCGGACCCTGACGATCGACAAACCCGGCGTCTACGAAAACTATCTGGTGGATGCCGAGTTCGCCCCGCAGGACGCCGTCCGGATCAAGGCCGACGGCGTCGTCCTGCGCAACTGCGAGATCCGCAACGGGGCCCGCGACGGCATCGAGATCTACGCGTCGGACGTGCTCATCGAGAACTGCCGCATCCACCGCTTCCTCAACGGCAGCTTCGCGCCCCACCTCGAAGCTCACGGCATCACCGGTCAGCCCACGCGCCTGACGATCCGCAACTGCGAGATCTCCTACGTCTCGGGCGATTGCGTCCAGTTCGATCCCGGCCGCAAGCCGTGGACCGACGTGGTGATCGAGAACTGCGTGTTCTACGACAACGAGATCTCGCTGCGGCTCCGCGGGCCGCAGGGCAATCCCAACGGCCTGGGCGGCGCGTGGGTGACGGCGGAGAGCTGCGCCTTCTACTCCTCCGGCGTCGCCGTGCGGCTGGAGGACCGGATTGAGAGACGCGCACATAGGAACTACGTCCCTTCGCCCAGCGCCTCCAGGTCGGCAAGATCCTTCCTGTCCCCGGGACCCGCTTGTTCCACGGTGCAGGCAAGCAGCCCCCGGGTAGGGATCTTCAGCAATCCAGGATCTTTCTCGCGAACGCAGACCGTGTGGCGCACTTGGACTTCTATCGGTGGGGCGGGCGATTCCTGCCACGGATCCGCGCCCCTCCCATTCAAGCGTACGGTCGGGACGCCTTCTGGGAAGCCTGCGCGGGGAGCGGCAGCGGCGTGAGGAGTCTCACCCGATCACCCCTCATCCGTGACGCGTCCCGCCGTCAATGGTTGTCCCGCGGCACGGCGGCCCCGCTCCGGCCCACCAGGAAATCGAGGTCGGCGCCGCGGTCGGCCTGGAGCACGTGGTCCACGTAGAGCTTGTAGTACCCGCGCGCGAGGTGCTTGGGTGGGCCCTTCCACTCCGCGCGTCGCCTCGAGAGCTCCGGGTCGCCCACCTCCAGGTGCAGTCGCCGCTTTTCGACGTCGAGCTCGATCAGGTCTCCGTTCCGGACGAGGGCGAGCGGCCCGCCGGCGGCCGCTTCGGGAGCGACGTGGAGCACGACCGTGCCGTAGGCCGTTCCGCTCATCCGCGCGTCCGAGATCCGGACCATGTCCTTGACTCCCCGCCGCAGCAGTTTCGGGGGGAGCGGCATGTTCCCGCACTCGGCCATGCCGGGATAACCCTTAGGCCCGCAGTTCTTGAGCACCATGACGCAGGTCTCGTCGATGTCGAGGCCCTCGTCGTCGATCCGGCCGTAGAAGTCGTCGATGTCCTCGAAGACGACCGCGCGGCCGCGGTGCTTGAGGAGCGCGGGGGTGGCCGCGCACGGCTTGATCACGGCGCCCGAGGGCGCCAGGTTCCCGCGGAGGACGGCGATGCCCGCCGTCGGCTTGAAGGGCTTCCCCCACGGGTGGATCACCTCGCGGTTCCAGCAGGGCGCCTCGCGGTTGTTCTCCCCGAGGGTCCGGCCGGTCACGGTGAGCGCGTCCGCGTGGAGCACGCCCGCCTCGACCAGTTCGCGCAGGACCGCGGGCAGCCCCCCGGCGTAGCAGAGGTCCTCCATCAGGTACTTGCCCGAGGGCTGGAGGTTCACGAGGCACGGGAGGCGGCTCCCGATCCGGTCGAAGTCCTCCAGCTCCAGCGCGACGTCGATCCGCCCGGCGATCGCGAGCAGGTGGATCACGGCGTTTGTCGAGCCCCCGATCGCGGCGAGCGTCATGATCGCGTTCTCGAACGCCTCGCGGGTGAGGATCTTGGACATGACGAGGTCCTCGCGGACCATGTCGACGATTCGCCGGCCCGCCATGCGCGCGAGAAGGTTCCGCCGCGAATCGACCGCGGGGATCGCCGCGTTTCCCGGCAGTCCCATGCCGAGCGCCTCGACCATCGACGCCATCGTCGAGGCCGTCCCCATCGTCATACAGTGGCCCTGCGAGCGGTGCATGCACGACTCGGCCTCGCAGAAGTCGGCGAGCGGCATCCGGCCGGCCCGCACCTCCTCGGACATCTGCCAGATGCCCGTGCCGGAGCCGAGATCCCCGCCCCGCCAGCGGCCTGAGAGCATCGGCCCGCCCGAAAGTCCGATCGCGGGAATGTCGCAGCTCGCCGCGCCCATCAGGAGCGAGGGCGTCGTCTTGTCGCAGCCGAACATCAGGACGACGCCGTCCATCGGATTGGCGCGGATCGATTCCTCGACGTCCATGCTCGCGAGATTGCGGAAGAGCATCGCCGTAGGGCGGACGATCGACTCGCCGAGCGACATCACGGGGAACTCGAGGGGGAACCCGCCTGCCTCGAGCACCCCATGCTTCACGTGCTCGACGAGGAGGCGGAAGTGCGAGTTGCAGGGCGTGAGCTCGGAGAAGGTATTGCAGATGCCGATCACGGGGCGGCCGTCGAACTGGTCGTGCGGGACCCCGCGGTTCTTGACCCAGGTGCGGTAGATGAACCCCTCGCGGCCGTCGCGGCCGAACCATTCGGCGGAGCGGTGCGTGCGCGCTCGATCTTCAGACATGGCAGGCTCCGATCAGGGAGTCCACTATAGACGGATTCAGAGGGTCGCGGAAAGAGAATGTTCCCGGCCCTCCTCCGGAGCTAACACCCTCAAGCAACAGGCGGCGCAGGATACGGTCGAGCCCCGGGGGGCCCCTCCGGATTCCGCGGGGCGGGGGTCGTGGCCGGGCCGAGATTCCCCTTGAGGGCCCCCTGTCTCCGGGAGCGGGGAGAGCTCCCGATGATTTACAGTTATACAAAGATTATGTCTTTCATGCCCCGAGGGGGCGGAGAGGGCGGGATCGATAGGATATTAGGTAGAGGCGGGTTGTGGAGGTCAAGGGGCGATGGGTAAAGAGATCGTCTACTGCTCGGAGTGCGGGAAGATCATCCGCGAGGCCGACTTCGCCGGGGGGAAGGCCGCCACCCATGAGTGGCGCCCCTACTGCGGGGCGTGCCGGCCGGTGGCGACGCCTCCACCCCGCGCTCCCGTGAAGCCCGCGACCTTCCGGACGTCCGTCCCGCCGACCGCTCCCGCGGAACCGGGGGGCGACCGGCGCAAGAGGATCCTCTTCGGGGGCGGAGCCGCGGCGGCGGCCGCGATCGTCGTCGCCGTTCTCGTCCTGGCCCTTTCGGGCAGGAAGGACGAAGCGCCCCCGGCCCCGGCGCCCGATCTCGCGGCCCAGGTCTACAAGGATTTGGAGGGCTACGCCGCTTCGTCCACGGACGCCGAAGGCATCCTGCGCCGCTGCGGCGAGTCGCGCGCGACGCTCGCGGGCACGGCCCACGAGCGAGGCCTGCGGCGAATCGAGGAACAGGCCCTCAGGATGAAGGAGGCGAAGGAGCGCGAGGCGAAGCTCAATGCGCTCCTCGAGACGGCGCGCAAGATGCAGGAAGGCGACCCGAAGTTCCAGCGGCAGGACGGGGTCCGCGCTCTGTATGACAGCGCGCTCGAAGTGGCCGGGCCGCGCGCGGAGGAGATCGGGGAGCTCAAGGCCAGATACGAGAGGAAGGCGAAGGAGGCGGCAGTCGCCGCGCTCCCGAAGGAACAGGCCCCGGCGCCCGCGCCGGCCGCGGAGATCCCGAACCGGCCCCCGCAGGTGTCCATTACCCGCCCACTCGAAGGCGCGACGTTCAGCTCGCCGGCCGAGGTCGCGATCGTCGCGGACGCATCCGACCCGGACGGCAAGGTCGCCCGCGTGGAGTTCTTCCTGGAGGTCGTGAAGCTGGGCGAGGCGAGCTCCGCGCCCTTCTCCATCACGAAGGCCATCGGCCAGGCCGGCAGCTACGTCCTGACGGCGAAGGCGATCGATGACGCCGGGGCGGAGACGACGTCCGGCCCGGTGACGATCGTCGTGACCCGGGATCTGAAGCGGGGCCCGTTCAAAGGCGTGGCGGCCTCCGTGCCGGGCACGATCGAGGTCGAGGACTTCGACGAAGGCGGCGAAGGGATCGCCTATCACGTCCTGGGTCCGACCCCGAAGGAGAGCCCCTATCGGGCCGGCGGCGTGGCCCTGTCGCCCTCGGGCGACGGAGGACTGTGCGTGGTCTCGATGAAGGCGGGCGAGTGGCTGGAATACACGATCGAGGTCCCGTCCTCCGGGACCTACACGGTCGAGGTCCAGGCGGCCTCGAAAGGGCCCGGCGGGACCTTCCACGTCGAGTTCGGGAAGGCGGACAAGACGGGGCCGCTGCTGATCCTCGACACGGGCGGTGATCTCTTGTGGAAACCCGTGACAAGGCCCGGGTTCGTCCTCGAGCTCGGCCAACAGGTCATGCGCCTCGTGATGGACAAGGACGGCCCGTCGAAGGCGGTGGGCTCTTTCAACAGCATCAAGATCGAGAAGGATGCGTCCTCCCCGGAAACCGCCAAGCCCGCGCTTGCGCCGCCCAAACCCGTCGCCAAGAAGCCGGCCAAGCCCGATCCGTTCCTCCTCAAGGTGGACGAGGCGATCAAGAAGGGGACGGAGTACCTCAAGGCCCAGCCGAACATCCACCCGCAGTACAAAGAGCTGGTGATGCTCACGTTCCTCCACGCGGGGGTGCCGGAGAAGGACTCCCGGTTCCAGGACCTGCTCAAGCAGTCGCTGGCCTTCACCAACGACGGCTACAGCGCCCGGACCTACAACATCTCGCTTCTCGCGATGGCCCTCGAGGAAATGGACCGCGTGACCTACCAGCACGACCTCTACAAGTGCGCGCAGTTCCTGGTCGACAACGAGGCCGCGAACGGCCAGTGGGGCTACGGGTCGCACACGACCTACCTGGACAAGGTCCCCACGACGTCCGCCAAGAACGTCGCCACGCCCTCGAAGAGCAAGGCGTCGTCGTCGAAGACCCCGCAGGATCCGTACGCACTCTGGACTCCGCGCGTGAAGCCGCCCCTCCGGTTCAACGTCAAGGTGAAGCCGCAGCGGACCGGGCCCGACCACGGCGACAACTCGAACTCGCAGTACGCCGCCCTCGGCCTGCGCGCGTGTCATGACGGCGGCATCGTCTTTCCGAGGGAGCTCGTCGAGCGGGCGCGCAAGTGGTGGGTGGATGGCCAGCAGCCGGACGACGCGAAGAAAAACAAGCCCGACGTGCCCACGGGGGCCGCGATCGGAGAGCCCCGGGGCTGGGGCTATCTCTCGGACGGGAAGGTGCCGTCGGCGGGCTATTACCACCCTACGGGCTCGATGACCGCCGGCGCCATCGGCGGCGTGTGCATCTACGACTACATGCTGGGCTTCAACTGGAAGGGCGATCCCTCGGTCCGCGACGGCATGGCGTGGCTCTCGGAGCACTTCGCGGTGACGGGGAACCCGCTGGAGGAGAAGGGGAAGGCGGGGCCGGACTGGCACTACTACTACCTCTACGCGATCGAGCGCGTCGGCATGCTCTACGGCACGGCCCAGATCGGGCGCCACGACTGGTACGGCGAAGGCGCCAAGCACCTGCTCGAGAAGCAGCTCGCCGACGGATCCTGGAACGGGAGCAAGTACCACGGCAGCCCGGCCCCCGTCCTCGACACCTGCTACGCGATCCTCTTCCTCCGGCGCGTGACACGGCCGCTCGAGGACGTGGCGTCCGTCGACCCCTTCAAGAGCAAGAGGTAGCGACTGAAATGGATCGGCGAGGAGGGTCAAGATGAAGGGTTTCACCGTTCTGATCCTTTCCGGGGCGGCCGTCCTGGGGAGCCCCTTGGCGCTTGGCGCGGACGAGCCCCGGCCGATCCCGCCGGACCGGTTCGACACGCTGCACCAGATGATCAAGCCGCAGCCGGGCGAGCAACGCTTCTGGAAGATTCCGTGGAAGCTCAGCATCACGGAAGCCCGGGAGGAGGCGGCGAAGGAGGGGAAGCCGATCTTCGTCTGGGCGGGCGCGGGCGGCGCCCCGATCGGGGTCTGCTGAGCGGCGGCCTCCGCCGGCCGTGCGCCGGCCATCTGGACCGAAGAGGTCGTCCAGCTGCTCAAGGATAAGTTCGTCTGCGTGGCCCTCGACGCCCGTAAGGAGCGCGGCGAGTACAAGGATGCCGACGGCGATTTCGTCCGCGCCACCGCGTGTGTCACGGTCACGGCCTCCGGTTCGGTGTGCGTGGTGACCGCGGGCGCCAGGGCGCTCGGGCCGTACAGCGGTCCCGGACAGGGCATGGACAAGTGGCTGCAGGCCAAGCTCAAGGCCTGGAACGAGCTTCCGGAGTCCGAGCGCGCCCCCGGCGCCGTGACCGTGCCCAAGCCGGAGTCCGTCGATCCGAAGCGCGCCGCCCTGGCGCTGCCGCCGGGAGCGCTGGTCGTGCGGGTCTTCAACCGGCACCTCGGCTGGGACAAGGACGGGTCGCTGCGCTTCGTCGTTGCGGAAGACTACCTGCCCGGCGCGAGCAAGACGGAGGTCGAGCGTTTCGCCATGGCCCAGAACGATTTCATGTGGATCCCCGAAAGGGAATGGCAGGGACTGCTGCCTTCGGAGCCGAAGAAAGGCGAAAGCCGGCCCGTCCCCGTGTCCTTCGCCCTGCGGCTCTTCAGGTCCCATCTCGACCCGGCGCGGGGCTTCACCGAGGGGGCGAACTTCTCCGATTCCTCTTCCGACGCCGGCCGGCTGGCCCTGACGGTCCGCGACGTCACGGCGGACAAGCTGCAGCTGATGCTGGAGGGGAAGGCCGACCTCAAGCAACCCGGAAGGGACGAGCCGTCGACCTACCAGCCGGCCATCCTGGGCTGCCTGGAGTACGATCGAAACAAGAAGGCCTTCACCCGTTTCGACCTGCTGGCGCTGGGGAGCGCCTCCGGACTGCCGCGCGACGCCAACGGACGGATCGCGTTCCGCCAGGGGGCGTACCCGGTCGGCATCGCCTTCGAGTTGGTCGCCACCCCCACGTCGGCCGAACGGCTCCATCCGCGGGGCGCCCGCGACAACCCGGCCGCCTACTTGGAACCGAAGGAAAAGGGAAAGCCATGATGAGGGGGCCGGAGGCGGTTTCGTCGTACGCTTCGTACTGAAGCCCGTCGAGCGTCTCTGGACCTGAAGAGGGACCCGACTGCCCCTTCCGACTCGCGCCGTTTCCGAGGCGCTGGACTTTTCGTCCGCGGAGAAGTCTACTTGGGGCATGCGGGCCGGCACGATCCTTCTGATGGGCCTGGCGGCCCTCGGCTGCCAGAAGCCCGCCCCCGATTCCCCCGAATCGAAGGCGCCGGACCCGGAGGTGACCGACGGCGCGGAGGCCTTCTGGCCCCACTGGCGCGGGCCGACGGGAAACGGCGTGGCGCCGAAGGCCGATCCGCCGGTCAACTGGGGCGAGGACAAGAACGTCCGGTGGAAGCTCGCGCTGCCGGGGCTGGGGCACTCGACGCCGATCGTGTGGCGCGACCGGGTCTTCGTAACGGCGGCCCTCTCCACGGGCGATCCCCTCCCGCCCCCCGCCGGGCACCGCGACGGCGAGCACGACAACCTCGAGTCCGTGCAGCGCCAGAAGTTCATGGTCATCGCGATCAACCGCGGAGACGGGACGATCGCCTGGCAGCGCACGGTGCACGAGGGCGTCCCGCACGAGACCCGCCATCAGACCGGGAGCTTCGCCTCGCATTCCCCGGTGACCGACGGCGAGCGGGTGTACGCCTCCTTCGGCTCGAGCGGCCTCTACTGCCTGGATTGGGACGGCCGTCCGCTGTGGCAGAAGGACTTCGGCCGGATGCACTCGCTGCACGCGCACGGCGAGGGCAGCTCTCCCGCGCTGCACGGCGAGACGCTGATCGTCAACTGGGATCACGAGGGCGCGTCGTTCCTGGTCGCGCTGGACAAGCGGACCGGCCGGGAGCGGTGGAAGACGGCGAGGGAGGAGATCACCTCCTGGTCGACTCCGCTCGTCGTGGACCATCACGGCCGGCCGCAGGTGATCGTGAGCGCGACGAAGCGGATCCGCGGATACGACCTCAGCACCGGCCGGGTCCTCTGGGAATGCGGCGGCCTGTCGCAGAACGTCGTCGCCTCGCCGGTGGCGGGCGACGGGATCGTGATCGCGGGCAGCAGCTACGAGAAGCGGGCGATGCTGGCGATCCGGCTCGAGGGCGCTCAGGGCGATCTCACGGGCACGGACCGCGTGATCTGGACCCGGGACCGGAACACCCCGTACGTCCCGTCGCCGTTGCTCTACGAGGGCAAGCTCTACTTCTTCAGCCACTACCAGGGGATCCTGTTCTGCCTGGACGCGAAGACCGGGGTTCCGCATTTCGGTCCCGCCCGTCTGCCCGAGGTCACCGATTTCTACGCCTCGCCCCTGGGCGCCGCCGGTCGGGTCTACGTGATCTCCCGGGAAGGCGTGACCCTGGTCCTCAAGCACGGCCCCGCGCTGGAGATCCTCGCCACGAACCGCCTCGACGACCGCTTCAGCGCGTCGCCGGTCGCGGTCGGAGGCCAGCTCTTTCTCCGCGGCGAGCGCCGCCTCTACTGCATTTCGCGCGAGTAGGACGCCACAAGGTCGGGAGGCGTCCGTCAATCCAGCAGGGGGATTCTCATGGACATCGCTCGAACGGCCGTCTGGCTCCTGGCTCTTTCCGCGTCCGTTCAAGGGCAGGCGGACGAGGGCCGGGATGGGCCGCTGAAGGGGCTGCCGAGCGCCGCGGGTCCCCATGCGACCGCGATCCGCGACCTGGCCGACAACCGCTGGGTCGATCTCGGGGCGCCGGCGCCCGACCCGAAGTGGGGCCGCGCGCCCGGCCGGAGTTGGTGCTGCACGATGCCCTTCGCCCCCGGGGCGCGCGGCGCCTTTCTCTACGGAGAGGGGCAGCACGGGTACGTCAAGCCCGGCGGCCGGTACATGGACGACTGCTGGTTCTACGACCTCAACGCCCACCGGTGGATCTGCGTCTATCCGGGGACGGACGTGAAAAACCCGGGGCTCAAGCCCGACGCCGACGGTTTTCCCGTCGACGCGGACGGCCGGCGGACGCCGGTCTCGCTCTGCGTCCACGCGTACGATCTCCTGACCTACGACAGCGACCTCCACAAGCTCATGATCATGGGGACGCACGAATACCATTTCGCGCCCAAGGCGATCAAGGAGCTTCTTCTCCCGACCGGCAAGGTCCCTCCGAGCAGTCCGTGGTCCTATGACCTCGGGAAGGGGAAATGGGAGGTGCGCGCGGTCGACGGTCCGTCGCCCGAGAAAGCGGAGGGGACCCTGCTCTACATCCCGGGAATGAAGAAGGCCTTCTACCGGTCGGGCAAGAGCGAGTTCGTGTGGTTCTACGATCCCGCGACGAACGCCTGGACGCGGGTGACGCCGAAGGGGCCGCGGCCGCCGTTCGGGATCGACCCGACCTCCTGCCTCGACCCCAAGCGCGGGCGGATCTACATCGGCGGGGGAAGCTACCCGTCCGTCGAGGAGGGGAAGAACGCCCTCTGGATCTACGACCTCAAGAACGACGCGTGGATCGACCCGCAGCCGAAGGGCACGCCGCTCAGCCATTTCGCGACGACCTACGCCGTGATGCGGTACGACCCGGTGGCGGACGTCGTGCTCGTGTCCGCGCACGCGGAGAAGAAGCGGGGGATCCACGTCTACGACCCCTCGGCCAACGCGTGGAAGGAGGAGACCCTCCCGTTCCCGGAGGGTTTCCCGAAGAAGAGCGTCAACGGCTTCTACGATCCCGAGTGGAACGTGCACGTCTTCCACGTCGCGGGGGACAGCCGGGACGACGGCCGGGTCTGGGCGTACCGATACCGCCGCGCGGGGCCGCGCTAGGAGGCGAAGCCCGGCTTTCAATGGAACTTCCGGGGCCTCGCCTCCATACTTACTTAGTGATGACCCTGAGAGCGGCCTTCGCTTCCGTCCTCCTCCTTCTGGGCGGAGTCGTCTTCCCGCAGCAGAAGCGCCCCGATCCCGTCGACTTCGCCCGCGACGTCGAGCCCATCCTCAGGGCCTCCTGCGTCAAGTGCCACGGACCCGAAAAGCCGAAAGCTCAGCTTCGCCTCGACTCGAAACCCCACGCCCTGAAGGGAGGGGTCGGCGGGCCCGCGATCCTCCCGGGGAAGGGCGCCGAAAGCCCGCTCGTGAAGCTGCTCCTCTCCGCCGATCCCGAAGAGCGCATGCCCCGCAAGGCGGAGCCGCTGCCCCGCGAGAAGATCGACCTCCTCCGCCGCTGGATCGACGAGGGCGCCGCGTGGCCCGACGCCGGCGCCGCACGGCTCGAGAAGCACTGGGCGTACGTGAAGCCCGCGCGCCCCCGGACGCCGCCGGCGAAGGACGCGCCCACGCCGATCGACGCCTTCATCCGCGCGCGGCTCGAGAAAGAGGGCGTCGCCCCGTCTCCCGAGGCGCCGCGCGAGAAGCTCCTGCGGCGGCTCTGGATCGATCTCATCGGCCTCCCGCCCTCGCCCCGGGAGATCGACGACGCCCGGGACGAGCCGCTCGAGAAGATCGTCGACCGCCTCCTCGACTCGCCCCACTACGGCGAGCGGTGGGCGCGGACCTGGCTCGACCTCGCGCGGTACGCCGACACTAACGGCTTCAACTTCGACAGCCCGCGTTCGATGTGGCGCTACCGCGACTGGGTGATCGACGCGCTCAACCGCGATCTGCCCTTCAGCGACTTCACGGTCGAGCAGCTGGCCGGCGACCTCCTTCCGGGCGCGACCCTGGAGCAGAAGGTCGCCACCGGCTTCCACCGGAACACCATGATCAACGAGGAGGGCGGCGTCGATCGCGAGGAGGCGCGCTGGGAGACGCTCCTCGACCGGGTTCACACCACTGCGACCGTCTGGCTCGGCACCACGCTGGCCTGCGCCCAGTGCCACAACCACAAGTTCGATCCCTTCACGCAGAGGGAGTTCTACCGCCTGCTCGCCTTCTTCGACCATCAGGACGAAGTGACGCTCGACTTCCTCCCCCCCGAGCAGGAGGCGCGGCGGAAGGACCTCAAGGGCGAGGTGTCGAGGCTGAACGCCGTCGTGAAGAACGACCGCACCGACCCCGTGACGATGAAGGACGCGAAGGACCGGCTCGCGCGCTGCACGAAGGAGCTCAAGGAGATCGAGGGCGTGTCCACCACCTACGTGCTCCGCGAGAAGCAGACGAAGGAGGTCCCCTCCACGCGACTCCGCGTGCGCGGGAGCTTCGAGAACGTGGGCGAGAAGGTCTCGGCCGGCGTCCCGGCGTCGCTCCATGCGTGGCCGGAGGGGGCGCCGCTCAACCGCCTGGGCCTCGCGCGGTGGCTGGTCGGCGACGAGAACCCGCTCGTCGCGCGCGTCGCGGCCAACCGCCTGTGGGACCAGCTGATGGGGCGGCCCCTCGTCGAATCGCCCGAGGACTTCGGCACCCAGGGCCAGCCGCCCCTCCACCGCGAGCTCCTGGACTGGCTGGCGGTCGAGTTCATGGAGAACGGGTGGAGCCAGAAGAAGCTGCTCCGCACGATCGTCCTCTCCGCCACCTACCGGCAGTCGTCCCGCCTGACGCCGGCGCTCCTCGAGAAGGACCCGTACAACCGCCTCCATGCCCGCGGGCCGCGCCACCGGCTGGACGCCGAGCCCATCCGCGACGTCGCGCTCACGGCGAGCGGGCTCCTCTCGCGCAAGATCGGCGGCCCCAGCGTCTACCCTGTCCAGGCCGACATGAGCGGCGTGACGCCGATCAACAAGGTGTCGACCCAGTGGACCCCGAGCGCCGGGGAGGACCGCTACCGCCGCGGCCTCTACACCTACTGGCGAAGGACCGCGCCCTTCGCGGCATTCGCCACCTTCGACGCGCCGAGCCGCGAGTGCTGCACCGTCAAGCGGCAGCGGACCAACACGCCGCTCCAGGCCCTGAGCGGCCTGAACGACCCCGGCTTCTTCGACCTGGCGCGCGGCCTCGCCCGTCGCGCGATCGCGGAGGGGGGCGCGGACGACCGATCGCGGATCGCCTACGCCTTCCGCTGCTGCACCGCGCGGACCCCCGTGAAGGATGAGATCGACCTGCTCGAGAAGGAGCTGGGCCGCGAGCGGGAGCATTACCGGAATGGAAAGGGGAAGGGCGACGCGGAGCTCTCGGCCTGGGCGATCGTGGCGAACATCCTCCTCAACCTCGACGAGACGATGAGCCAGGAATGAACCCCGAAGATCTCAAGGCGGTCACGCGGCGCCACTTCTTCTCGAGGAGCGCCTGCGGGATCGGCACGCTCGCGCTGGGTTCGCTCCTCCAGGAGGGCCTCTTCGCGGGGGACGAGCGGAATCCGCACCACGCCCCGAAGGCGAAGCGGATCCTCTACCTCTTCATGATGGGCGCCCCCTCGCAGATCGACCTCTTCGATCCGAAGCCGAAGCTCGAGGAGCTGCACGACAAGCCGATCCCGGAGGAGATGATCAAGGGGCAGCGCTTCGCGTTCATCAAGGGGACGCCGAAGGTGCTGGCGTCCCCCTACAAGTTCCAGAGGCACGGCCGGTCGGGCGCGACGATCTCGGAGCTGCTCCCCCACACGGCGTCGATCGTCGACGAGCTCGCGATCGTGCGCTCGATGCACACGGACCACTTCAACCACGGACCGGCGCAGATCTACATGAACACGGGCCACCAGATCCCCGGCCGGCCGAGCATGGGGTCGTGGACGACGTACGGCCTGGGAAGCGAGGGGCGCGACCTGCCGGGCTTCGTCGTGCTCGTCTCGGGGAAGATCGACCCCGGCGCCGGCGCGGCCTGCTGGTCGAGCGGCTTCATCCCGAGCAGCTACCAGGGCGTCGAATTCCGCTCGAAGGGCGACCCGGTGCTCTCGGTCTCGAACCCGGAAGGGGTCGACCCGGAGGTGCGGCGTCGGTCGATCGACGCGATCGAGGCGCTCAACCGGAAGCGTCTCGAGGAGACGGGCGACCCCGAGATCGCCACCCGCATCGCGGCGTACGAGATGGCCTACCGGATGCAGATGAGCGTGCCGGAGCTGGTCGACCTCTCGAAGGAGCCCAAGTGGGTCCACGAGATGTACGGCACGGAGCCCGGGAAGGCGTCGTTCGCGAACAACTGCCTCCTCGCCCGGCGGCTCCTTGAGCGCGGCACGCGGTTCGTCCAGCTCTATCACCGCGGCTGGGACCATCACGGGACCGACGCGAGCGACGACCTGATGAGCGGCCTCCCCGCGCTCTGCCGGCAGACCGACCAGGCCACGGCGGCGCTGATCCGGGACCTGAAGGCGCGGGGGCTCCTCGAGGACACGCTGGTGATCTGGGGCGGCGAGTTCGGGCGGACGCCCATGAACGAGTCGCGCGCCGCCGGGAAGTTCCTCGGTCGCGACCACCACCCGCGCGCGTTCACGGTCTGGCTGGCCGGCGGGGGCATCAAGCCGGGGATCTCGATCGGCGCGACCGACGAGCTCGGCTACAACGTGGTCGAGGACGCGGTCCACGTCCACGATCTCCACGCGACCGCACTCCATCTGATGGGCATCGACCACACGAAGCTGACCTATCGTTTCCAGGGCCGGGACTACCGGCTGACCGACGTGCACGGAAAGGTGGTGGACAAGCTGCTTGCGTAGCGCCCTCGCGCTCCTCCTGTGCCTGGCCTCCTGCGCCACCGGCCCGAAGGCCCCCGCCGCGATCGACCTCCTCAAGCTCATCGACCCCAAGCGGGACGCGGTCGACGGGGCGTGGGCGTTCGACGGCGGCGTCCTGGTGACCTCGACGGTCAGCTTCGGGCGCCTGCAAGTCCCCTACGCGCCGCCCCCGGAGTACGACGTCCGGATGGTGGCCGAGCGGCGGGGCCCGGTCAACTCGATCGTGCTCGGCCTGGTGGCGGGCGGAAAGCAGTTCGCGGTCGTGATCGACGCCTTCCCCCGCGACACGACGAGCGGGGTGGACCGTGTGGACGACAAGGCGTTCCCCGACAACGAGACGGGCTTCAAGGGGGTCCTGCTGGCGGAGGGGAAGGCTTCTACTATTGTCGCCTCGGTCCGGAAGGGCTCGCTGGTCGTGACGGTGGACGGCCGGAAGATCGTGGACTGGAAGGCCGACTACAAGCGGGTCTCGCTCTACCCGAACTGGAAGGTCCCGCGGGCGGACGCCCTCTTCCTGGGCGCCTGGACGACCCCCTACCGCATCCACTCCCTGGACCTGGTCCCGATATGATAAAGTAATCCGATTACTTTATCATATCTTGTTGGCCTGGGCGAGAGGGGGCTGGCCGCCCAAGACGCGGATCAGGTTCTCGGCCGCCATCGTCGCCTGGCGCTCGACGCTCTCGTACGTGCGCGACGCGACGTGGGGAGTGAGGACGACGTTGGGCGCGCCGAGCAGCGGGTTGGTCTTTGCGATCGGCTCGGGCTCGACCACATCGGCGCCGTAGCCGCCCAGCTGGCCGCTCATGAGCGCCGCCGCGACGTCCGCTTCGTGGATCAGGGCGCCGCGCGCGCAGTTGAGCAGGTAGGCGCCCTTCTTCATGAGCGCGATCCGCGCCGCGTTCACGAACTCCTTGTTCTCCCCGGTCAGGTTCATGTGGAGCGAGACCACCTCCGAGGCCCGGAGGACGTCCTCGGCGGCGGTCTTCCGCTCGATCCCGTGCTGCTTCGCGAACGCCTCGTCCCAGTAGAGATCGAAGGCGCAGACCTTCATCTCGAACGCGACCGCCCGCTTGGCGACCTCCTTGCCGATGCGGCCCAGGCCCAGGATGCCGAACGTCTTCCCGGCGAGCTCGCGGCCCGTCGAGCGCTTCCACTCGCCCTTCTTGACGACCGCGTCCTGCTGCGGGATGAGGCGGGTCAGGGCGAGCAGCAGCCCGAACGTGTGCTCGGCGACCGTCACGTGGTTCACGCCGGGGCAGTAGGTCACGGGGATCCGGAGCTCCGTCGCGGCGGCCAGATCGATCTTGTCGACGCCGATCCCGTACTTCGAGAGGACCTTCAGGCGCGGGAGACACTTCTGGAGCACGGGGCGGGTGAAGGCGTCGTCGCCGCAGACGATGCCGTCGAAGCTCCCGACGAGCTTCAGCATCTCCGGCTCGGGGAGCGGGCCGCGGGCGCGCTCGACCTCGAAGCCGGCGCCGGCGATCAGGTCGTGGTGCCGTCCGGGGGTGTCCTGGAACGACGTGGTGGTGATCAGGATGCGCGTCTTGTCCATGGTGCTCCTCGTGCTCCGGCGGGGTCGATCAGGCGGACTGTTGCGACATCTCCAGCAGCGCCGCGGTCAGCGCGCCCTTGGCGGTCGCGTTGAGCGGGTCCTTTGCCAGGCGGACCTCCTTCACGGGGATCGGGAAGTCCAGGTCCTTGAAGATCGTGCGGACGAGCTCGATGAAATTTCCCGCGAGGGCGGTGCCGCCCGAGAAGACCATCGTGATCGGGTCGGCGAAGGTCGGCATGTTCTCGGCGGCGCGGAATCGCTCGGCGATGTTGCTGAGGTTGTACTGGATCAGGTTGCGGTAGTAGATGGCGATGGCGTCCTCCTCGCGGGTCCTCGGGTTCATGAGGTCCACGCCCTTCTCCTTGATGAGCGCCGCCCTTGCGGGCTTCATGTTGAGCGTCTGTCCGACGTTGAGGTCGATCCAGTCGCCGCTCCGCGCGGTCGAGAAGGTGAGCGCCGGCATCGACATGTACGCCACGCAGACGTTGAACATGCCGCCGCCGCAGGAGACGCCGATGCCGGTGAAGTCCTCGTCGGCCAGCTCGGAGAACGTCACGGCGTGGCCCTCGATGATGTGGCGCGGCGTGTAGCCCAGCGCCCTGAGCACCGCGTCGAAGAGGTCGCGGTGGTAGGCGACGGAGAGGTCGGCGTCCACCGGTTCGCCGGGGACCGAGTAGAAGCACGATTCGCCCGTGACCCGCGGCTCGCCCAGGATCGACCCGATCAGGAGCTTCATGATGGGGAGCGCGTCCGTCTCCTTGGGCGAGATGAGCCCGTCCTTCATGGGCCGGCGCGTGTTGCGGTTGAGGACGTTGGCCAGCTCGAAGGCCTGCTCGCCCAGGACGTACATGCGGCTGCCCTGCATGAAGTAGGGGACGTTGAGCCGCGTCAGCATCGACTTCGTATAGGCCGTCGTCTCGACGTCGATGAACGCGTTCCGGGCGAGGCGGAGCTCGACCTCGCCCTGCACGTTCTGCTCCGCGGCGACGAGGTTGACGGTCCCGATGTCGAGGCCCTTGCCGGTGAGGAGTTGGCCCGCCTTGGCGGCGGCCTTCCTCCGCTCGAGGAGCACGATCGGGATCCGCTTGGGCCCGCGGGCCTTCTCCTCCTCTTCGGCGCGGCGCGCGGCCTCCTCGGCTTCGGCGCGGGCCTTCGCCTCCTCCTCGGCACGGATCGCCTCCGCGGCCTCGGTCTCGGCCTGTTCCGCGGCGCGGCGTGCTTCCGCCGCGGCCTCGGCCTCGGCCCTGGCCTTCGCTTGTTCTTCGGCGCGGCGGGCGGCCACGGCCTCTGCCTCGACCCGCGTCTTCTCTTCTTCCTCGGCGCGGCGCGCCACGTCGGCTTCGGCCTCGGCCTGTTCCGCGGCGCGGGTCCTCTGCTCCTCCTCCTCGGCACGGCGGTCCCCCGCCTGCTTGGCGTCCTGCGCCTTCTGCTGCTCGCCCTCGAGCTGGGTCCGGAGCGAGTCCACCTCCTGGAGGGCGTCGTCGAGCTCCTGGGAGGCGCCGGCCTGCTCGTCCGCCTTCGCCCGCAGGGCCTCGAGCTCGCGCGTGAGCCGGTCGATCTCCGCCTGGAGCCTCTTGATCTCGCTCTGCGCCTTGTCCAGCTCCTCGACCATGCGATCGTGCTCCTCGCGGAGCCAGACGTTGTCCGCGAGGGACTCCTTGAGCTTGGATTCCGTGGCCTGCTGGCGGTCGATGATGTCCTTGAGCTGGGTCTTGAAGTCGGACTCGCCCTCCTCCTCGATCTGGCGGCGGAGCTTGAGCTCGTTCTGGAGTTTCTCGATCTGCGCGACGAGGTCGGTCTTGCCGGCCTCGAGCAGGTTCGCCCGGGAACCGAACTGGTCGCGCTCGGCCATGAGCTTGGAGAGTTGCTTGCGGGAGTCGGCCAGGATCTTGGTGCGCTCCTCCGCGGTCTGCGTGGAGATGACCAGGTCGACGGCCCGCTCGATCATCTCCTGGAGCGCGGCCTCGTCGAGCACCTTGACGTTCCGCACCCCCATGCTGGCGAGGTTGGAGACCGTCGTGTGCTGCGCGCCCTGGTCGATGACCTTCTTGATGTCGAGCCGTCTGTCGTTCGCCATGGATTACTCTCGCAAAGCCAATGGGAGGCTCGATTCTACGGACTGGGACGGATGGGTTCAATGTCGATCCGTCGTCGGCGGCGGAATCGCGGCGGGTCGCGGGGCGGGGCGAGTCAAGAGTGCATCGCGGGAGAGATTGACACATAAACAATCGTCCGGTGAATGCCACGGAACGCGATCTCGGCCGCCCCTCTTTCCATAGTAGGAGGGGATCTCATGGCGATGCTGATCGCGGCGCTCCTGGGGTTCGTCTCTCAGTCGGACTGGGGGAAGCACCCGGAGAACCAGTGGGTGAAACAGAGCCCGCGCGAGGGCGCCCCGGCGCCCAGGCTGGGATGGGAGGGCAGCGGCGCCTACGATCCCCTCCACCGCACGTGGATCCACCATGCGGGGCACGACGGCATCCCGCAGGGATTCGTCCTCTTCACGTTCAGCCTCGATTCGGGCGCCTGGCAGCAGCGCTTCCCGGCGAACTCGCCTCCGGGCGTGTGCTGCGTGGACGGGGCGAACGTCTTCGACCCCGCGGCCGGGCGGTTCGTCCGGTTCCCGGGCGGGAGTCTGGGCCACGGCTACCAGTGGAGCCGCGGCGTGCGGCTCAAGGAGTCGCCCGTCTGGCTCTACGACCCGTCGGCGAACCGCTGGACCAATATGCGGCCACCGCCCTACGCCGAGCCCGAACGGCGCCAGGCGACCGGCGGACTCTGTCCCGGAGCGGCCTCCGCGGAGAACCTCGAGCTCTCGATCTCCTTCGGCGGGACGGGCTCCGCCGGGGCGAAGAACAACCTCCACGCCTACGACGCGTGGACCAACACGCTCCACCTCCCGAAACCGGCGAATTCCCCGGACGCGCGGGACGGGATGGGACTCGCCTACGACCCCGGGAACGACGTCCTCGTGATGTTCGGGAGCCAGTACTTGAGCGACGAGAAGACCTGGCTCTACCGCTTCAAGACGAACGCCTGGGAGTCGCACGACCTGTCGCCCCGCCCGCCCGGAAAGAAGACGGGCACCTACTCGACGATCCCGAAGATGGCGTACGACTCGGCGAACCGGGTCCTCCTCTGCATCGCATGGCTGGGCGAGAAGGGCGGCCACGAGACGTGGACGTTCGATGCGGCCAAGCTGCAGTGGGCGAAGATGGATCCGAAGGCGGACGTCGCGCCTTCGAAGAGCCGCGCGCGGAATCTCGCCTACTCGCGCGACCACAATGTCTTTATCCTCGAGACCACCGCCGTGAGCGGCGGGCCGGAGGTCTGGACCTACCGAACCCGGAATGCGCCGGCGCCCGTCGCGACGTTGTCGGGCCTCGAGGTCGTCACGGAGAAGGAGAAGGCGGTCCTGGCCTGGAGGGGCGCGGCCGAAGCGGAGATCCTCCGCGCCGAGCCGGCCGATCCGTGGGCGCTGGACTTTAAGAAGCTCGGGGCGGCGAAGGGCGGGCGGTACGAGGACGCCGGCCTCGTGGGCGGGAAGGCGTATGTCTATCTCGTCCGGAGCGGCGGCGCGGTTCTGCGAGGCCGCGCGCAGCCGCGCGTCCCCGAGCCACCCACGGTCTCGGTCGTCACGGCCGACCGGGTGGAGGTCCGCTGGAGCGCGCATCCGGCGAAAGACGTCGCCGGCTACAACGTCTACCGCGGCATCGCCGCTGTCAAGACGGTCATGAAGGGGCAGCCGGCGCCCTGGAAGGACAACGACCCCGAGTACGCCGGGCCGCAGGTGGTCCGCATCGTCGACGTCACCAGGATCGAGAAGCTGAATGGCGCGCCGCTCGCGGGGACGGCGTTCGAGGACCGGATCGACCTTTCGAAGAAGGGGCCGGAATCGGAAGACTACGCGTGGGCGGTATACGCCTACATCGTCCGTGCGGTGAACCGTCTGGGGACCGAGAGCGGCCCGTCGCCCTATGCGCTTACGATCCCCTCGGAGCCGCCGGGCCTGCTGTGCCGCGAGAAGGGGACGACGGCGGAGCTCCGCTGGGGCGCGAGCCCCGAGAAGGGGATCCGCGGGTATCACGTCTACAAGCTGGAAGGCGGCGTCTTCGGGATCAAGCGGGTGACGGAGACGCCGGTCGCCGCGACGACGTTCACCCACGAGGCGGGGAAGGGCGCGACCCGCTACTGGGTGGTCGCGGTCGACGCGCTCGGCCAGGAGGGCCAACCGTCGTCGCCCGCCTGGTTCGGCCAGTCGTACAAGGGCTTCTTCGAGGGCGAGTGGCACCCCTGAGCGGTGTACAGCCCTGAGCGGTGTATAGTCAGGAGAGGACCGACCCATGCCCACGCTCCTGGCCATCGGCGCCCACTACGACGACAGTGTCTTCGGGCTCGGCGGGACCCTGCTCCGTGCCGTCCGGAAGAACTACCGCACCGTGGTCCTCTCGCTCATCGGCGACTACACGAACTGGAAGCCGGTGCGGGGGCGCGAGGCGCAGCTTCTGGCACGGTCGGTCGAGCTCGCGAAGGCGCGCGGGGTGGAGATGAGGTTCCTCGAGTTCTCCGAGATGAAGTTCGACGTGACGGTCGAGGCCAAGCGCGCGGTCGCGAAGGCCGTGGCGGAGATCCAGCCCGACGTCGCCCTCATGCTCTGGCCCGACGATCGCCACGCCGACCACGCGGTCGCCTCCGCGCTGTCCAAGGTGGCGCTCCAGCACGGCGACCGCCTGCTCGAGCCGGACGCGGGGTACCGTCCCGCGAAGGCGATCTACTGGTACGACAACGGCCCGGGCCACACGATCGGCTATGAGCCCGACACCTACATGGACGTCTCGGACGTGTGGGGCGAGGCGAGCGACTGGCTGGGCGAGCTGATGGCGGCGCTGCGGAACGAGGCGTACGACCGCGCGAAGCCCGACGGCGCCCGGTCGGCGAAGGAGGCGCTTTCCCGGTATCGGGGTTCGGCCTGCGGCGTCCGCTACGCCGAGGCGCTGAAGTCCTTCCGTCCGCGCCCGCAGGACATCCTGTAGGGCGGCGGGATCCGCTGGCCTACGTTCCCCACTCCGTGTGGAACGGCCCCTGCCCGGGTTTGTCCACGCGCTCGTAGGTGTGCGCGCCGAAGTAGTCGCGCTGCGCCTGCGTGAGGTTGAGCGGCAGCCTCTCGGCCCGCACGCTGTCGTAGTAGGCGAGGCTGGCCGACATCGCGAGCACCGGGATCCCCATCGACTGGGCCGTCTGCACCACGTGGCGCCAGCGCGGCTGCGCCTCCGTCACCCACGCCTTGAAGTGGTCGTCGAGCAGCAGGTTCGGCAGGCCCGGGTTCTTCCGGAACGCGGTCTTGATGAGGTCCAGGAACTGCGCGCGGATGATGCAGCCGCCCTTCCAGATGCGGGCGATCTCGCCGAGCTCGAGCCCCCATTTGTACTCGTCGCTCGCAACCTTCATCATCAGCAGCCCCTGCGCGTAGGAGCAGATCTTGGAGGCGTAGAGCGCGTCCTGGACCGCGTCGATCAGCGACTGGGGATCTCCCGCGTACTTCGTCGGCTTCGGGCCCGAGAGGACCTTGCTCGCCGCCACGCGCTCGGTCTTGTAGGCCGAGAGGATGCGCCCCTCGACCGCGGCGTTCACGGTCGGGATCGCGACGCCCAGGTCGAGCGCGATCTGGCTCATCCACTTGCCGGTCCCCTTCTGTCCGGCCTTGTCGAGGACCAGGTCGACCAGCCACTTCCCGGTCTCGGCGTCCTTCTTCCGGAGCACCTTGCCGGTGATCTCGATCAGGAAGCTGGAGAGGAGGCCCTTGTTCCACTCCTCGAAGATCTCGGCCAGCCTCGGGGCGTCCAGCCCCAGCGCCTGCCGGAGCACGTCGTAGCTCTCGGCGATCAGCTGCATGTCGCCGTACTCGATCCCGTTGTGGATCATCTTGACGAAGTGCCCGGCGCCGTCGGGGCCGATGTAGGTGACGCACGGGCCGTCGTCGACCTTGGCGGCGATCTTCTCCCAGACGGGGCGGATCTTCTCGTACGCCTCCTTCGGGCCACCGGGCATGAGCGACGGGCCCCAGAGCGCGCCCTCCTCGCCGCCCGAGACACCCGAGCCGACGAAGTGGAGCCCCTTCGCCCGGATCGCCGCGTCGCGGCGGCGGGTGTCGGCGAAGTGGGAGTTGCCGCCGTCGATCAGGATGTCGCCGGGCTCGAGGAGCGGGGCGAGCTGGGCGATCATGTCGTCGACCGGCGCGCCGGCCTTGACCATGAGAATGATGCGGCGCGGCCGCTCGAGGGAGGCGACCAGTTCCTGGACGGTCTTCGCCCCGGTGAAGCGGAGCCCCTTGGCCCGGCCGGCCAGGAGCGCCTCGGTGCGCTCACCGGTCCGGTTGTAGACCGTGATGGGGAAGCCGTTGCGCTCGATGTTGAGCGCCAGGTTCTCGCCCATGACGGCGAGGCCGACGAGCCCGATCTGCGATTTCGTCATAGAGAGGACCTTAAAGAGGCCGCAGAGGCGCAGAGAATTCTCTCGATAGATTCAAGCTTCTCTGCGCCTCTGCGGCTGTTTTCTACCTCTTGATCCGCGCGCTCCCGCCCTTCCGGACGTGCTCGATCTCGTCCAGCGTCACCATCGAGGTGTCGCCGCGGGTCGACTGCGCGAGCGCCCCGTGCGCCGCGCCGTATTCCACCGCTTCCTGCGCTCCCTTCCCGGAGAGCAGGCCGTAGATGACGCCGCCGGCGAAGCCGTCGCCGCCGCCCACCCGGTCCTCGATCTCCAGGTTCTCGTACTTCCGGCTCTCGTAGAACCGGCCTTCGCACCAGAAGATGGCGCTCCAGTGGTTGACGAGGCCGCTCACCACCTCGCGGAGCGTCGTCCCGACGGCCTGCACCTGCGGATGGGCCTTCACCACCTGCTCGACCATCCGCTTGTAGCCGTCGACTTCCAGGCCCTTGAAGTCCTCCTTCACGCCCTCGATCTTCATGCCGAGGACCTTGATGAAGTCCTCCTCGTTGCCGATCAGGACCTGGATGTGGGGGAGGAGCTTCTGCGTCGCCGCGCTGGCCTCCTTCGCGCTCCAGAGCTTGGAGCGGAAGTTGAGGTCGTAGCTCGTGACCACGTCTGCCTCGCGGGCGGCCTTGAGCGCCTCGAGCGCCACCTCGGCGCACGAAGTCGAGAGAGCCGAGAAGATGCCCCCCGTGTGGAACCAGCGGACCCCCTTCGCGAAGACCTTCTTCCAGTCGACCTCGCCCGGCTTCAAGTGCGACGCGGCCGAGTGGCCGCGGTCGTACATCGTGACCGAGCCGCGCACGCCGGTCCCGACCTCGGTCCAGTTGAGGCCCACGCGGTCGGTCCGCCCGACGCCGTCGTAGGGGACCCAGACGACGTCCGAGATGTCGAGGCCGCCGCCCCGCGCGTGGTTGCGGATCATCGAGGCGACATAGTTGTCGGGGAGGCGCGAGACCCAGCCCGCGCGCAGCCCCATGCGCGCCACCGCGTAGGCGACGTTGTATTCTCCGCCGCCCACCCACGCCTCGAAGAGCGGGGCGAACTCGATCCGCTGGCGCCCCTCGGGGGAGAGACGGACCATGCATTCGCCGAGCGAAAGCATGTCGAGCGTCGCTTCTTTAGCGTCCTTGATCTTCATGGCCTCTCTCTTCGTCTGGCTTCCAGCTTCCAGTTTCCAGCTTCTTCATGAAAATTCCATGCAGGAGAACCCGCCGTCCACGGTCAGGTGGCATCCCGTGACGAAGCTGCCCGCCTTGCGGGCGCAGAGGAAGACGATCGGGCCCATGAGCTCGGAGGCCTCTCCGAACCGGTTCATGGGCGTGTGGGCCATGATCTTCGCGACCCGCTCGGGCTGCAGGATCTTGCGGTTCTGCTCGGCAGGGAAGAAACCCGGCGAGAGCGCGTTCACGCGGATCCCCTCCGGCGCCCACTCGCGCGCGAGGTTCATCGTGAGGTTGAGCACCGCCGCCTTGGTCGCGCTGTACGTGAAGACGCGCGAGAGCGGCCGGATGGCCGACATCGACGAGATGTTGACGATGGTCCCGCCCTGCTTCTGGTCGATCAGGACCTTCCCGAAGACCTGGCAGCCGAAGACGACCGACTTGTAGTTGGTCTCCAGGATCCGCTGCATCTCCTCGTCGGAGATCTCGAGGAAGGGGGTGGGGGAGTTGGTCCCCGCGCCGTTCATGGCGATCGTGAGCTTCCCGAACTTCTTGACGGTCTCGGCTGCGACCCGCTCCAGTTCGGCTTTCTTCGTCACGTCCGCGGCGATGAAGACCGCCTCGCCGCCCGCCCTGCGGATCGCCTCCAGGCGCTTCTCCGCCTTCGCCGCGTCGCGCCCGACGATCGCCACTTTCGCGCCCGCCTGCGCCATCGCCTGGGCCATCGCACTGCAGAGTTCGCCCGTGCCGCCCGTCACGACGGCCACTTCGCCCGAGAGCGAGAACTGTTCTTCCAGGAAGGGGTTCATGGCCCGGTATTCTAGGAACTGCCGCGCCGCTTGTGTAGAAGTCTCGTGCGCGAATTCGGCCCCTCCCTGTGTATTCCAAGTGTATACACTTTAGGTGATGAGCGAGAGCGTTGCGCGCGGAGGACTGGGGGAGCCCCGGACCCTCATGCCCCGGGGGAGCCGGGAAGGGGAAGTGGACCGGGTGCACCGCCTCGTCAAGGGATGGATCCTCCAGGGGCGCGCCCGCCCGGGCGAGTTCCTGGCGGAAGTGGCCCTGGCCCGGCTCTGCCGGACGAGCCGCACCCCGGTCCGCGAGGCCTGCAACCGCCTGGCCCAGGAGGGCTGGCTCTCCCACATCCGCCACAAGGGGTACCTCGTCCCCCCTCTCTCCGTGCGGGAGATCGTCGACGTCTACGAGTACCGGAAGCTCCTCGAGGGCTTCACGGCGGAGAAAGCCGCCCGGACGGCCGGGGCAGAGCAGATCGAGGTGCTGAAGGCAACCCTCGAGGCCGAGCGGAATCCCCGCTCCACGCAGGGCGAGCTCGTCGCGGCCAACCACCGGTTCCACCTCGGCCTCGCGGAGATCGCGGGGAACCAGCGGGTCCTGGACCAACTGAAGCATCTCCTTGAGTACGTCGACCGCCTCGACCTCCTGTCGCTGGAGAAGGACCGCGCCGTCGTCCGCCACGACGAGATCGTCCGGGCGGTCGCGGCGCACAATCCGCGGACGGCGCAGCGGGCCATGCTGGCCCACATTGATTCCGCCCGCGACCGCATGGTGAAGCTCTTCGGGACATAATAAGAGAGACCTTATGAAGCGGCGCGAGTTCCTCCGGGCCGGACTCTCCGGGTTCGCGAGCCTCTCGCTCCCGGGGCTCTTCCGTCTGCGCGCGGCGACGGCCCAGGAGGCGAAGCCCAGGACGGCCGTCATCCTGGTCTGGCTGCGCGGAGGGGCCTCCCACCTCGAGACGTACGACCCCAAGCCCGAGGCGTCGTCCGAATTCCGCGGCATCTTCGGCCCCCTCTCCACGCGCGTGCCCGGCCTGCGGGTCAGCGAACTGCTCCCGCTCCACGCGAAGATCGCCGACAAGTTCACGCTGGTCCGCTCGATGTCCCACACCGGCGGAGGCCATCCGGCCGGCTCGCTCCAGATGCTCGGCGGCGATCCCGACCCGCAGGACAAGCAGCGGCCGATCTATCCCGACTGGATGACGGTGGCCAACCTGCTGCGCGCCGACCGCGCCCGTCCGCTGCCGAACTACGTCGGCGTGAACCCGGTCTCCACCTACGACGGCTTCGTCATCGCGGGCTCCGGCTACGTGAGCCCGGCTTACGGCCCCTTCTCCGTGACGGGCGACCCCAGCGACCCCCGCTTCGAGGTCCCCAACATCGGCCTCCGGGACCCGGCCCAGGCGGAGCGGCTCGGCGAGCGTGTCCGGCTCAGCCGACGGCTCGACGGCCTCGCGCGGGCCGCGGATCACTCGGGGGCGATGAAGACGATCGACGACTTCGAGGGGCAGGCGCTCAAGCTCCTGACCAGCCCCTCGGCCCGGGAGGCCTTCGACCTGACGCGCGAGCCGGACCGCGTCCGCGACCGCTACGGCCGCCACGCCTGGGGGCAGCAGTGCCTCATGGCCCGCCGGCTCGTCGAAGCCGGCGTGGAGATCGTCACGACGACCTTCGACGGCCCGCTCTGCGGGCGTGTCGGCAACTGGGACGACCACGCGGTCAACCACCACATCTTCGACGCGATGAAGTTCAGGGCGCCCGTCTTCGACCAGGCCGTCAGCGCCCTGATCGAGGACGTCACCGCGCGGGGCCTGGACAAGCGGGTGCTCGTGGTCGTCACCGGCGAGTTCGGTCGGACGCCGCGCCTGACCGAGGTGGCCAGCAGCGGCGGCGGGGTCGCGAGCGGCCCGGTGGGGACGGTCCAGCCCGGCCGCGACCACTGGCCGCGGGCCTTCTCGCAGCTTTGGGCGGGCGGCGGCATCGAGACGGGCTGCGTGATCGGCGCCACGGACAAGCGGGGCGAGGAGGTGGTCGAGCGGAGGTTCTCGACCGGGGATTTCCTGGCCACGATCTACCGCCATCTGGGCATCCCGGCGGAGCAGGTGGCGCTCCCCGATTTCTCCGGGCGGCCCACGCCGATCCTCACCCACGGCGCGCCGATCCCGGAGTTGAAGGGACGGTCCTGACGCCCCAGCCCCCGGCGGCTCAGAAGCCGGGCTTCTCGGAGCTGAGCGAGACGGAGGGCGCCTGGCCCGGCGAAGGCGACGTGGCCTGGACCCCCCACTGGAATGGCCCTCGCACGGCGGCATTGCAGGCGGCTTTCGGAAAGTCGGCCTGCAGGAGCTTGATCAGCCGCCCGGCCAGCGCCTTCTTCCCGTCGTTGCCGTAGTCCCTGAGGCGTTCGGTCTCGACGAAGACCGACGCCTTCTTCGCCGTCGCGGGATCGGGTCCGTCGAGCTCGACGGAGACGCTCACCTTGCCCGAGAGCCCGGCCTGCTTTTCGAACTCGAGGACCGAAAGCCGGTACGCGCCCGCCTTCGACTCCGCGATCGGATGGGAGCCGCTCGCGAGGTTCGCGGAGAGCTTCCCGGTCGCCGACTTCGCCTGCTCCTTCACCCGCGACTGCTCGTTGAACCCCGCGGGCCAGAGGAAGGTGGCGATCCCGACGCCGGCGACCAGGACGCCCCAGGCGGGGAGCTTTCCGTCGCGGACCCGGGGGTCGCGGCGCGCGAGGAGGATCACGGTCACGCCCCAGGCGATGCAGCCCGCGCCCCCCGCCCGCACATCCTTGAGCCCGAGCATCATCGCGACCCCGCAGGCCACGAGCCCGACGACGGCGCCCACGATCTTGATCAGGCAACCGCCGCCACTCAGGAGGATCATCGCTCCATTCTACCGCATCCGCTCGAGGGCCCGCGCAGCCTTCGAACGGACCGCCTCGCGGGGATCCCCCAGGGCCTTGCGGATCGAAGCGACGGCCTCTCCCGCTTCGAGCTGAACGAGGGCGTCCAGGGCCGCGAGGCGTTCGTCCTCCCGCTCGGACGACAGCAGGTCGATGAGCGCAGGAACGGCTTTGCGGACGCCGAGTTCGGCAAGCGATCGGGCCGCGCTTCCTCGAGCGCCGTCCTTGGTTCGAAGCTCCGCCAGGAGAGCTGGAGAGGCCTCGGGAACGCGCAACTTTCCCGCCGCGCGGATCGCCGCCGCGCGGAGGCCGCCCGGTTTTGATCCCAGGAACGGCGCGATCTTCTCCCATGACTCGCGGATGCCGAGATCGCTCAGGGTGAGGATCGCTTGTTCGGCCACCGATGGATCCCGGTCCTGCAGGGCCGCCACGATCGCGGGAAAGTCCGCCTTCGATCCCAACTCGCCGACCGCCCAGACGGCGCTCACGCGGATTTCCCCGGACCGATCACCCAGAAGCTTCCGGGCCTCGGGAAGGATGAGGACGTGCTTCCATGCCACCGCATGTCCGAGGATGAGGCGCTTCTCGTCCACCGTCGCAGCGCCGCGGTCCGCCGCGCCCGCCAGGAGGGCAAGGTCCTCTCCATCCAGCGGCGGGTCGACGGTCGTCTGCACGATACGGAGGTACAACTCGGCGAAGCTGCGGTCATCGCGCCGCTCGGCCCGGTCGAAGAGGTCGGGCAGCTCCCGGAGTAGTTTAGGCGTGACCATCCGGTCGAGGAGCCCGCGGGAACGGGCGGCCACTTCGCTGTCGGGGTCCCGTGCCCCCCGCCTGAGAACGGGAAGGGCGGCCTCCCCGAGGGACTTGAGGCCGGCCACGGCGGCGTCCCGCTCGGCGATATCGGCCGAACGGAGCATTTCCAGCAGCCGGCCAGGGTCATCCTGGATCGACGCCAGGACGAAGGCCGCCAGGACGGGAAACATCCCCTGTTGAACGGAGGAGGCGGGCCTGAGGTTCGGCTTCTCGGCTAACCCAGTTCCCGGACCTGCGCGTCCAGGAGCAGCACCTCGGCGATCTGCGCGCGCTCGGTCTCGAGCGGGACGCCGCGGTCGACGACGCTCCGGCCCAGTCGCAAGAGCGAGCGCTCGAGGCGGAGCTCGGCGTTCTTCAGTTCGTGCCTGGCGAGGATCACGTCCTTCGCGGGGGTCGTCCCGCCGTCCCCGCCGCAGCGGCGCCTCGAGACCTCGAGTTCCTGGGAGACCTTCTCGACCGCGTCGGCCTCGGCGCAGGGGATCTTCGAGACGCGGGCTGCCGCGCCCACCCGGCGGAGGAGGTCGTCCCTCTTCCGGAAGAGGAGCGCCTTCTCGTGCGCCCGCCTGCCGGTCATGTCGCGAAATATCCGGAGGGTCGTCCCGCTCGCGAGCGCCGCTGCGCCCTTCACCGAGCCCCAGAGCTTCTTGGGGTGGGAGAGGGGCGTGGCCTCGCGCAGGTCGCGCCGCAGCCAGACGGAGAGGAGGACCGCGACGCCGGAGAGCATCGCCAGGTGAAGGCCGACCCCGCCGCTTGCCGCCGGGTCGAGCGCGAGGGCGATCAGGCGGGTCATGCCGATCCCCGCGACCAGGGCCGGCGCGGCGACGATCGCCATGAGGACACGGCCCTCCGGGGCTCGCGAGCGGTCCTTGAGGAGTGCGAGCACGGTCGTCCCGCCGAATAGGACGAGCGCGACGAGGCCGAGGCCCTTTATCCCCGGCGTGGTCGCGCCGTCCGCGTGGCGGGTCCATGGGAGGAAGGAGGCGAGCATCCCGATCCAGGCGGCGAGGACGAAGAGCTGACGCTGCGGATGGACGCCCGGCGCGAGCTTCGCGAAGACGCGGCGGAAAGCCTCGCTAGGTTTCACGCGAGCGCGAGGAGGAGGAGGCGGTTCGGGCGGCGGCTCCCCAAGCGCGATGCCCGGCCCGACCGCGTAGCGGAAGATCGCGTCGCCGATCCGGATGCGGTCGCCGGGCAGGAGCGCGCGGGGGACCGCGAGGCGCTCGCCGTTCACGTAGGTGCCGTTGCGGCTGTCGAGGTCGGCGAGGACGTGCTGCCGGGTCACGGCCGAGAACTCGAGGCGCGCGTGGTTGCGGGACGAGCCCATATCGGGCACGGGGACCTCGTGGGAGCTCATGCGCCCGATCATCGCGGCGGCGCCCACGGGAAAGGGCTCGTGCCGCCCCGCGGAGGTCTCCAGGATGAGCCACGCGCCCGGGTCCGCGGGGGCGGCGGCCGGGGCCGCGACGACGGGGACCTCCTTCGTCTCCACGTCGAGTTCCTCGTCGGAAATCGCGCCCTTCCGGAGCCTCTCCTGGGCGGCGAGGAGCGCGCTGAGCGCCTGGGTCGAGATCGCGCCCTTCTCGAGGAGGATCTCACCGAGCTTTGCGAGAGCTCCGGTCTGATGGACGAGGGCGGCGCCGATGTCTTCCTCCCGGGCGAAGCCGTTCCGGACGGCAAGGGAGCCCAGGCGGGTCTCCACCTCGGCGACTGCGCCCTCCCGCTGGACCTGGAGGATCCGGCGGATCTGGTTGGAGCTCAGCAGGCCGCGGCGGCGGCAGATTTCGCCGAGCGGGGCGGGGGCCTTCTCCTGCTCCTCGAGGACGGCGTCCAGGGCTTCCTTCGTCAGCCGACCGGTCTGCAGGGCGATCGTGCCGAACAGGAGGGCGGGATTGACGGCGGCCACGATAGGTTCTCCCATCCTCTCCACGTCGGACTGGGCTCGGCCGAGGAATCGTTCAATATTATATCCCCCGGGCGTCCGGGAGCAAGGATCGGGAGAAGAAGGGCGGCTACGCCCGGCGTGTCTGGACGATCTTCTGCCGGGAGGCCACGATCTCCTCCGCCAGGCTGAACGGCACCGGCTCGTAGTGGTCGAAGGTCATCGTGAAGGTGGCCTTGCCGCTCGAGAGGGTGCGCACCTGGGTGGAGTAGCCGAACATCGAGCCCAACGGGACGTAGGCGCGGATCTCGTGGTTGACGCCCTTCTGCTCCATCGCCTCGATCCGGCCGCGGCGGGAGGCGAGATCGCCGTTCACGCCCCCCAGGTACTCCGCGGGGGTGACCACGCTGACGGACATGACGGGCTCGAGGAGCGCGGGTGCGGCCTTCCGGAAGAGCTCCTTGAAGGCCATCGACGCGCAGGTGAAGAACGCGCGCTCGCTCGAATCGACGTCGTGATAGTCGCCGTCGGTGAGCGTCACGCGGAGGTCGACAACCGGGAAGGCCGCGTAGGGGCCCTTCTGCATCGCGTCGATCACGCCCTTCTCGACGGCGGGGACGTACTCCCTGGGGACATTGCCGCCCTTGACGTCGTTGACGAACTCGAAGCCGCTCCCGGAGGGGAGGGGCTCGCAGCTGAGGCAGACGCGGGCGAAGTCGCCCTTGCCGCCGGTCTGCTTCTGGAGCTTGTGGTCGACCTCGGAGGCCGCGGTCGCGGTCTCGCGGTAGGCCACCTGGGGGCGGCCGACCTTCGCCATGACGTTGTGCTCGCGCTTGAGACGGTCCACCAGGATCTCGAGGTGGAGCTCGCCCATGCCCGACATGATCGTCTCCTCGGTCTCCTGGTCGAAGCTGACGATGAACGTCGGGTCCTCCTCGGCCAGCTTGGCGAGGGCATACGAGAGCTTGTCCCGGTCGCCGCGCGACTCGGGGGTGATGGAGACCGAGATGACGGGGGAGGGGAACTCGATGGCCTCGAGCTGCACGGGGTGCTCGGGGTCGCAAATCGTGTTGCCGGTCAGGGTCTTGTCGAAGCCGATGACGGCGCCGATCTCGCCGGCGTCCAGGTACTCGCGGGCGATCGGCTTGTTGGCGTGCATCTCGACGAGGCGGCCGACGCGCTCGCGATGGTTGCGGGTGCTGTTGAGCACGTAGGATCCCGCGTCGAGGCGGCCGCGGTAGACGCGGACGTAGGTCAGTTTGTTGTGGCGGTCGCTGAAGATCTTGAAGGCGAGCGCGGCGAGCGGTCCCTCCTCGATCTTGGGGGCCGGTAGGTAGTCGATGACGGCGTCGAGGAGCCGCTGGATGCCGATGTTGCGGGCGGCGGAGCCGCAGAGGACCGGATGGATCGAGCGGGCGAGCGTCGCCTTGCGGAGCGCCGCGCGGATCTCCAGCTCGCTGGGCTCCACCCCGGAGACGAACTTCTCGAGGAGGCTCTCGTCCTGCTCGGAGACCTTCTCGACGAGGTTCTTCCGCCACTTGTGGGCCTCGTCCTTCCACGCCTCGGGGATGGGCCGCTCCTCGACGTGGAGCTGCCCCTTGGTCTCGTGGAAGAGGACCTCGCAGTTCTTGACCAAGTCGATGAGGCCGTTGAACTGCTCCTGCTTGCCGACAGGGAGGACGATGGGGACGGCGTTCCCGCCGAGCTCCTTCTGGATCTTCTCGACGACGTCGAAGAAGTCGGCGCCCGTGCGGTCCATCTTGTTGATGAAGCAGATCGAAGGCACCTGGTATTTCTCGGCCTGGCGCCAGACGGTCATGGACTGGGGTTCGACACCGCCGACGCCGCAGAAGAGGGCCACGGCGCCGTCCAGGACGCGGAGCGAGCGTTCGACCTCGACGGTGAAGTCGACGTGGCCGGGGGTGTCGATCAGGTTGATGCGGTGGTCCCGCCACTCGACGGCGGTGGCGGCGGCGGTGATGGTGATGCCGCGCTCGCGCTCCTGGTCCATCCAGTCGAGGGCCGTGTTCCCGTCGTCCACCTCGCCGATCTTGTGGGTGCGGCCGGTGAAGAATAGGATGCGCTCGCTCGTGGTGGTCTTCCCCGAGTCGATGTGCGCGATGATGCCGATGTTGCGGATCTTGCTGGCGTCGATCATAGGTCCCTGATTAGAAAACCGAAGGCGGGGCATATTAGCGGGAAGGGGGCCGGAATGCAACGGGGAAACGGGGGCCGGGGGTGGAATGCGGGACCGCGGAGGCGGCTGCGGGGAGTGCTGGACTTGACCCGGACCGCCCCTCATAATGCCGGGCGAATCATGACCCGGATCGCGAAGAAATTGGGCCTCGTCCCCGAGGAGGCGGCCCTGGCGGCCTCCGCCAAGCGCTTCCCCGACGGCGCCCAGTACCGCTTCGAGATCCCCAGCATCGAGACCCCCGAGGCCCTCTCCGCCGTCCTGGAGGAGGCCGACAAGCACAAGATCCTCATCCACCGCGTCAGCCAGGGCTCGGGCATCATGCTCCTGACCGACGCGGAGATCGCGTCGATGTGCCGGATCGCCCGGGACGCGAAGATGGAGCTGTCGCTCTTCGTCGGCCCCCGCGCGGGGTACGACACGACCCCGCAGCCCCACGTGCCGGCGGGGAAGATCATCGGCGGGAACCTCCGGGGCGCGTCGCAGCTCCTCTACGCGGTCGAGGACGTGAAGCGCGGCTGCGACCTCGGGCTCCGCAGCGTCCTGGTCGCCGACCTCGGCCTGCTCCACGTCCTGAACGAGATGAAAAGGGCGGGCGAGCTCCCCGCGAGCCTCGTCCTGAAGATCTCCATCCTCTTCAGCGTCACCAACCCCATGACCGCGAAGGTCCTCGAGTCGCTCGGGGCCGGGACGATCAACGTCTCGCCCGACCTCTCGCTCGCCCACCTGGCCGGGCTCCGCGGCGCGATCGACGTCCCGCTCGACATCTACGTCGAGGTCCCCGATGGCTTCGGCGGCTACATCCGCACCTACGAGGTCCCGGAGATGATCCGCGTCGCCTCCCCGGTCTACGTCAAGATGGGCCTCCGGAACGCGCCCGACATCTACCCCTATGGGGAGCAGCTGAGGAACGTCGCCCTCGCCATGAGCCGCGAGCGCCTCCACCGCGCGCGCCTCGTGATGGACATGATCCAGCGCCACGCTCCCGAGGCCGTGATGTCCCAGAGAGGCGCGAAAGGGCTGGGGATCCCCGAATGATCCGGATGATGGCGGTCCGGCAGGACTTCCCGAAGGCGCCGCCGCTCGACATCGCGGCAACGCTCCGGCGCGACTTCAAGCCCTCCGTGAAGCGCGGCGCCTCGATCGCCGTCGCGGCCGGCAGCCGGGGCATCTCGAACTACGCCGCCGTCGTCTCGACCGTGATCGCGATCCTGAAGGACGCCGGCGCGAACCCCTTCATCGTCCCCGCCATGGGGAGCCACGGCGGCGCCACGCCCGAGGGACAGCGCGGGCTTCTCGCCGAATACGGCATCACCGAGGAGAAGATGGGCGTCCCTCTCCGCGACTCGATGGCCGCCGAGCGGCTCGGGACCACGGAGGAGGGCATCGCGGTCCACTTCAGCGCGGAGGCGCTCAAGGCGGACGGCATCGTCCTCGTCAACCGCGTGAAGCCCCACACCGACTTCATCGGGAAGGTCGGGAGCGGCCTCCTCAAGATGGCCGCGATCGGCCTGGGCAAGCAGGCGGGCGCGGCGGCCTGCCACGCGGCGGGGCAGAAGTTCGGCCTCGAGCGGGTGATCCAGGGCGTCGCCGCCGTGTCGCTCCGGAAGGCCCCGATCCTCTGGGGCGTGGCGATCCTCGAGGACCCCTACCACGAGACCGCCCGCCTCGCGGTCGTCCCGGCCGCCGAGATCGAGGCGCGCGAGGTGGAGCTCCAGGCCGAGGCGCGGACGCTCATGCCGCGGCTGCCGTTCGACGACATGGACCTCCTCATCATCGACCGGATCGGGAAGAACATCAGCGGCCCCGGCATGGACCCGAACGTGGTCGGCCGGCCCGTGCAGGGCTACACGGCCACGCTCTCCGACCGCTCGTGGAACCCGGTCGTCCGCCGCATCCTCGTCACGGACCTCACCCCAGAGTCCCACGGCAACGCGATCGGGATCGGGATGGCCGACTTTACGACGGCGAAGCTCGTCGCGAAGATCGACAAGAAGTCGATGTACATGAACGCGCTGACGTCGCTCAGCGTGGCGACGGTGAAGATCCCGATCACGTTCGACACCGACCGCGACGCCGTGGCGGGGGCGCTCGGGACGCTGGCGCTCGAGGACCCTTCGAAAGCCAGAGTGATCCGTATCCAGGACACGCTCTCGCTCGGCGTCATCGAGGTCTCGGATGCGTTCGCGGAGGCGGTGAAGGGGAAGAGGGAGCTCGCGGCCCTCGGGCCGCCCGCGGAGATCGCATTCGACCCGGCGGGGAACCTGCTTCCGATCGGATCCCAGCGATAGGTGAACGATGGCGCTTCACGGAAAGAACCTGGTCGCCGGCGAGCTCGGCGCCGCCGGCCCGAAGACCTTCAAGGCGTGGAACCCCGGCGCCGGCGCCGCGATGGAGCCCCCCTTCCACGAGGTCGCGGCCGACGAGCTCGACCGCGCGATGGAGGCCGCCGAGGCGGCGTTCCAGGTCTACCGGAAGGTCAAACCCGAGGCGGTCGCGGCGTTCCTCGAGCGGATCGGGACGGAGATCGTCGCGCTCGGGCAGGAGCTGATCGACCGCGCCTCCGCCGAGACGGCGCTCCCGCCCGACCGGATCACCGGCGAGCGCGGCCGCACCGTCGGCCAGCTCAACCTCTTCGCCGGACTCGTGCGCGACGGCTCGTGGGTCGACGCGCGGATCGACCGCGCGATCCCCGACCGCAAGCCCCTCCCCAAGCCCGACGTGCGGCGGATGCTGATCCCGATCGGGCCGGTGGTGGTCTTCTGCGCGAGCAACTTTCCGCTGGCCTTCTCGGTCGCGGGCGGCGACACGGCGTCGGCGCTCGCGGCGGGCTGCCCGGTGGTCGTGAAGGCGAACCGTGCCCATCCGGGGACGGCCGAGCTGGTCGGCGAGGCGGTCCGGAAGGCGGTCGCCGCCTGCGGGATGCCGCCCGGGGTCTTCTCGCTCCTCCAGGGCGCGAACCATGAGATCGGGACGGCGCTCGTGCGCCATCCGAGGGCGCGCGCGGCGGGCTTCACCGGCTCGCAGGGCGGCGGCCGCGCGCTCTTCGACGCCGCCGCCCGGCGGCCCGATCCGATCCCGGTCTACGCGGAGATGGGGAGCGTCAATCCGGTCTTCATCCTGCCGGGCGCTCTCCGCGAGCGCGCCGAGTCGATCGCGGAGGGGCTCAAGGGTTCGGTGGCGCTCGGGAACGGCCAGTTCTGCACGAAGCCGGGGGCCGTGCTCGCGGTGGACGACCCGGCGCTCGGGAAGCTCATGGAGAAGCTGGGCGGCCTGATCGCGCAGCAGCCCGCCGGGACGCTCCTCCACACGGGGATCCATAAGGGGTACGAGCAGGGGGTGAAGGAGATCGCCTCGGTCGACGGCGTGAAGGTGGCGAGCCGGTCGGCGGCCGCCGCCGACGCGCAGAAGACGCAGGTGAAGGCCGCGCTCTTCACGACCGACGGAGCGACGTTCCTCAAGGAGCGCCGCCTGCGCGAGGAGGTCTTCGGTCCGGCGACGCTCGTGGTCCGCTGCGGCTCGCGCGACGAGCTCGAGAAGGCCGCGCGGGCGATGGAAGGACATCTCACGGCGACGGTCCACGGTACCGAGGCGGACCTCAAGGAGTACGCGGGCCTGGTTTCTATCCTCGAGACCCGGGTCGGCCGCCTCGTCTTCAACGGCTATCCGACGGGCGTCGAGGTGTGCCCATCGATGAACCACGGCGGGCCGTATCCCGCGACGACGGACGTCCACTCGACCTCGGTGGGGACGGCCGCGATCTACCGCTGGGCGCGCCCGGTCTGCTACCAGAATTTTCCGCAGGAGGCGCTCCCGGCCGAACTTCAGGACCGGAACGCCCGGAAGGTCTGGCGCACGGTCGACGGAAAGCTCACCCAGGAGGACCTCTAGATGAAGATCTCGAAGATGACGCCCATGGTGATGGGCACTCCCTGGAGGAACCTGACGTTCCTGAAGCTTGAGACCGACGAGGGGCTGGTCGGCGTCTCGGAAGTCCGGTCGATCCGGACCGACGCGCTGCTCGGCTACCTCAAGCAGATCGAGAAGCGCTACGTGCTCGGGAGCGACCCGTTCAACGTCGAGCAGCTCGTCCAGCGGGCGTTCGTGGACGACTTCCTGCGCGTGAACGACATCACGGGGGCGGGGATCGCGCTCGTCGAGATGGCCTGCTGGGACATCATCGGGAAGGCGGTCAACCAGCCGGTCTACAAGCTCCTGGGCGGCGCGTGCCGGGACAGGATCAAGACCTACGCGAACGGCTGGTACACGGTCGAGCGGACCCCTGCGGCGTTCGAGGAGGCCGTGAAGAAGGTCGTCGCGCGCGGGTACCTGGGGCTCAAGGTCGACCCGTTCGGGTCGGGCTTCTACGAGATGGAGCGCGCAGAGAAGAACAAGTCCATTTCGCTCATCGAGGCGATCCGCGGCACGGTCGGGCCGGACGTGGAGATCATGATCGAGATGCACGGGCGCTTCAGCCCGGCGACGGCGATCGATCTCTCGCGCGACCTGGAGAAGTTCAAGCCCTCGTGGGTGGAGGAGCCGGTCCCCGCGGACAATCTCGAGGCGATGGCGAAGGCGGCGGCGAAGATCAACATCCCGGTCGCGGCGGGCGAGCGGATCCACACGCGGCACGAGACGCGCCGGCTCCTCGAGCTGGGCGCGCTCGACGTCCTCCAGACCGACATCACGATGTCCTGCGGGATCCTGGAGGGGAAGAAGATCGCGGCGATGGCGGACGCCTACTACGTGACGTTCGCGCCGCACAACACGGGCGGCCCGGTGAGCACGGCGGCGTGCCTCCATCTCGCCGCCTGCACCCCGAACTTCAAGATCCAGGAGCACTTCAACGACTTCGTGGACGCATGGGTGAAGGATGCGGCGAAGGGGCCGGGCTATCCCGAGGTGAAGGACGGCTATTTCCCGCTCCCGTCGGGGCCGGGCCTGGGCGTCACGCTGAACGAGGACTTCATCCGCGAGCATCCGACCCAGGGCGAGACCTTCAACCTGTTCAAGGAGGACTGGCACCGCCGCCAGTCGGCCAAGAAGTAAGCAACAGAGGAGCTTCGAATCCGTTCAGGGGTTCGATGTCTGGCCTCGGGCATCGGAGGATTCCCGGGGTCGATCCTTGAACGAATGCGGGGCTTCTTTGCCGAATCGTGCCACGCCGCGACGACCTCCCCGTCAGTCCTGTTAGATGTTCGTGACGCAAGAATCGGAGACGGGGACCCGGGACGCCCGGCTCGCGATGCAGGGCGATGCCGCCGCGCGCGACCGCCTCTTTGAGGAGATCTACGCCCGGATCCTCCGGTACCACCGGAAGCTTGCGACGGGCCGCCCCGCCCTCGCCGAGGAGCTCACCCAGGAGGCGATGGTCCGTCTCATTAGGTCGTTCGACCAGCTCCGCGAGCCCGGGCGCTTCATTCCCTGGGCCTTTCGGATCGCCACGAACGTCTGGCGCGACCACCACCGCCCCAAGGGGAAGCGAGGGGCGGACGCCCCGGCCGAGGCGCCGGCGAGTGGCCGCGTCGCGGAGCGCGAGGAGCTGGCGGAGCGGGTCCTCGAGGAGGTCGGCCGGCTGCCGGAGACCTACCGCGTGGTCCTCACGCTGCACTACCTGGAAGGGATGGACTACGAGGCGATGGCGGATGTCCTCGACACGCCGGTCCCGACGCTGCGGTCGCAGATCGCCCGGGGACGCCAGATGATCCGACGACTATTGGGAGACGAGCGATGAACTGCGAGCGCGCGAACGACCTGCTGGAGTCCTACCAGGACGACCTTCTTGACTCCTCCGAGCGGCCGGCCGTCGAGAACCACCTGGTCGAGTGCGCGGAGTGCCGGCGCGGCTTCCGCCGCGCGCAGGCGATCGAGGAGGTCCTCGAGGAGGCGGGCGAGCGAGACCCCGTGGCCCCCGACGCCGTCGCCGCGGGGATGCGGCGCGTGCAGCAGCGGCTGGCGCCTCCCGTGCGGTGGAAGGAGCGGCTGCCGATGGCCGCCGCGGCGCTCGTGACGCTCGCGATGCTCGGCTGGTTCCTGGGGCCCGGCCGCGCCGCCGAGTTGATCCGCTCCGCCAAGAGCGGGTCCTGGTCGGACAAGGCCACCTGGGAGGGCGGCGCCGTACCGGGCGCCGGCGCGCGGGTCCAGATCCGGGCGGGCCATGCGGTCACCTACGACGTCGTCTCCGACCAGGCGATCCGCCTGATCCACGTCGCCGGAACGCTCGACTTTGCCCGCGACCGCGACACGCGGCTCGATGTCGGCCTCATCAAGATCCAGGGAGGCGAGGACGCGAGCGAGGACGGCTTCAGCTGCGACGCGCGGGTCACGGTGGGCGAGACGGCCGACGCGAAGCCGACGCTCCGCGTGGGCGCGGCCGACCAGCCGGTCGACGCGAAGCACACCGCGCTGATCCGCCTGGTCTACTTCGACGGCATGGACAAGGCCACCTGCCCCGCGATCGTCTCCTGCGGCGGCCGGCTCGAGTACCACGGCGCGCCGATGAGCCGCACCTGGCTCAAGCTCGGCGAGACCGCGAAGGCGGGGGCCTCCGAGGCCCTCCTCGCGGAGGCCGTCACGGGCTGGAAGACGGGCGACCGCGTGATCGTCACCGCGACGCAGCGCGACATGAACGAGCAGGGGACGCGCCGCGCGGGCGACGCGAAGCGCCGGAAGGTCTTCACCGAGGAGCGGACGATCAAGGCGATCGAGGGCGCGAAGGTCGCGCTCGACCGGCCCCTCGAGTTCGACCACCTGGGCGCGGGCGACTTCCGGGGCGAGGTGGCGAACCTCAGCCGGAACGTCGTCGTCGAGTCGGCCGACCCGGCCAAAGGGCGCGGCCACACGATGTGGCACCGCCACTCGGCGGGCGGCGTCAGCTACGCCGAGTTCCGTCACCTCGGAAAGGAAAACGTCCTAGGCAAGTACAGCCTCCACTTCCACCTCGTGGGGGACTCGATGCGCGGCGCGCAGGTCCTGGGCGCGTCGATCTGGGACAGCGGCAACCGGTGGATCACGATCCACGGGACGAACTACCTGGTCGTCCGCGACTGCGTGGGCTACCAGAGTGTGGGCCACGGCTTCTTCCTCGAGGACGGGACCGAGGCGTACAATGTCCTCGACCGCAACCTCGCGGTCCAGGCGTACCTGGGGAAGAGGCTTCCCAAGCAGGTCCTCCCGTTCGACCCCAACGACGGAGCAGGCTTCTGGTGGGCGAACAACCTGAACAGCTTCACGCGGAACGTGTCGTGCGAGAACGATCGCTACGGCTTCCGGGCGGAGGCGACGCCGTCCAGCCAGTTCGATCTGAAGCTGCCCATCCTCCACCCCGACGGAGAGCGGAAGACCGTCGACATCCGGACGCTGCCGTTCGTCCGGTTCGAGGACAACGAGTCGCACTCCGAGGGCCTCTACGGGATCCGCCTGGGCGAGTGCGTCCGCGGGGCGCAGCGCGCGGGTCCCGACGAGAAGCACCCGCACGTGATCCGGAACACCAAGATCTGGGACATCCACTACGCCTTCCGTCCGGAGGTGCCGAACGTCCTGGTGGAGGACATGAAGCTGTGGCGGCCGGTCTACGGGATCTACCACCCGGACTTCGACCGGCACGTCTACCGGCGGCTCCTCATCAGCGAGTCGACGGCCGAGCCGTTCAACCGGGGCCACGACGACGACAACCGCCAGCACGGGCCCCTCAGCGTGGACGGGTTGACGATCGAGCGCTCCCACGGCACGCTCATCCAGGTGAGCCAGTGGTCGCCCGCCGGGAAGACGGAGTCGCACTTCCGGAACGTGGTCTTCAAGGACAACAAGCCGTACCGGGCCGCGTACGTGGACACGACCGCGAACGGCCAGCCGAAGAACCCCCCGCCCGACGACCTGATCCCCTACTACTTCCACGACTGGTTCGGCCCGGGCCGGACGGCGAAGCTCCTGACGGCGAGCATGGTGGAGAAGGCGAAGGACGGCCTGGACTACCAGCCCGGCCCGACCCCCTTCACGGGGAAGAACATGCGGGTGGTCGAGGTGAAGGACGCGGCGTTCCCCGAGTTCCTCTCACCGGTGGACGATCTCCCGCCGGCGACGGTGATCACATCGATCCGCCGCTCGGGAGGGAAGCTCCTCGTGCGCGGGACGACTTCCGACAACGGCGAGGTGAAGCGCGTGGTCGTGGGCGGCCGCGAGGCCCGCGCGCTGGCGCCGAACTTCCTCGAGTGGGAGGCGGAGGTCGACGCGACCGAGAAAGTATCCGCGCATGGCGAGGACGCGGCGGGAAACGTCGAGAAGCTCGTCCACGAGGTGGGCGGAAAGTAGAAGGCGCTACCAGGTCCTGCGGTCGGCCAGCATCGCCTCGGCCTGCACGGGGACGACAGGCTTGGAGAAGATGTAGCCTTGGGCGTACTCGCAGCGGAGCGCCCGGAGGGCCGCCAGTTGCTCGGGGGTCTCGACCCCTTCCGCGATCACGTTGATGTCGAGGTTCTGGGCGAGCGAGATGATCGTCCGCACGATCTCGTGGCCTTCCCCCACCGAGCCCATCCGACCCACGAACGAGCGGTCGATCTTGAGCGCGTCGATCGGAAACTTGTGGAGGTAGGAGAGGGACGAATAGCCGGTCCCGAAATCGTCGAGGTAGAACCGCGCGCCGCCGCGGCGGATGTTCTCGAGGATCGCGTTGGCGGCGTCGGCGCCGTCCATGAGGACGCTCTCGGTGATCTCCAGGCCGAGCGAGTCGCCGTGCAGCCCGGTCGACTGGAGGGTGCTCTCGATGTAGTGGGCGAGGTCCGCCTGGCCGAACTGGCGGCCGGAGAGGTTGACGCTCACCGAGAGCGGCCGGGCCTTGGGGAATTTCAGGTGCCACTCCTGGAGTTGCCGGCACGCCTCGCGGAGCACCCAGCGGTCGATGTCGATCACGAGGCCGGTCTCCTCGGCCATCTTGATGAATTCGCCGGGCGCGACGAGCCCGCGACCGGGGTGGTTCCAGCGGACGAGGGCTTCAAAGCCCGAGATGCGTCCGTCCTGCAGGGAGACGACCGGCTGGTAGTGGACGACGAACTCCTGCCGCTCGATGGCGCGGCGAAGGTCGGTCTCCATCTTGAAAATGTGGAGCGCGCGGGCGTGCATGGCGCGGTCGAAGACCTCGTGGCGCGCGCCGCCATTCGATTTCGCGCGGTACATGGCGATGTCGGCGTCGCGAAGGATGTCGTCCGTCTTCTCGTAGCCGGTCTCGCTGAGCGCGACGCCGATGCTCGCGCTCGTGAAGATCTCCTGGCCGCCGAGCAGGATGGGCTGCCTGAACTGCGCCTGGATGCGGTCCGCCACCTGCGAGGCATCGGCGCCGTCCTTCACGTCCTCGAGGAGGACGGTGAACTCGTCGCCGCCGAGGCGGGCGGCGGTGTCCCCGGGCCGCACGCAGCGCTCGATGCGGCGGGAGACCTCGATCAGGAGCTGGTCGCCGGCGAGGTGGCCGAGGCTGTCGTTGACCACCTTGAATCGGTCGAGGTCGAGGAAGAGGACCGCGAAGCGCAAGTCCTTCCGGCGGAGCGCGAGGCGGAGGCACTGGCCGAGGCGGTCCATGAAGAGCGCGCGGTTGGGGAGTCCGGTGAGCGCGTCGTGGAACGCGTCGTGGATGAGCTGCTCCTCGAGGGACTTGCGCTCGGTGATGTCGGTGGCGGTGACGACGTAGAACCGGGGCGCGCCGTCGTGGCCGGCGAGCGACGTCCGCGACCAGCTGATCCGGGGACGGCTCCCGTTCTTCGTCACCCACGAGTGCTCGAAGAGGTCCGAGGTGGGCGCGTCGTGGCCCTGCGAGAGGATGGTGCGGCCCTGCTCGACGTCCTCCGGGGACAGGAAGAGCGGGGCGAAGGGGAGCCCTCTTACCTCGTCGGGCGAGTGGCCCATCGTGTGGGCGCACTGCCGGTTGATCCGCACGACCCGGAGCGACGCGTCCAGGACGATCACCATGATGTTGGCGGTGTCGAGGACGGCGGAGACGAAGTTGCGCTCCTCGCGGAGCGCCTCCTCCGCGCGGCGCCGGCCTTCGGCCTCGATCGCGAGCGAGGCCATGTCGGCGATCGACGAGGCGAACTCCTGTTCCTCGAGCGTCCACTCGCGGGCCGGCCCGACGTGCTCGTAGCAGAGGACGCCTGCCAGCTTGCCGTGGAGGCGCACGGGGACGTCCATCATGGACGTGATTCCGAGCGGCTTTAGGTAGCCCTCCGTGAACTCGGCGGTGCGGGGGTCCTTCCGCGCGTCGTCGGCCGGCACGACGCGGCTCTCCTCGAGCGCCCCGAAGTAGCGGGGGTAATCGCGCGCGGCGAGGCGCATGCCCTGCTCGTAGACCCGCGCGTCGAGCCGGTAGAGGAGCCGGCACTGGATGTCGCTGTGGTCCTCGTTGAACAGCCACAAGCCCACGCGCTCCACCTTCAGCATCTGGGAGGAACAAAGGGTCAGCCTCCGCAGGGCGGGCTCGAGGTCCGAAGAGTCGAGCCGGGCGAGCTCAAGGAGCGCCTCCTGGTAGCGGTGGACGAGGTCGGTCCGCTTCAGGAGCGCCTCGCGGGAGCGCCGTCGTTCCGCGGCGTAGCGGACGGACCGGACGAGGAGGTACGGGTCGAGCCGGTTCTTGAAGAGGAGATCGAGCGCTCCCCGCTGGGCGGCGAGCGTGGGAGTGCATCCCAAGGACGAATGGGCCAGGGCGATCACGGGGACGCCCGGGGCGCCTTGGCGGAAGCGGTCAATGGCGTCGAGCCCGGGGGCGTCCGGGAGCGCCAGGTCGAGGAGCGCGACGTCGTGGGGCTGCTGGGCGTGCCGCTCGAGGGCCGCGTCGAGCCGGGTCGCATGGCTGATCGAGAAGTTGAGGAGCGGCTTGACGGTGTCTAGCATCGACATGATGAGCTTGACGTCTACGGGGTCGTGCTCGATGAGGAGGATGCGGAAGGGCTCGCGCCGGTCGGTTCTGGAACTGTCCATGACCCCGCAGGAAAAGGTTCGAAGAAACTATACCCCGCCGAGGGGAGATTGGGGGCAAAAACCATAGGGGATCGGGTGATTAGAAAGAGGGGTCAGTCGCGGCGGGAGACGCCGGTCTGCCAGGAGGCGAACTCGAGGACCCCCCGGCAGTGAGGGCAGAAGTAGACGCACTCGAAGACGTGGGGCTGCGCCTCGCGGACGTCCCGGCGCACGGTGGTCCAGTCGACGGGCTTGCGGCATTGGCGGCAGAGGGGACCGTCGGGGCGTGAGGCGAAAGAGGGCACCGGACCATTCTTGCCGCGATTCCCGGGCGCGGCAAAGAAAATCCCCCCCTACTGGAAGTCGTAGACCTCGACGCGGAGCCAGTTTTTCCTGTTTCGCCGGATGAAGACCTGGTGCTGCGGATCGTCCTGGTAGGCGTCGTGGTCGGCGACGTTGTCGAACGTCACGAGCAGCCCGACGTCGAAGGTCGCATTCACGACGTCGCGAACCGTCGTCTTCGCGGGCGGCCCGGCGTGGAGCGTCCGGACGGTCTTCGACTTCAGGTACTTCTTCGCGTCCCGGATCGTCTGTTCGGCGGCCCCCTTGAGGGCGTTCTTCTTCATCCAGAAGTACACGGCGTGGATCAGCATGGGACGAGTCTCCGATGGTACGGCCGGGGAATGTACCTGAGGAGGGGGCCCGAGTCCAGAGTCTATTTCCCCTTGGGATCGTAATCCGGGTTGGGCGAGGGCATCTGGGCCCCCACCGCGGCCCGCCAGTCGGCGAGGCGCTTCCGGAGCTCGCGGGCGATCTCGGGCCGCGCCGCGGCCAGGTCCTTCGTCTCGCCCACGTCCTCCTTCAGGTCGTAGAGCTCGACGCGACCGTCCTCGAAGAACTCGACCAGGCGGAGGTCCCCCTGGCGGATCGCACCGTGGGGGGTCGCGCCGCCCGGATGGTAGTGCGGGTAGTGCCAGAAGATCGCGTCGCGCGACAGGCCGCCCGTGCCCTTGAGGAGCGGGACGAGGCTCAGGCCGTCGACGGCCGGCTTCGCGCCCGCGAGGTCCAGCATCGTGGCCGCGTGATCGGGGGTGATCACCGGCGTCGCGCAGACGGTCCCGGCCTTCACTGCGCCGGGCCAGCGGACGATCAACGAAACGCGGACTCCGCCCTCGTACGCGGACCCCTTGCCCGCGCGGAGCGGCCGGTTGGAGGTGCTCCGGAGGAGCCCGCCGTTGTCGCTGGTGAAGACGATCACGGTGCGCGACGAGAGCTTGAGCTCGTCGAGCTTGGCCACCACTCGGCCCACGCTGTCGTCCACGCTCTCGATCATCGCCGCGTAGGTCGCGTTCGAATGATCCGCTCCGGCTTTCGCCTTCGCCTGGTACTTCTCGACGAGCGCCTTCTTCGCCTGGAGCGGGGTGTGGACGCCGTAGTGGGGGAAGTAGAGGAGGAAGGGGCGGTCCTTGTTGGAATCGAGGAACGCGAGCGCCTCGGTGGTCAGGCGGTCGGTCAGGTATTCGCCCTTCTCGCCCTCCTCGAGAGTGGGGATCTTGTAAGGCGAGAAGTAGCTGGGCGGCTGCCCCTTGTCGCTTCCACCGCGGTTGAGGTCGAAGCCCTGCTTCTCGGGGAAGTACGCGGGCGGCCCGAGGTGCCACTTGCCGATCGAAGCGGTCGCGTAGCCGGCGCCTTTGAGCGCCTCGGCGATCGTCACCTCCTCGTGCGCGAGGTGCATCGTCCAGTCCGGCACCTTGAGCTTGGCCTTCGGCTGCTTGTGGCCGGCGATCCAGTCGGTCACGTGGAGTCGGGCCGGGTATTTCCCGGTCATGAGGCTGGCGCGGGTCGGGGAGCAGACGGTGCACGCCGAGTAGGCGTGGGTGAACTTCATTCCCTGCGCGGCCAGGCGGTCGATGTGGGGGGTCTCGTAGAACGAGCTGCCGAAGCAGCCCAGATCGGTCCAGCCCAGGTCGTCGACCAGGAAGATGACGAAGTTGGGCCGGTCGGACTGGGGGGAGGAGGCCGCGGGGAGGATGAGGGCGAGGAGGAGCGCGAGCGTTCTCATGCAGGTCTAAACCGCGCCCCGGGACAAACGTTGCGCGACCCGCTATTATAGTAGGTCGACGAGGGAGACCCTATGAACCGATGGGCATTGATCCTGGCGCCGCTGTTCCTGGCGTGCGTCCATCAGGAGGACAAGCTTCCTCCTCCGCCCGACCCGCTTTACGAGACGCGCGCGAAGCACGATCCGAACGGGATCGGCAAGTTCTACATGGATCGCGAGATCGCGCACGTGATGGGGCCCGGCGGGATCCCCTGGCTGGAGCGCCCGGAGCGGGAGGACGAGGAGCGGCCCACCAAGGTCATCGAGGCCCTGGGGCTCAAGGGGGACGAGGTGGTCTGCGACCTGGGAGCCGGGAGCGGCTACTACACGTTCCGACTGGCTCCGAAGCTCCCCAAGGGGAAGGTCCTCGCCGTCGAGATCCAGGACGACATGATCAAGGAGCTCAAGAAGAACATCGAGTCGAAGAAGACCACGAACGTCGAGATCATCAAGGGGGAGGAGAAGGATCCGAAGCTCCCGGAGAAGGGCGTGGACCTGCTCCTCATGGTCGACGTCTACCACGAGCTGGCGTTCCCCTACGAGACGATGCTGGCGATCAGGAAGGGGCTCAAGCCGGGGGCGCGGGTCGTGCTCGTCGAGTTCCGCAAGGAGGACCCGAAGGTCCCGATCAAGGAAGTGCACAAGATGTCGGAGGAGCAGATCAAGAAGGAGATGGCGGTCGTGGGGCTCACGCACGTGAAGACGGTGGGGACGCTGCCGTGGCAGCACATCGCCATCTACAGGAGATAGGGAGATAGGGGAGATTAGGAGATAAGAGAAGAGGAGAAGAGGGGATCCGAGAGGAAAATATTATAGGGCACGGGGCAGGCCATACGTGAGGGAGCGGCGTATACTCCCCCAGACGGAGGGTGACTGGAATGAAGATGCTCTCGATGGCTGCGGTGGCGCTGGCGCTCATGGCCTCCTCGGCCCTGGCGGGCGGCGGCGGGAAGATCAAATTCAGCGAGGGGAAGCAGCACGACCAACTCCTCGCCGAGGCGAAGGCGAGCGGCACGCCCGTCATGCTCTACTTCACGGGCGAGGGGTGAGTGTACTGCAAGCAGCTGGACGCAGGTGCGTTCTCCGACGACAAGGTGGTCAAGGCCTCGGAAGGGTTGATCCGGATCCTGGTCGACAACGGCAAGGACGGGAAGCTCTTCCAGAAGTACAACATCAGCGGCATGCCGACGATCCTCTTCCTCGACGCGGAAGGCAAGCAGGTGGGCTCGCTCGGGGACCGGAGCGCCGGCGGCGTGGAGAAGCAGCTGACCGAGATCGTCTCCAAGCACAGCCGGGCCCCGCAGTGGACGGCGGGCGCCGACGCGACGGTGACGGCGGCGAAGGACGGCTCCAAGCCCGGGGTGCTCGTCTTCGTGGACGACAAGCCCAAGTCGCAGCTGTTCCTCAAGATCTTCAGCGATCCGGCGCTGGCCTCGCTCTACGAGAAGGCCTCGTTCGGGAAGGTCGAGTTCAAGAAGGACTCGGAGGAGTGCAAGAAGTGGAAGGTGACGGAGGCGCCGGTCTGCCTGATCGTCGATCCTGCGGATGAATCGAAGCCGCTCAAGACGTGGAAGAGCGGGACGGCCAAGGCGCTCGCCAAGGAGATCGAGGAGGCCGCCAAGAAGCTGAAGAAGTGATCTGAAGGAGAGTCCCGAACGGGCCCTGCTTCCTGTGGGGCCCGCTTCATTTTAAATGATGTGCGCGATCGTGAATCAAGCGGACCGGCCGGTCGTCTCCTGAACATGGAACCGAAGCCGAACCGAGGGGCCTGGATCGTCGGGCTGGGGGCGATCGTCGCCTGTCTCCTGATCGTGGGGCCGATCGCGTGCTCGATGAGCTCCGCCCGCCATACCGGGGAAAGGGTCGAGCTGCGCTACCGGTTCGAATGGATCGTGAGGCGCTCCGGCCCCCCTCAATCGATCCCTCAGCTGACCGACTCTGTCCGTCGACGCCTGGAATCCCTGGACAGCGGCGAGGTCCGGGTGAGGGTCGAGAGAGACGAGGTCGTGGTGAGGATGGACGGGATCGACCCCGTGCGCCTGCCCGACGCCCGAAGATTGCTCGGACAGACGGGATTCCTGGAGCTCTGCCCCGTCGCGGATCGGGCGGTCCAGGATCAGTTCAAGCGGGACGGCACCCTCCCGCCCGGGTACCGTGGCGTCGAGAACAAGGTCCGGTCGTTCGACGCGGAATACGCACCCTGGAGCGGGCCGATGCTCATCATAGAGAGCCGGCCAGCTCTCCACGGTGGCCACATCATCGCAAGCGAGGCCCAGCAGGAATTGGGGCTCGGTGGATCCATGTGGGTCACGACGTTCGAGCTGGACGCGGACGGGGCGCGGTCCTTCGACGCGGCGGCGAAGATCCTCTATCACCGGAGCCCGGCGGGATTGGTCGCCATCCTGCTCGACGGGACATTGAAGAGCGCTCCGGCCGTCCTCTCGGAGTCGTTCGTCGGCCGCGTTCGGATCTCGGGGGCCAAGAGCGAGCAGGAGGCGAAGGAACTGGCCATCATCCTCAAGAGCGGAGCGCTCCCGGCACGGCTGGGGAGGATCAAGGACGGCGTCTTCGTCCCTGGCGAGCCCCAGGAGGAGCGCCGCTTTGGTCCGGAGAAGAAGTAGGTCTGCTCTGCGTCTCTGTGGCTCTGCGGCTGGCTCTTCTACCAGCGGGGCTCGGTGGCGACGAGCGCGGCGATCTCCTCGGCGCTCACCGGCTTGCTGAAGAGGTAGCCCTGCCCGAAGCCGCACTTGAGCATGCGGAGCTCGCCCAACTGGTTCTGGGTCTCCACGCCCTCCGCGACCACGCGCATCCCCATGTTGTGAGCGAGCGTCACGATCGCGCGCACGATCTCGTGGCCCTCGCGCTTGGCGCCCATCCGCGAGACGAAGGAACGGTCGATCTTGACCGCGTCGATCGGGAACCGGTGGAGGTAGCTGAGCGAGGAGTAGCCCGTGCCGAAGTCGTCGAGGTAGATCTGGACCCCGTGCTTGCGAAGGTCGCGCAGCATCTGGCCGGCCGCCTCGGCGTTGTCGATCAGGACGCCCTCGGTGATCTCGACCGCCAGGCTGCTGGGGGAGAGGCCCGTCTCCTTGAGCGCCCCCGTCACGGCGTCGACGAGATCGCTCTGGCGGAACTGGCGGCCGGAGAGGTTGACGCTCACGGTGAGTCGGCCGCCGTCGGGGAAGTGGCCCTGCCACTCCTTGAGCTGGCGGCAGGCCTCGCGCAGGACCCAGCGGTCGATGGCGATGATGAGGCCCGCCTCCTCGGCCACGTTGATGAAGTCGAAGGGCGAGACGAAGCCGCGCTGGGGGTGATTCCACCGGACCAGCGCCTCGAAGCCGATGATGCGGCCGCTCTCGAGGGAGACGATGGGCATGTAGTAGGCGACGAACTCGCCGCGCTCGATGGCCTGCCGGAGCTCGGTCTCCATCTGGAGGAGCACGACCGCGCGGGCGTGCATGGTGGTGTCGAAGACCTCGGCGCGCGCGCGGCCCAGGGACTTGGCGCGGTACATCGCGGTGTCGGCGTCGCGGAGGACGTCCTCCGCCTTCTCGTATCCCGTCATGCCCATCGCGATCCCGATCGAGGCGCTGCAGACGATCTCCTGCCCGCCCACGTGGACGGACTCCTTGAGGGCGACCTGGATGCGGTCCGCCACGACGGCGGCGTCCGCGGAGTCGGTCACGTCCTCGAGGAGGATCGCGAACTCGTCGCCGCCCAGGCGTGCGACCGTGTCGCCGGGGCGGACGGACTTCTCGAGGCGGCGCGCGGTCTCGACCAGGAGTTCGTCGCCGGGCCCGTGGCCCATCGAGTCGTTGATCAGCTTGAAGCGGTCGAGGTCGAGGAAGAGGACGGCGAAGAGCTTGTCCTTCTCGCGCCGCTTGTGCTTGAGGCGGTGGCCGAGGCGGTCGATGAAGAGCGAGCGGTTGGGGAGGCCGGTGAGGGCGTCGTGGAGGGCCTCGTGGATGAGCTGCTCCTCGGCGAGTTTGCGCTGGGTGGTGTCGGTCTGGGCGCCGACCATGCGGTAGGCGTGGCTGTCGCCGTTGCGGACGGCGAGGCCGCGGCTGAGGACCCAGCGGTAGCCGCGGTCCTTGTGGCGAATGCGGTGCTCGATCTCGAAGGTGGCGGTCCGGCCCTCGAGGTGTTCCTGGAGCGCGGCCTGGACGTTGGCGAGGTCGTCGGGGTGGATGCGGCGGAACCATTCGAAGGGGGTGGTCCCGATCTCGCCGTTGTCGCAGCCCAGCATCTCCTTCCAGCGCAGGGAGTAGTAGACCTCGTTGGTCTTGAGGTTCCAGTCCCAGAGGCCGTCGTTGACGCTCTGGGCGGCGAGGGCGTAGCGCTCCTCGCTGGCGCGGAGGGCTTCCTCGGCGACGCGGCGCTCGCTGATGTCGACGGCCATGCCGCCCACGAAGCGTTGGCCCGAGCCGTCGTCGACGGGGAACTGGAGGATCCACCAGTGCTGGAGCGGGCCGCTCTGGACGGGGAGAGTCTCGTAGAGCTGGCGGGACTTGCCGGTCTCGAGGATGGCGCGGTCGTTCTCGGCCATCTGGCGCGAGGTCTCGGAGGTCCAGGGGCCCGCGCCGGAGCGGCCGGCGACGTCGGCGAGACGGAGCTTGAAGGTCAGCTCGAAGGGGGTGTTGACGTACACGTAACGGCCATGCTCGTCCTTCATCCACGCGACGGTGGGGCTGTGGTCCATGAACGCCTTGAACCGTTCCTCGCTCTCGCGGAGCTTGAGCGAGACCCGGCTGGCGCCGCGCCGGTAGAGGAGGCCGACCATCAGGACGATGACGGGGAGGATGATCGTGGCCCCGATGACGCGGCGGAGTTCCTCGGGCTCGTACCGGAAGGGACGGCCCGGGAGCGAGAAGGACCACGCGAGGTAGATCCAGCCGATGGCCGCGCTGGCGAAGCCGGGGCGGAGGCCGCCCGAGAAGGCGGAGAAGACGACGGCAAGGAGGACGAGCGCGGAAGGGTCATGGATGGGAAAAGCGAAGCGGAGAAGCTCCAGCGCTCCCACGCCCGCGAGGGTGAGCGCCGGCCCGCCGGCCTGGGTCCAGAACTTCTTGCGGGAGGGGTCCCGCAGCCAATCCCCGATTCCCATGGTCTCCTAGACTCCCCCTCTCCGTTCTCCCCATAAGTTATACCCCCTCATTCGAGGAGTGACAAAACAAACGGTTTGTTTTGTTACGCGGGCTACCCGCCCGCCCGCTTGGAGCGGAAGCCGCGTTCCAGGAGCGCCTCGGCCAGCGCGTCTCGGTGGTCCCCCTGGATCTCGATCGTGAAGTCGCGGACGCAGCCGCCGGTGCCGAGCCGCTTCTTCAGGTCCCGCGCGAGGGCGTCCAGGTCGAAGCCCCCCTTGGGGAATCCCTCCAGGATGACCAACTCCCGCCCGGCCCCGCGCTTCTCCCGGCGCATCTTGATGATCTCGGGCCGGACCTTGGGCTTCGACGGGGTGGGGTCGGCCGGCCCCGGCGGGAGCGGCGGACAGGCGCAGTCGGGCGGCGGGATCTTTCCGCACTGCGGGCACGGGATTTCAAGCGGCATCCCGGGATGATAGCGGGCGGCGGTGGGGGCCGCCAGAGTCCGACGCCGCTACGCCAGGTCGAACAGGATGAACTCCGAGGGCTCGACGCCCGAGAGCTCGAGCGTCTCCCTTCCGCCGACCGCCGCGCCGTCTCCCGCGGTGAGTCTTTGGCCGTTGAGCGAGACAGCGCCCCGGGCGATCTGGAGCCAGGCGTGCCGCCCGGCGGCCACGTCGTGCGTGGCCCTCCCGCCCTTCGCGAGGGCCCCGCGCCAGACGGACGCGTCCTGATGGATCCCGAGCGAGCCGTCGCGGCCGTCGCGCGACGCCACGAGCTGCAGCCCCTCCTTCGGGGGGAACGCCTTCTGGTCGTAGCCGGGGGGGAGCCCCTTCCGGTCGGGGAGGATCCAGATCTGGTAGAGGTGGGCCGGGTCCTTCTCCGACGGGTTGAACTCGCTGTGGATCACGCCCGTCCCCGCGGTCATCCGCTGCACTTCGCCGGGGCGGATGATGCTTTCGTTCCCCATGCTGTCCCGGTGCTGGAGCGCGCCCTCGAAGACGATCGTCACGATCTCCATGTCGCGGTGCGGGTGCATCCCGAACCCCTGGCCGGCGGCGACCCGGTCGTCGTTGAGGACCCGCAGCGTGCGGAAGCCCATCCAGTCGGGATCGTGGTAGTCCGCGAACGAGAAGGTGTGCCAGGTGTCGAGCCACCCGTGGTCCGCGTGGCCGCGCTCGGCGGCCTTCCGGATCGTGATCATGCCGCCCTTCTAACTCCCGCGGGCCGGGAGACCATCCGATTTTCGGTGTCACATTCGGAGCCCGGCTCCATAGACTGGATGACCGCATGACCGACGACCAGGCAAGACAGGCCCTTGAGCGCGTGCTCGCGGGGGACCGCGACGCGTACGGGGAGATCGTCTCGGGCTTCCAGGACGCGCTCCGCGGAGCCCTCGGCGGCTTCGCCCGCTCGCTCGAGGAGCTCGAGGACTTCTGCCACCTCGCGTTCGTCGAGACCTACTTCAAGCTGGGCGAGTACCGTCCGCAGCGCGGACCGGTCTTTCCGTGGTTCCTGGCCGTCGCCCGCAACGCCGTCCTCGAGGAACTCCGCCGCCGCCGTGCCCAGGGACGGAGGCTCTTCCGCTACGTCGAGCGGAACGCCGCGCAGGGGCCGGTCCACGAGGAGACCGATCATGCCCGGCGAGCGCTCGAGCGCTGCCTCTCCGAGCTCGAGCCCGGAGAATCGCGCGTCCTCCGCGACCACTACCGCGACGGCCGTGGCTGCAACGAGATCGCCTCCGCGCTCGGGAAGAGCGGCCCCGCCGTCCGCAAGATCCTGCAGAGGCTTCGCGAGCGCCTTCGCGCCTGCGTGGAGAAGCGGATGGTCGCGGCGGAGGAACCGTGAGCACGCCCGAATTCGAGGACCTCCTGGCCCGCCATTTCGAGGGGACGCTCGATGAGGCCGGCGCCGCGCGGCTGGACGAGCTGCTGGCGGCCGATCCCGCGGCGTTCGAGCGGTTCCGCGGCCTCTCGGAGGTCCACGGCTTCCTCCGCGCCCGGGAGGCTTCTGACTCCGACCGCGATCGCCTCGAGGCGGGCGTCGCCCGGTCGATCGTCGAAGAGGATCGCCGCCGGCGACTGACCTCGCGCGTGCTCGGCACGATCCGCAACCGTCGTCCGGCGCCGACCCGCCCGTGGGGCGCGATCGGGATCGCCGCCGCGGGGGTGCTGGTTGCGATCCTGGTCGTCCTTGCGACCCGTCCCTCGCCGAAGCCGCCCCGTCCCGAGATCGCCCTCCCTCCGGTCCCTCTCGAAAAGGCGGTGATCGGGGAGGAGTCGCCGCAGCCGCCCGTGCCGGAGCCCGAACGCCCTCTTCCGATTCCGCCTCCCGTGCCTCCCAAGCCGGTCGTGCCGAAGGAGAAGAAGCCCGAACCTCCACCCCCGGCTCCAGAGCCTCCCAAACCCGTCGTGCCCGAGAAGACGATCCCCGAACCGCCGAAGCCCCGCGCGATCGCGCGGACCTCGCTGGTCGCGACCCCTCGCCGGGGTGCCCGATTCACTCCGGCGGGCTTCGCGGTCACGCTCGAGCGGGGCTCGTCGCTGCTCCTCGAGCAGGAGGAGGGCGGCGGGACGCGGGCGACGCTCTCGGCGGGCCTCGCCTTCTTCGAGGTCGAGAAGCGGACGTCGCCGTTCATCGTGAACCTGGGCGTCGCGGAGGCGGTGGTCGTGGGCACCTCCTTCCAGGTCGAGCGGACCGCGCTCACGGTCGTGGAAGGCTCGGTCCGGCTCCGGAACGAGAAGGGCGAGGTGCTCGTTCGCGCGGGCCAGCGTTCGACGCTCCGCGCGGGCGAGAAGCCGTCCGCCCCTGCGAAGGCGGAGGTGGAATCGATCACGGCGTGGCGCCGGCGGCCCGAGCTTCTTCCGAACCCGGAAGGCGCTCCGTTCGTGGAGCGCGAAGTCGGCGCGAGCCGGAGGCTGCCGGGGTTGGTCCTCGCATCGCCCTTCGGGGAAGGGGAGGCCGAGTCGGAGAAGCTCGCGCGCGCGACGGCCGAGCGGATGGACCTGGGGCTCGTGGTGGGCCACCGCTTCCGCGACCCCGTGAAGAAGACCTGGATCAATGTCGACCGCGCGATGGAGGCCGACGTGCGAGACGACGGGACGCCCGGGAAGGAGGCGTTCACCGACCGCGCGCGGAAGGCGACGGCCGAGTACCTCGACCACCTGCGGGCGGCGGCGGGGGTCGCGCCGCGCGAGGCGGTCCCGATGGTCGTCCAGTTCCGAAACCACTACGAGCCGGGGCTCGACGTCTGCGAGGTGGCGCTGTCGGGCTGGAACAAACAGACGGTCGCGGGGCTGAAGGCGCTCTATGTCCAGCTGCTCGAGAAGCACAAGCCCGCCGCGCGGATCGAGATGCGCTTTCAGGGAGTGGACGACACCTACGAGCACAAGGGTGCGAAGCGGGCGTTCACGTTCACCGAGGCGGACGCGCGGATCGAGGGGTACATGGCTCCGAAGAACGCGCGGAACGCGGCCGCGTTCTTTTTCAAGAGCCCGGGCGACGCGGACGCGAGGATCCTGGGGGAGCTGATCGAGTACCTGTACTCCCGGAGGAGGTAGGCCATGCTGTTCCAGATGCTCTTCGTCCTACTCGCGACGCAGGACCCCGGGACGCCCGAGCTCCGGGGGGCGTGGCTGGCGAACGATACGGTCGACACGGCGGCGCACCGGGCGGAGATGCTGGCGAAACTCCGGCGAGGCCACTTCAACACGGTCTTCATCGCCGTGCCGTCGCTGGGGGGGCAGTACGGGACCTCCGACGCTGCAGGGTTCGGCGCGATGGTGGACGACTGCAGGGCGGCCGGGCTTTCGGTCCACGCCTGGTTCCAGAACTTCAAGCGCCTGGGCGAGTCGACGCAGGCGGACTTCGCGAGCGCCGCGGAACGGGCGGCGCAGCGGCAGTGGGTCCTCGACATGCTCGTCGCCTATCCGAAGCTGGACGGCGTGCAGTGCGATTACATCCGGTACTCGACGTGGGAGGCCTGCAACGGCGCGAAGATGCAGGGGGTGGCCGACACCGTGAAGGCCATCCGCGATGCGGTCGCACCGCGGCCGGTCACCTGCGCGGTCTTCAACGCGGCGTCGATCAGCTACCGCGGGTGGAAGCCGACCTGGGAGGGGGACGTTCCCCCATGGTATCGCGACTGGTACGCCGCGAATCCCGACAACTATTACGAGCAACAGGCGAACGCGGCGGGGAGCAATCCCAACTGGCTGCTCGGGGGGAGTTTTTTCAGCTACCAGCAGGACCCTGCGGCATGGATCAAGGCCGGGCTTGCGGACGGCTGCGCGACGATGCAGTACACGGCGGTCGACGCGACCTGGCAGAACGAGGTGCAGATCTGGAAGAGTTTCCTCGGGGCGGAGAACGGGAAGCTCTACATGGGGCTGGGTTGGATGGGGCCGACCCAGTGGTTCACGGACTCGGCCTTCGACGCGGCCGCGATGGTCCGCTTCATCAAGTATGGCCGCGCGAACGGGGTGAAGGGGTTCGTGGTCTTCCGCCTGGGGCAGCCCGGGGTGGACGACGGGCCGTTCCTGGATGCTCTTTCGGTGGACGGTCCGGCGAATGGGAACGCGGCGCCGTTCACGCGGGATGTGGCATCGACGCTCTCCTCGGGCGGCAGCCCTTCACCCGCTCCGGCGCCTTCGGCTCCCGGAGCTTCCGGGGGCGGCGGGGGAGGGCACTCGGGCTGCGGCGGGACGATCTCCGCCCGGAGGCCCGTCGCTCCGCTCTTCCTGGGTCTGGTCGCGCTGCTGCTGGCTACTTGGCCTTGGGCTTGGTCCGGACGGTGCGGGGCGGCTGGCCGCAGTCGGGGCACTTGAGGGCCGCGTTGTCGTACAGCTTGAGGCACGCGTAGCAGCGGAACGCCTCCTCGGCGTGGTCGCGGTAGAAGTAGTTGATCTGCGAGCACGACGCGCACATGGAGATGAAGACCTCCCGGTCCTCGTGCTTGTCGCTGTTGGCGCAGATCCACATGATGGCGCCGGTGTCGGAGGCGCTCATCCCGTCGCGCTCGGCGGGGATGGACTGGCCCGGCAGGATGCCCGCGCGGGCGAGGTGGGGTTTGCGGACGACGGAGGCCTCGTTTCCCGACGCGCAGGCGCCGAGGGCGACGAGCAGGAGCGGCAGGGCGTGCTTCATGGCGATCCCCCTATGATTCACAAACGGACGGTCGACGCGCTCAAAGTATAACCTATGGGTCATCGGTTCGGCAACGTTCGCCTGCCTTTTTTTTGAGGAGTGAGTGGGGCAGGAACCGGTCGCCGGCATGAGCCGTGATCCGGTGCGTGCGGGCCGCCGAATAAAGGAGAGGGTCGGTCGAAGGGCCGCAGGCCCGAATTTCGTTTCGCCTCTCCCGGGCGCGCCTTAGAATGACGGCCCATGAAGCTCTACCGCACTCGGACGGGGGCCGTCGCCCAGGAAGGAGACCGCGCGGCCCTCCTGAAAGACGATTGGGACGAGCTCTTCAACCGCAAGGGCCTCCTGGGCTACCTGACCAAGACCCTGAAGTCCTCGAAGCCGCTCAAGTTCAACCCGACGAAGCCGGGAGTCCTCGCCCCCATCGGCGCGCAGGAGGTCTGGGCCGCCGGCGTCACCTACTACCGGAGCCGCGACGCGCGTGTCGAGGAATCCAAGGAGGCCGGCGGCGGCGACTTCTACTCGCGCGTCTACACGGCCGACCGGCCCGAGCTCTTCTTCAAGGCCACCCCCCACCGCGTCTCGGGCTCCGGAGGAAAAGTCCGCATCCGGAAGGACTCGAAGTGGAACGTCCCCGAGCCCGAGCTCGCCCTCGCGATCAACGCGGCGGGACGCATCATCGGCTATTCGATCTGCAACGACATGAGCTCGCGCGACATCGAGGGCGAAAACCCGCTCTATCTCCCCCAGGCCAAGGTTTACGACCAGAGTTGCGCGCTCGGCCCCTGCATCCTCGTCGCCGACGAGATGCCCCCGAAGTCGACCCCCATCCGCCTCGAGATCCTCCGCGGCGGGAAGATCGCCTTCGATGGCGCGACGGCGCTCGACCAGCTTAAGCGCACGCCCGAGTCGCTGGTCGGCTGGCTCTTCCGCGACAACAGCTTCCCGGCCGGCGCGTTCCTCTCGACCGGCACCGGCGTCGTCCCCGGCGACGGCTTCACCCTCGCCCACGGGGACGTCATCCGCATCACCATCGATCCCATCGGCACGCTCACGAACACGGTGGCGTAGCGATGACTCTCACCGAGGACGTGCCCTTCAAGGTGCTCCGGCGGACTTGGCAGCCGGTGGCGCTCTCGCGCGACCTCAAGGAGAACCAGGTCCGCGGCTACACGCTCCTCGACCAGGAGATCCTCGTCGCGAGATTCCCCGGGACTCTGATGGCCTCGCAGGCGTGGTGCCCCCACAAGGGGATGCGCCTGGAGAACGGGACGATCGCGGGCGGCGAGCTCCGCTGCGCCTACCACGGCTGGCGGTTCGACGCGTGCGGGAACTGCACCAACATCCCGTCGCTGATCGAGCCGGTCCCCAACAAGCAGGAGCAGGCGCGCCTCGAGACGTACGACGTCCGCGAGCGGTACGGCATGGTGTGGGTGAAGCTCGAGAAGGGCGAGGCGGCGCCGCTCCCCGACGTGGCCGAGTTCGAGGACCGCGCGTGGACCTACGTCGTGGCCGACCCCATGGTCTTCCAGGCGGGCTTCCGCCGCGAGATCGAGAACTACCTCGACATGACCCACTTCGCGTTCGCCCACGCGACGACGCTCGGGGTCGCGGCCGACGCGGTCGTGCCGCCCATGAAGATCGAGGAATATCCCGACGGCTTCCTGATGGACGCGCCGTTCCCCTCGCTGGCGTCGCCCGAGAACCCGCCCGGGAAGCTCCAGCAGGCCCACCGGCGGCGGCAGCGCTGCTGGCTCCCCAACTTCACGACGATCCGGCAGTCGTTCCTGGACGGCGACGAGCGCGTCCTGGTCCACATCCCGTCGCCCAACACTGTCGACCGCTGCACGGTCTTCTGGGCGCTGGCGATCTCCCCCGGCTTCAAGGGCCCCGCGCCCGAGGAGCAGATGCGGTTCGCCGTCAACGTCCTGAAGGAGGATCGGCGGATGTGCGAGAGCCAGGTCCCGGCGGAGGTGCCGGTCAACCCCTCGCGGGGCGGCTGGGGAGTGCTCGTCACGCCGGGCGACACGCTGGCCAACACCTTCCAGCGGACGTTCCGGAAGTTCCTGCTCGCCTCAGATCGCTAGGAGCCGGACCGCCGAGCCCAGGAGGAGGAGGGCTCCACTCCACTTCACCCACTCCACGGGATGCTCGCGCCATCGGGAGCGGGTCCAGCCGTAGTCGCCCGTGGTCATCGCCACCTCGTCGCTGGCGAGGAAGGAGACCAGGCCGAGGAGGGCGAGGAGGAAGGGCTTGAGGTCGAGCATCCAGCTGTGGCCGATCCAGACCTTGGCGAGGCAGGCCGCGAAGAGGGCGATCGCGAGCAACTCCTGCCACCAGGTTTGGAGGAAATCCCGGGTGAGGGTCCGCAGGCGGTTCATCTCGGGTGAGACGGGGGGGCAGGTGCGCCGTTACAGGCCTGAATTTGCGCTCGGTGTCATAACGGCAGGTGCTCGGGCTATGTACTGATACTTGGCGTTTCGTTCAAGGACACGGGAGGCTATGCCATGAAGACGATCATCCGCGCCTTCGCGCTCCTTCTGCTGCTCTCGCCCCTGGCGGGCGCCGCCCAGGAGAAGAAGAAGTACAAGGTCCTCGCGCTCACCCAGTCCAAGGGCTTCCGGCACGGCCCCGTGACCCGGAAGAGCCCCCAGGACCTCTGCCTCTCCGAGGTCACGATCACCCAGATCGGGAAGGACTCGGGCCTCTTCGACACCGAGTGCACCCAGGACGCCAACACGATCACCGCCGAGAAGCTCAAGGACGTCGATCTCCTCCTCTTCTACACGACCGGCGGCGACCTCCTTAGCCCCGCGACCTGGACCGCGATCGACGAGTGGCTCAAGAGCGGCAAGGCCTTCGTCGGCACCCACAGCTCGACCGACACGATGAACAACCACAGGGGCTATTACGAGATGATCAACGGCACCTTCAGCGGCCATCCGTGGGGCTCGGGCGAGACGGTGACGATGACGAACCACGACCCGAACCACGTGACCGTCAAGATGCTCGGCCCCGAGTTCCAGTGGAAGGACGAGATCTACCAGTACTCGCACTACGACCCGAAGGCCGTGCGCGTCCTCTACAGCCTCAACATGGCGAAGTGCAAGACGCGGATGCCCTACCACGTGCCGGTCTGCTGGGTGCGCGAGTCCGGCAAGGGGCGCATGTTCTACACCAATCTAGGCCACAACGAAGCCACGTGGCAGAACCCGAAGTTCAAGGAGCACCTGCTGGCGGG
>CAZSCC010000567.1:0-10544 GCA_964604905.1 uncultured Planctomycetales bacterium
GCCTTCGACGTCATCCTCAAGAGCGCCGGCCCGAACAAGATCAACGTCATCAAGGTGGTCCGCGCGACCACGAGCCTGGGTCTCAAGGAGGCGAAGGATCTCGTGGACAAGGGCGGTCAGGCCGTGAAGTCGGGCGTTCCGAAGGAAGAGGCCGACAAGCTCGCCAAGGAGCTCAAGGACGCGGGAGCCGAGGTCGAGATCAAGTAGTCTGATCGTTTCCCCGTCCGCGGGTCCGGCTTTTCTTTCTTCGGAGGGTTCATGACGGAGACGATCTACTTCGGCCGGTTCAAGAACGTCCTCGACGTCCCTGCGCTGACCGAGCTGCATGTCAAGGCCTACATCAGGTTTCTTCAGCGGGAGGTGCCGCTGGACAAGCGCGAGGACTACGGCCTCGAGTCGATCCTCAGGGAGACCTTCCCGATCAAGAACTACGACGGGACGATCGCTCTCGAGTACGTGCACTACGAGATCGGCCAGCCGCGCTACACGCCCGAGGAGTGCCGGATGCTGCGGCTCAGCTACGGCTCTCCGCTCAAGGTCCGCCTCCGGCTCAACAAGCCCGAGGCGCCGATCGAGGAAGACGTCTATCTCGGCGAGATCCCCCTCATGATTGGCGGCGGCGCCTTCATCGTGAACGGCGCCGAGCGCGTCATCGTCAACCAGCTCCACCGCTCTCCCGGCATCGACTTCATGGAGGAGCGGGTCGGCGACCGCAAGATGCACTCGTGCTGGATCGTGCCGGAGCGCGGCAGCTGGATCGAGATTTCCGTCACCAAGCGCGACAGCGTGGCGATCCGCATCGACCAGGGCGGCAAGATCCCGGCGACCACGTTCCTCCGGGCCTGCTCACCGGAGTTCTCGACCAACGAAGACATCATGCGGGTCTTCTACGAGACGAAGGAGGTCAAGCTCTCGGGGGCCGACGAGGAGCAATTGATCGGCCGGATCGTCGTCAAGGACGTGGTCGACGCGACCAAGAACAACGAGAAGATCCTCGCCGGCGGTCAGAGCATCGCCAAGGGAATGCTCAAGACGATGGAGGAGGCGGGGGTCAAGACCATCGAGATCCTCCCCAAAGCGGACGACCTCCTCATCCTCAACACGCTCGAGGAGGACGACACCCACTCCCACGAGGAGGCCCTCCTCAAGATCTACGGCCGCCTCCGCCCGGGTACGCCCCAGACGCCCGACAAGGCCAAACAGCTCTTCTACGAGCGCTTCTTCGATCCGCAGCGCTACCGGCTCGGCCGCGTGGGCCGGTTCCGCCTGAACCGCAAGTTCGGCATGAGCGTCTCCGAGACGGAGATGACCGTCCAGAAGGACGACGTGGTCAACTCCGTGAAGTACATCATGAAGATGCGGCGCGGGGAAGGGCAGCCCGACGACATCGACCACCTGGGCAACCGGCGCGTCCGGACGATCGACGAGCTGGCGGGCGAGGAGGTCCGGAAGGGTTTCCTGCGGCTCAAGCGCTCGATCCTCGAGCGCCTGAACATGACGATGCAGGAGAACCTGACTCCCAAGAACCTGATCAACTCGAAGACGGTGTCGAGCGCGATCGAGTACTTCTTCGGCCGCAGCGAGCTGTCGCAGGTCATCGACCAGACGAACCCGCTCTCCCAGTTGACCCACGAGCGGCGCCTGTCGGCCCTGGGCCCGGGCGGCCTCAACCGGAAGCGCGCGGGCTTCGAGGTGCGCGACGTGCACATCTCGCACTACGGCCGCGTCTGCCCGATCGAGACGCCGGAAGGCACCAACATCGGTCTGATCTCCTCGCTCGCGATCTACGCGAGCGTGGACGATTACGGGTTCCTCACGGCCCCGTACCAGGTCGTCAAGAACGGCAAGATCACCGACCAGGTCGTCTACCTGCGCGCCGACGAGGAGCGGGGGAAGGTCATGGTCCCCGCCGACGTGGACGTCGAGAAGGACGGCACGCTCTCCCAGTCGAAGATCCTGGGCCGCAAGGACGGCGAGTTCCAGTTCGTCGGTCCGGACGAGATCGAGTACGTCGACGTTTCGCCCGCGCAGATCGTGGGCGTCTCGGCGGCGCTGATCCCGTTCGTCGAGCACGACGATGCGAACCGCGCGCTCATGGGAGCGAACATGCAGCGCCAGGCGGTGCCGCTCATCCACACGGAACCGCCCGTCGTGGCCACCGGCATGGAGAAGTGGGTGGCCGAGAACTCGGACATGATCGTCAAGGCGCAGGAGGACGGTACGATCCGGAAGGCCACGGCCACGGAGATCGTGGTTCGCACCGCGGGGGGCCGCGAGATCGTCCACAAGCTGCGCAAGTACTATGGCCTGAACGAGCGAACCTGCCTCAACCAGCGCCCGGTGATCAAGGAGGGCGATAAGGTCAAGAAGGGGCAGGCGATCGCCGACGGCCCCTCGACCTTCAACGGCGAGCTCGCGCTCGGCCGGAACATGCTGGTCGCGTTCATGCCCTGGGACGGGTACAACTTCGAGGACGCGATCATCGTCTCGGGGAAGCTGGTGAAGGAGGATGCGTATACCTCGATCCATATCGAGGAGTTCGAGGTCGAGATCCGGGAGACGAAGCTCGGCAAGGAGGAGTTCACCCGCGACATCCCCAACGTCTCGGAGAAGATGCTCCGCAACCTGGGCGAGACGGGCGTGATCCTCCCGGGGACGCGGGTCAAGCCGGGGGACATCCTGGTCGGCAAGGTGGCGCCGAAGTCGAAGAGCGAGATGACCCCCGAGGAGAAGCTGCTCCACGCGATCTTCGGCCGCGCGGGCGAGGACGTGAAGAACGAGTCGCTCGAGGTCCCCAGCGGCGTGGAAGGGATCGTCATCGACACCCGGACCTTCTTCCGGAAGACGAACCTGTCGCCGGCCGAGAAGAAGAAGATCAAGGAGGAGTCCAAGGAGATCGAGCGGGACATGTACAAGCGCATGAACGAGCTGATCGAGCATGCGCTGGACGATCTGAAGGACGTCCTGGGGCGGGCCCCCGCGAAGGGCTTCGAGTACGGTCCCAGGGGCTCGGTGAAGGATCTCCGGAGCCTCAAGGAAAGGCTCTCGACCGCCGGGATGGACATCAAAGGCCGCCGCCAGTTCGAGGAGGCGGACGCCGTCATGCGGAACCTCTTCCAACAGGTCGAGGCCCTCGAGAACGAGAAGGAGAAGAAGATCAACCAGTTGACCCGGGGCGAGGAACTCCCCACGGGGGTGCTGGAGATGGTCAAGGTCTACGTCGCCACGCGGCGCAACCTGTCGGTGGGCGACAAGGTGGCCGGTCGCCACGGGAACAAGGGCGTCATCGCGCGGATCCTGCCCGAGGAGGACATGCCGTTCCTCGAGGATGGGACGCCGGTGGATTTCGTGCTGAACCCGCTGGGCGTTCCGAGCCGCATGAACGTGGGCCAGATCCTGGAGACCCACCTTGGGTGGGCGATGAAGAAGTTGGGGATGCGGGCGATCACGCCGCCTTTCGACGGCGCCAAGGAAAGCCAGATCGAGGAGTATCTCGAGAAGGCCGGTCTGCCCAAGGACGGCAAGGTGCGCCTCTTCGACGGCCGGACCGGAGACTCCTTCGACGAGAAGGTCACGGTCGGCATCATGTACATCATGAAGCTCCACCACCTGGTGGACGACAAGATCCACGCCCGCGCGACGGGCCCGTATTCGCTGATCACGCAGCAGCCCCTGGGCGGAAAGGCCCGCGCGGGCGGCCAGCGGTTCGGCGAAATGGAGGTGTGGGCGCTCGAGGCGTACGGGGCGGCGAACATCCTCCAGGAACTGCTTACCGTCAAGTCGGACGACGTGGATGGTCGGACCAAGATCTACGAATCGATGGTCCGCGGCGAGAACATCCTTGAGCCCGGCACGCCCGTCTCGTTCGAGGTGCTGACGAACGAAATCAAGGGGCTCGGCCTGAACCTCAAGCTCGAGAAACACAAGGACAAGGACAAGGACAAGGAAGAGTAGGCGCGATCGGCCGTCGGGGCTGGTTACGAATACCCAACATTGAGGGACGCACGATGGAATTGATGTACGACCGCATCAACGAATACAGCGCGGTGACCATCAAGCTCGCGTCGCCGGAGGAGATCCGCAGTTGGTCGTACGGCGAGGTCAAGAAGCCGGAGACCATCAACTACCGGACCTACCGGCCCGAGAAGGACGGCCTCTTCTGTGAGCGCATCTTCGGTCCCGAGAAGGACTGGGAGTGCTTCTGCGGGAAGTACAAGGGCATCAAGTACAAGGGCATCGTCTGCGACCGCTGTGGTGTCGAGATCACCCAGGCGCGCGTCCGCCGCAAGCGGATGGGCCACATCAACCTGGCCGCCCCCTGCGCCCACATCTGGTTCTTCAAGACCATCCCGTCGCGCATCGGCAGCCTGCTCGCCATGAAGACGAGCCAGCTGGAGCGCGTCATCTACTACCAGGACTACATCGTCACCGAGGTGCGCTCCAAGAAGTGCCCCCTCAAGGAGAAGCAGCTGCTCACCGAGGAGCAGTACCGCGAGGCGCGCGAGCGCTACCGAGAGGACTTCGAGGCGGAGATGGGCGCCGCCGCGGTCCGGACCCTCCTGCAGCGGGTCGACCTCAAGAGCCTCTCGGACTTCCTCCGCGACGAGCTCGCGAAGACCGTCTCCGCCCAGAAGATCAAGGACATCGTCAAGCGCCTGCGCACCGTGGAGATGCTGATCGAGAGCGGGAATAAGCCCGAGTGGATGATCATGACGGTCATCCCCGTGATCCCGCCGGACCTGCGGCCCCTCGTCCTCCTCGACAGCGGAAACTTCGCGACGAGCGACCTGAACGACCTCTACCGCCGCCTCATCAACCGGAACAACCGGCTCAAGAAGCTCCTCGAGCTCAACGCGCCCGAGGTCATCATCCGGAACGAGAAGCGCATGCTTCAGCAGTCGCTGGACGCGCTTTTCGACAACACCCGCTGCCGCCGTCCGGTGCTCGGGTCCAACAACCGCCCGCTCAAGTCCCTCTCGGACATCATCAAGGGGAAGCAGGGCCGGTTCCGCGAGAACCTGCTCGGCAAGCGCGTGGACTACTCGGCGCGATCGGTCATCGTTGTGGGGCCCGAGCTGAAGCTGCATCAGTGCGGCCTGCCCAAGAAGATCGCACTGGAGCTGTACCAGCCGTTCATCATCCGGCGCCTGAAGGAACTGGGCAAGGCGGACACGATCAAGAGCGCCAAGAAGATGCTGGAACGGCGCGACGAGGGGGTGTGGGACATCCTGGAGGAGGTCATCCGGGACCACCCGGTGATGCTCAACCGCGCCCCCACGCTCCATCGCATGGGCATCCAGGCCTTCCAGCCGATCCTCGTGGAAGGGAACGCCATCGAACTGCATCCGCTCGTCTGCACGGGCTTCAATGCCGACTTCGACGGCGACCAGATGGCCGTCCACCTGCCGCTCTCCTACGAGGCGCAAGTCGAGGCGAAGACGCTCATGATGTCCACGCAGAACGTCTTCTCTCCCGCGAACGGGAATCCGGTGATCTCGCCTACGCAGGACATGGTGCTCGGGCTCTTCTACCTCACGCTCGGCCGCAGCGGCCTGGCGGGCGAGGGGAAGATCTTCGGCTCCTCGCACGAGGCGATCATGGCGTACGACATGGGCAAGATCCACATCCATTCGCCGATCCAGGTCCGCTTCCAAGGAACGCGGATCTTCCTGCTGTCGCGGAACAACCCCGAGTCGCTGACCAACCCGCGGGTGAAGACCACGATCGGTCGGGTCCTCTTCAACGAGGTCCTGCCGAAGGAGATGCCCTACTTCAATTACGAGCTGGACAAGAAGAGCGTCCAGGACGTCATCAACCGCTGCCACCGCCTCTGCGGGAAGGACTCCACGCTCAAGCTGCTGGACGACCTGAAGGACACGGGCTTCAAGTACGCCACCCGCGCTGGCATCTCCTTCTGCAAGGATGACATGACGATCCCGCCCGAGAAGGACAAGATCGTCAAGGAGACGCAGGAGTTGGTCGACAAGATCGAGAAGAACTACCAGCGCGGCGCGCTGACCCCGGGCGAGCGGTACAACCAGATCATCGACTGCTGGGCCCACTGCCGCGAGCGCGTGACCGAGGCGATGATGGCCGAGCTGCGCATCGACACGCGCAACAACAAGCCGTTCTTCAACCCGATCCGCCTGATGGTAGACTCCGGCGCCCGAGGCTCCCAGGACCAGGTGCGCCAGCTGGCCGGCATGCGCGGCCTGATGGCCAAGCCGTCGGGCAAGATCATCGAGACGCCCATCCTCTCGAACTTCCGCGAGGGCCTCACGGTGCTGGAGTACTTCTCCTCCACCCACGGCGCCCGAAAGGGCCTGGCCGACACGGCGCTCAAGACGGCCGACGCCGGCTACCTCACCCGGAAGCTCGTCGACGTCTGTCAGAGCGTGGTCGTCGCGTCTCAGGATTGCGGCACCCTCAACGGGATCACGAAGGGCGTCGTCTATAAGGGCGAGAAGGTCGAGGTGTCGCTGGCGCAGTCCCTGCACGGTCGAGTCTCGCGCGACAACATCACCGACATCGTCACGGACGAGCCGATCGTCCGGGAGAACGAGCTCATCACTGAGGAGATCTCCAAGCGCATCGAGGACCTGGGTTTCACGAAGATCCGGGTCCGCTCACCCCTCACGTGCGAGGCGTTCACGGGCATCTGCGCGAAGTGCTACGGCATGGATCTGTCCCAGGGCCGCGTGGTCGAGGAGGGCACCGCGGTGGGCATCATCGCGGCCCAGTCGATCGGCGAGCCGGGCACGCAGTTGACGATGCGCACGTTCCACATCGGCGGCGTCGCCGTGAAGACGGCGGAGGAGTCGAAGATCTTCTCCAAGGTCAAGGGAACCGTGAAGCTCGTGAACGTGAAGGGCGTCCTCCTCAAGGACGACCAGACCATCGTGGTCAACCGGAACGGCGAGATCGTGATCATCGACGAGAAGGAGCGCGAGGTCGAGAAGTACCTCGTGCCCTCGGGGTCGTATCTCCGCGTGAAGGACGGGGCGAAGGTGAAGCCTCGCGAGCTTCTGGCCCAGTGGGATCCCCACAACGTGCCGATCATCGCCGGGAAGGACGGCTCGGTCCGGTACGAGGACATCAAGAAGGGCGAGACGATGCAGGAGGAGCGCGACCCGAGGTCGGGCGTCCTCCGGCGCGTCATCATGGAGCACAAGGGCGAGTTGCATCCGCAGCTCGTCCTCTTGGATGATAAGGGCACGGTCCAGGAGGTCCATCCGTTGCCCGAGAAGGCCCACATCGAGGTCGGAGAGGGGAACAAGGTCAAGGCGGGAACGATCATCGCCAAGAACCCGCGGGAGATCGGCGGCACGCAGGACATCACCGGCGGCCTCCCGCGCGTGACGGAGCTCTTCGAGGCCCGCAAGCCCAAGGAGCCGGCCGTCATCTCCGAGATCGACGGCTACGTGGAGCTGGGCGAGAAGAAGCGCGGCCGCCGCACCATCATCGTGAAGAACGAGGAGACGGGGATCGAGAAGCCCCACGTCGTCCCGCTCGGGCGGCACATCCGGGTTCATACGGGCGACCGCGTCCGCGCCGGCGACGCGCTCATCGAAGGGCCCCTGGTCCCGCATGACATCCTCCGGATCCGCGGCGAGGAGGAGGCGCAGCAGTACGTCCTCCGCGAGGTCCAGTCGGTCTACCGCGCCCAGAACGTGACGATCAACGACAAGCACGTCGAGTTGATCGTGGCGGCCATGATGCGGAAAGTGCGCATCCAGAACCCGGGGGACACCCCGTTCCTTCCCAATGCGGTGGTCGACAAGTTCCGGGTCAAGGAGGAGAGCAGCAAGGCGAAGAAGGGCGGGAAGAAGCCCGCGACTTTCAAGCCGCTCCTGCTCGGCGTCACGAAGGCGGCGATCCAGTCCGAGAGCTTCATCGCCGCGGCGTCCTTCCAGGAGACGACGAAGGTCCTCACGGACGCGGCCCTTTCGGGCCGCCGGGACGAGCTGGTCGGACTGAAGGAGAACGTGATCGTGGGCCACATGATCCCCGCCGGGACGGGCTTCAAGAAGTACCTGGCCCTCAGGCTTCACCGCGACGAGCCCGAGGTGACGGAGCCTCAGGTCGAGGAGACCCCGGTCCCGGCCTAGGGGGGGCGTGAATTTGGACGTGACTTTGACGGAACGATTCCTATAATAGGCGGCCTATGCCGACGATCAACCAGTTGGTCCGATTCGGGCGGAAGAAGCCCCACTACAAGTCCAAGTCCCCGGTGCTGGAGAGCAATCCCCAGAAGCGGGGAGTCTGTCTCATCGTCAAGACGATGACGCCCAAGAAACCGAACTCGGCGCTGCGGAAGATCGCGCGCGTGCGCCTCTCGAGCGGTCGCGAGACCACGGCCTACATCCCGGGCGAGGGGCACAATCTCCAGGAGCACTCGATCGTGCTCGTCCGCGGCGGTCGCGTGCGCGACCTCCCGGGCGTGCGCTATCACATCGTCCGCGGCACGCTCGACTGCGCGGGCGTCGAGGGCAGGAAGACCAGTCGTTCGAAGTACGGCGTGAAGCGGCCCAAGTAGAAGAGGAGATCGATGCCCGCCAAATTCAAGTCCTTCGAGGCCCTGCTCAAGCCCGATCCCCGCCATAAGAGCAAGATGATCGGGAAGTTCATCAACTGCCTCATGGAGGGCGGGAAGAAATCCACGGCGCAGCGCATCTTCTACTCCGCGCTCGACGAGGTGAAGAAGAAGGTCCCCGACAAGGAGATCGTCGACATCTTCACGACGGCGGTCAACAACGTGATGCCGATGATCGAGGTCCGTTCGAGGCGCGTCGGCGGCGCCACCTGCCAGGTGCCCGTCCCGGTGCCCCAGAAGCGCAAAGTCTCGCTCGCCTACCGGTGGATCCTCGCGGCCGCCCGAGGCAAGAAGGGCCGCCCGATGCATCTGAAGTTGGCGGACGAGATCTACAACTGCTTCCGCGGCGAGGGAGAGGCCATCAAGAAGAAGGACGACGTCCACAAGATGGCCGAGGCGAACAAAGCTTTCGCCCACTTGGCGTACTAGGCTCGATCCGCCATGGGGTGAGCCTCGACAAGATCCGAAATTTCGGGATCATCGCGCATATCGACGCCGGGAAGACCACCACGACCGAGCGGGTCCTCTTCTACACCCACAAGATCCACAAGATCGGCAACGTCGACGACGCCAACACCGAGACGGACTGGCATCCGGAAGAGCGGCGGCGCGGCATCTCCATCTTCGCGGCGGCGGTCACCTGCTTGTGGCGGGACCACCTGCTGAACCTCATTGACACGCCCGGCCACGTCGACTTCACGGCCGAGGTCGAGCGTTCCCTCCGCGTCCTGGACGGGGCGGTCATCGTCTTCGACGCCGTCAACGGCGTAGAGGCCCAGTCCGAAACGGTCTGGCGGCAGGCCGCTCGGTACAACGTGCCCCGGTTGGCGTACATGAACAAGATGGATCGGCCGGGCGCCTCGTTCGAGCGGTCACTCGAGTCGATGCGGCAGAAGCTCTCCGCCCGACCGGTCGCGATCACGATCCCCGTCGGGGCCGAGGGGGATCTCCGGGGTGTGATCCATCTCCCCACGATGAGGATGCTGATGTTCGAGGGGGACCGGGGCGCGGAGGTCGTGGAAGCAGAGATCCCGGCGGAGTTCGCCGACGAGGCGCAGATGTATCGCGAGATCCTGGTGGAGACCGCCAGTGAGTTCTCCGACGAGGTGCTCGCGGCGGCGCTCGAGGGGAAGCCGGTCCCCGCGACGGCGCTCAACGCGGCGATCCGGAAGGGAACGATCGCGGGGAAGATCCAGCCCGCCTTCGCGGGCTCGTCGCTCCACAACCAGGGCGTCCAGCCCGTGATCGACGGCGTGGTCGACTTCCTCCCCGCGCCCTCGGACGTGCCCGCCGTCACGGGCCGTGATCCGGAGACCGGGGAGCCGCTGACGCGCGACCTGAGGAAGGACAAGACCCTCAGCGCGCTCGCCTTCAAGACCGAGACCGACAAGCACGGGGAGCTGACGTACGTCCGCGTGTACACCGGGAGGCTCAAGGCCGGCGACGCGTTCTACAACCCGAGGCTGGGCCGCATGGAGCGGACGCAGCAAATGTACCGCATGTTCTCCCACGAGCGGAGCGAGTCGCTTCCCGAGGCGGGGCCGGGCGAGATCGTGACGCTCGTGGGCCTCAAGCAGGCCCTGACGGGCGATACGCTCTGCGACAAGAGGGCTCCGATCCTCCTGGAGTCAATGAGCTTCCCGGAGCCGGTCCTCTCCGTCGCCATCGAGCCCAAGTCGAGCGCGGACAAGGACAAGCTCGACGAGGTTCTCAAGCGACTCATGAAGGACGACCCGACCTTCAAGGTCGGCCAGGATGCGGACACCGGGCAGACGATCGTCCACTGCATGGGGGAACTGCATTCGGAGATCCTCCTCTACAAGATTCGGACCGAGTTCGGCATTCCGGCGAACGTGGGTGAGCCGAGGGTGGCCTACAAGGAGACGATCCACGGGCCGGCGAAGGCCGAGGAGCGTTGCACGGTGAAGGCGGGGGAGAAGCAGCTCTTCGG
>CAZSCC010000568.1:0-5375 GCA_964604905.1 uncultured Planctomycetales bacterium
AGGCCGCGGGCCTTAAGGTGCTCCAGGATCGCCAGGACGCGCTCCGGGCACTCGACGTGTCCCGCCGCGCGGTGGTCGAGGCAGAGCGGATCGCTGACGATTAGGGTCACTGGGAGGGGAGTATAGCCGGGTTTCTCTTGAATGCCCATAATGGGCGCCCCTATAATTCATCCTTGTAGCGCTTGTGCGGGCCGACTGACAGAGGAGTGGGGTATGGCAAGACTCATCAAGTGTCCGCGGTGCCAGTCCCAGATCGACGTCACCAACATGGCCGGCGGCGGGACCGTCCGCTGCCCCGACTGCGGGGCGATGGTCCGCATCCCGACCGGGACCACCGGCCAGTACCAGAATGTCCAGGCCCAGGTCCCCCAGCCGGCGGCCGCGCCCCAGCGCGAAACCAAGTCGCGTCCCGCGGGCGGCGGGCGGGGGACGACCCTCTTCAAGAAGATGTCGGGCGCGCGCCAGCCGGGCGGCTCCAGGCCCCCTTCGCGCGCGGGCGTCGAAGCCGAGTCGCGGGGCGGCGGCACGGGCTTCCGTCCGCGGAAGAGCAACACCGCCGCGATCGCGGCCGGCGCCGGCGGCGGCATGGTCCTCCTGATCGTGGTCCTCGTCCTCGCCATGAACTCCAAGGCCAACGACCAGAAGCGGACGGACGAGGACCGCAGCTCCAAGAACGCCGCCATCCGGGCGCAGAACAAGAAGACCGGCGAAGAGACCGCCCGTAGGAACGCGGAGCTGGACGCCCAGGAGGCGGCCGAGGCCGCCGCGGCCAGCAGCAAGGACCCCCTCAAGCTCCAGAAGAAGGGCGGAAAGTACGAGGCTCCCACGACCTTCGAGCCGGGCGCGTCCAAATGGGTGAAGGGCGGCGACCTTGAGGTACCGGGAACGAACCCCGCCGGGGGTAAGGACTACGACGCGCTGGCCTCCGCCGGGAAGGTCAACGACATCGTCAATGACGAGAAGAAGTGGACCCCCTACGTCATCCACGGCATGCTGAGCGAGAACGAGCCCATGGCGCGCACCTCCTTCCAGGCCATGAGGGGCATCTGCGACAAGCTGAAGATCTCGACCGAGGGTGGAGGCCACCCGGTCAACATCGAGCTTTTCAACTCCGCCCAGTGGCGCGGCGGCCAGTTCATGCAGTGGCTGGACTGGGTGCAGAAGAACCTGGGCAAGGTCACCGAGCAGGGGACCGTCGCCGCCGGCGACGGTTTCCGCGTCGCGATCGAGAACCCCGACAAGGCCAACTGGGACGACCTCATGAAGAACCTTCGCGCGGGCGGGGCGTTCGACAAGATGGACCGTCCCGAAGGCCAGGCCTTCGCGCGGGTGAAGGGGATGGGCAAGGGCGCCTACCCCAAGCTGATCGTGTACCTCGACCACGAGGAACTCCCCCTGGCCCGCGCCGCGCTGAAGGTCCTCGAGACGTTGACCGGCCGCTCGGGCAACGCGATGAACGCGGCCAACAAGGCCCAGATCAAGAGCGAGTGGGAGGCTTGGTACAGCAAGGAGAAGTAGGGAAGCCCCCGCTTCCCACGGTCGTCGTCGCGCCCAACGCGTTCAAGGAGACCTTCTCGCCGTACGAGGCGGCCCGCCTGATCGCCCGCGGGTTGCGACGTGCCCTCAAGGCCAGGTTCCTCCTCATTCCCGTCGCCGACGGCGGGGACGGCACGCTGGAAGCCCTCCGCGCCTCCCTGGGCGGTCGCCTCGTCACCCTGCCCGTCACGGGACCGCTGGGCACCCCGGTCCGAGCCTCTTACCTCCGCTCGGGCGGGACCGCCGTGATCGAGATGGCCCGCGCCAGCGGCCTCAAGCTCGTCCCTCCCTCCCGCCGCGACCCGCTCGTCACCACCACCCGGGGGACCGGCGAGCTCATCGCCCACGCGTTCCGCCACGGGGCCCGGAAGATCCTGCTCGGCGTGGGCGGGAGCGCCACCGTGGACGGCGGGGCGGGCGCGCTCGAGGTCGTCACCCCCGAGATGGCCCGCCGCATCACGGTCCTCTGCGACGTGGACAACCCGCTCCTCGGACCGCGCGGCGCCGCGCGGGTCTTCGGCCCCCAAAAGGGGGCCACGCCGGAGAAGGTCCGGTTCCTGGAAGGCCGCCTCGCCGACTGGGCCGTCGAACTCCGAAGGCGCAGCGGCGTGGACGTCCGGAAAATGCGCGGCGCCGGCGCGGCGGGCGGGCTCTCCGCCGGCCTCGCCGCCTACGGGGCCCGGCTCGTCCGCGGCGCGGAGTTCATCCTCAAGACCGTCGGCTTTCCCCAACCCTGCGACTTCGTCGTGACCGGCGAGGGTTGCGTGGACCGGACGTCGCTCGGGGGGAAGGCGGTGGGGACCGTGATCCGACTCTCCCCGGCTCCGGTCGTGATCGTCTGCGGCCGCTGCGAGCTCCCGCGCCGCGCGGCGTTCGAGACCGGCGACCGCACTCCGGCGGCGCTGGTCCGCGCGGCGGAACGTGCGGGACGTTGGATTAAAGCCCGGCTCGGCGGCGGCCGATAAGTTCTACTGCCGGGGACTCATTCAATGATGAAGCCGCTGGACATCCTTCTCCTCTCGATCGCGATCGGGCTCACCAGCTTCACGACGTACGTCTTCTGCGCCGGCGGCGCGCCGATCGCCGCCCCGGCCGAGGCCCCTCCCCCGGCGCCCCGCAACCCCGCCTTCCGATCGATCGTCCTCCACCACAGCGCGACCCACGGCGGAAGCGCCGCCGCGTTCGAGCGCAACCACCGCCCGCGCCTGGGCGGACTGGCCTACCACTTCATCCTGGGCAACGGCTCGGGGGCGGCGGACGGAGAGGTCGAGACGGGCTACCGCTGGCGCGACCAGATTCCGGGGCCCCATACGAAGAACGCGGAAGTGAACGGCTCGTCGATCGCGATCTGCATCGTGGGAGACCTCCAGGCCGCGCCTCCCACCCGCAAGCAGATCGCCTCGCTGCTCGACCTGCTCGAGAAGCTCTGCCGCGAGTGCCGCATCCCCGCCGACCAGATCCGCTGCCACAAGGAAGTGGATCCCGAGACCCTCTGCCCCGGCCGGGGCCTCCCGACGGACGACCTCCGCGCGACGCTGGCGCGCCGTCTCGCCGAATAGCCTGGCCCGTCTCCCCCTCCCAACGAAACGCAGCGTCTGTTTCGTTGCGTACGCAGCGAAACAGACGCTGCGTTTCGTTGGGAGGACGGAATGGGGAGTTGGGATTCGGGAGTTCCGCCCCCACCGAGACCGGAGGCCGTTCTCCGCGCGGGAGCCTGAATGAGGGCGGCTACGGGTGGTCTGACACCAACCACTGCCCTCCCATCAGCCTCCAGCGGAGCGTGACCTCCGCCTCGGTCGAGCCGCCCTTCTCGGTGGCGATCTCGCAGGCGAACCCGACCGTCGCCGTCTCGTTGAAGACCGTGGCGGTGCGGATGTTCACCTTCCGGAACTTCGTGCCCCGTTCCACCTTGGCGGTGATCGCCTGCCGAAGCTTCGCCTCCTCGCCCTTCCGGGGGGCGAGGAAGGAGAGGACGTCGTTGAGCTTCCCCCGTTCGAACGTCGCAAGATACTCGCGGCAGCGCTTGACCACCGCCTGCTCGATCTCGCCCATCTTCGTCAGGCTCCACGACTTGATCATCCCCTCGAGGAGGATCTGCTGGCGGGAGAGGTGGGCGATTTCCTGGACCTCCTTCTGGGACGGCGCCTCCTTCTTCCGGAGCACCTGCGCGCGGTTCAGCATCTCGCCGTGCTCGAGGACGACCACTTCGCGAGCGTCGTCGATCTCCTTCTCAACGGCGCGCAGGGCGATGTCCTTCCGCTTCTTCTCCTCCGTGGTGAGGCCGGGCCAGGATGCCACGATCTTGTTGTAGAGGTCCTGGCGGCTGTCGTGGTAGATCTTCAGGTCCTGCGACCCCTCCTCCACGCGGTCGGCCGCGAGCAGCGTGAGCCCGCGGTACCGGCGGGCCTGGGAGCTGTCGGGCTGCTTGGCCAGGACGATCGAGAACTCCTTGATCGCGTCGTCCCGCACGCGCTGCCGGTTATCGGCGTCGTTCGGGGGATAGGGAGCGGAGATCGGGCTCGTGCATTCCTCGTACCAAAGGAGGCCGATCCCGTAGTGGGGATCCAGGTCTTCGGCGCGCTCGCTCATCGCCGTCCGGAAGAGTCGGTCGGCCAGGACGTGGTTCTCCTTCGCCTCGGCGAACTTCTTTCCGGCCTGGTCCAGCCGCCCCTGGCGTGCCAGCTGGTCGGAGGCCTGGAACAGCTCGTTGCCATAGGCGCGGCACGTGTGGGCCAGCCCGATGCGCGGCTCGTAGTTGTCCTCGCACCACTCCACGGCGTTCATGTAAAGCGTCTTCGCCAGGGAGTAGTTGCCGCCGTCGTACGCGCTCCTCGCGTTGTGGCGCGCCAACTGGGCCTTGGGATGGGTCTCGCAGAAGTCCTCGTGGCTGCACGAGGCAAGCACCCCGATCGCCAGCGCCGAGGCGAGGATCCTAGACATGCTGCAGACTCCTCTTGATGACGTCTTCCACGGGGGCGTCGGGCCCGAGCTCCTTCTGGGCCCGCCGCACGGCTTCGTCGGCCTGCCGCCGGTCGTACCCCAAGGCCACCAGCGCCCCCGACGCATCCTTAGTTAGAGACGTATCCCCGGCCCCCTTCCCTGCCCCTTCGGGCAGCTTCCCCCGCAATTCGAGCACCAGCCGGTTGGCGATCTTCTCGCCGATCCCCTTGATGTTCCGCAGGAAGGCGACGTCGCCCTCCTCGATCGCGCGCACCAGCTCCTCGGGCCCGGCGCTCGAGAGGATCGCCATCGCCTTCGCCGGACCCAGCTGCTGGACGCCGTCCACGAGCTTGAGGAAGATCTCGCGCTCGCGCTCCGTGGCGAAGCCGTACAGCCGGTGCGCGTCCTCCGAGACGCGGAAATAGGTGAAGAGCCGGACGTTCCCCTCGCGCGGCAGCATTTCGTACGTCGAGAGGGGGATCTCCACGCGGTACCCCACCCCGCCCACGTCGACCACCGCGTACGAGGGCTTGCGCACCGCGAGCTTTCCGCTCAGGTATTCGTACACGCGGGCGGATTATAACGGCCGAGCATGCGGTTGTACAGGCGGGCGTAGGACGCGACCATCCGGCCGACCCCGAACTCCGCCCGGACGAAGTCGCGGCCCCGCGCCGCCAGGCGGGCCGCCAGATCCCGGTCCCGGGCCAGCCGGACGATCGCCCCGGCCAGCGCCTCGGCGTCCCCGGCCCGGACGAGCAAGCCCGTCTCCCCGTCGCGGACCACGTCGGGAACCCCTCCGACGTCGGTCGCCACCACCGGACGGCCGGCCGCCATGGCCTCCAGGATCGCGATCCCCTGGCTCTCGTAGAGCGACGGCTGCACGAAGAGGTCGAATCCCG
>CAZSCC010000569.1:0-3473 GCA_964604905.1 uncultured Planctomycetales bacterium
GCGCTCGCCAAGACCTGGTCCATCCTGCGCCGGGAGATCCGCGTCCTGGACGGGAAGGACGATGACGCGCGCCTGCAGGAGATCCTTCGCCACCGCCAGGAGGACTTCACCCACGAGCGTGGCCTGGTCCCGGGAAAGAGCTGGGCGGCCTGGGCCCGCGCGATCGGGTACCTCATCCCGTCCCTCCGCGTGGCCGACCTCGGCTGCGGGGAGGGCCTCCTCGCGATCGAGGCCTCCCGCTGGGCCGCCAAGGTGATCGCGGTCGACGTCTCCGAGGCCGCGCTCGCCCGCGCGAAGGAGGTCGCCCGCTCGAAGGGCGTCCGCTCCATCGTCTGGAAGCAGGGCGACATCGAGGACCTTCCCCTCGAGACGGGATCGGTCGACGTGGCCCTCCTCTCCCAGGCGCTCCACCACGCGAAGGAGCCGCTCCGCGCCGTGCGCGAGGCGGTTCGGATCCTCGCGCCGGGCGGAAAGCTCCTCCTCCTCGACCTCAAGGCCCACCGCGAGGAGTGGGTGAAGAAGCTGGGCGACCGCTGGCTCGGCTTCGACGAGCCGTCCCTCCGGAAGATGATGAGGGACGTCGGCCTCGACGACATCCGGCTGGAGATCGGCGCCCGGAAGAGGGGCGACCCGTTCCAGGTCATCGTGGCGGGCGGGACGAAGGCCCGATGAATTCACCACAGAGACACAGAGAGCACAGAGAAGAAAGTCTTTGTGAGGTTCCCCCCCGAGAGGGGACGGCTTATTCCTGGTCCCTCTCCGTGATCTCTGTGTCTCTGTGGTGAATTCTCTACCTTCGTTGAAGGAATCGGCGAAGGAGCTGGACGAGCTCCTGAGACAGAGGATCCTCGTCCTCGACGGCGCCATGGGGACGATGATCCAGCAGCGCAACCTCACCGCCCAGGACTTCGGCGGGCCCGACCTCGAGGGCTGCAACGAGAACCTCGTGATCACGCGGCCCGACGTCATCCGCGACATCCACGCCGAGTACTACCGCGCCGGCGCGGACATGGTCGAGACCGACACGTTCGGCGCGATGCCGCTGGTCCTGGCCGAATACGGCCTCGCCGGCCGTGCCCTCGAGATCAACGAGGCGGCCGCCCGCGTGGCGCTCGAGGCGGCGAAGCAGTTCCCTGGCCCGCGCTTCGTCGCCGGCTCGATGGGGCCCACCACGAAGACCATCACCGTGACGGGCGGCGTCACGTTCGCCGAGCTGGTCGAAAACTACCGCGTCCAGGCGCTGGGCCTCCTCCGGGGCGGGGTCGACACGCTCCTCCTCGAGACCGCCCAGGACACCCGGAACGTGAAGGCCGGGCTCCTCGGGATCGGGCAGGCGTTTGCCGAGGTCGGCTGGCGCGTCCCGATCCAGCTCTCGGCGACGATCGAGCCCATGGGCACGATGCTGGCGGGGCAGGGGGTGGACGCGTTCTACGCCTCGATCGAGCACGCGGCGCCGCTCTCGGTGGGCCTCAACTGCGGCACCGGCCCCGAGTTCATGACCGACCACATCCGTACGCTCGCGGGCCTGGCGAACTGCTTCGTGACGTGCTACCCGAACGCGGGGCTTCCCGACGCCGACGGGAGGTACAACGAGACTCCCGCCATGGTCGCCGGCACGCTCGGGCGTTTCGTCGAGCAGGGCTGGGTCAACCTGATCGGCGGCTGCTGCGGGACGACGCCGGAGTACATCCGGGAGATCGTAAAGGTCGCCAGGGCGGGGAAGCCGCGCGTCCCCCCGCGGACGCGCCTCACCCACATGAGCGGCATCGAGTACGTCCCCAGCGAGGAGTCGAGCCGCCCCCTCATCGTGGGCGAGCGGACGAACGTCACCGGCTCGAAGAAGTTCCGCGAGCTCATCATGGCCGGGAAGTTCGAGGAGGCGGCCGAGATCGGGCGCAAGCAGGTCAAGGCGGGCGCCCACATCCTGGACGTCAACATCCAGCACACCGAGATCGAGGAGCTCCCGGCCACGGCCGCGTTCCTCGAGAAGCTGATCCGGATGGTGAAGGTCCCCCTCATGATCGACACCACGAACCCCCTGGGGATCGAGCTCGCGCTCACCTACTGCCAGGGGAAGTCGATCATCAACTCGATCAACCTCGAGGACGGCGAGGAGAAGTTCGAGAAGGTCTGCCCGGTTGCGCGGCGCTATGGGGCGGCGTTGATCGTCGGCTGCATCGACGAGCAGGGGCAGGCGATCACCACCGAGGCCAAGCTCAAGGTCGCCGACCGGAGCTTCAAGCTCCTGACGGAGAAGTACGGGATCCCCGCGGAGGACATCCTCTGGGACCCCCTCGTCTTCCCCTGCGCGTCCGGTGACAAGAACTATCTCGGCTCGGCCAAGCACACGATCGACGCCATCCGCGAGCTCAAGGCGCGCCACCCGCGGACGAAGACGGTGCTGGGGATCTCGAACGTCTCCTTCGGCGTCCCGCCGGCGGGCCGCGAAGTGCTGAACGCCGTCTATCTCTACCTGAACACCAAGGCCGGACTCGACTTCGCGATCGTCTCCTCCGAGAAGCTGGTGCGCTACGCCTCGATCTCCGAGGAGGAGAAGCGGCTCTGCGACGACCTGCTCTTCAACCGAGGGGCCGACCCGATCGCCGCCTTCGTCGCCCACTTTCGCGGAAAGAAGACGGTCGCGGTCGACAGGAAGAAGCTCTCGCTCGACGAGCGCCTCGCGAACTACATCATTGAGGGGACGAAAGAGGGGCTGATCGAGGACCTGGAAGAGAAGCGGAAGGGCGCCAAGCCGCTCGACATCATCAACGGCCCGCTCATGAAGGGGATGGACGAGGTCGGCCGCCTCTTCAACGCCAACGAGCTGATCGTCGCCGAAGTGCTCCAGTCGGCCGAGGCGATGAAGGCCGCGGTGAGCCATCTCGAGCAGTTCATGGAGAAGGCGGACGCCCAGAACCGCGGGAAGATGATCCTCGCCACCGTGAAGGGGGACGTCCACGACATCGGGAAGAACCTGGTGGAGATCATCCTCTCGAACAACGGGTACTCGATCGTCAACCTCGGGATCAAGTGCCCGCCGGAAGTGCTGATCGAGGCGGCGCACAAGCACAAGCCCGACCTGATCGGGCTCTCCGGGCTGCTCGTGAAGTCGGCGCAGCAGATGGTGATCACGGCGCAGGACCTGAAGACGGCCGGGATCAAGCTGCCGATCCTGGTGGGCGGGGCGGCGCTGACCAAGAAGTTCGCCTACACGCGGATCCGGCCGACGTACGGGTCGTTCGTCGGCTACGCGCGCGACGCGATGCAGGGCCTCGACCTCGCCAACCAGGTGATGAATCCCGAACTTCGCGGGACGCTCGACCGTAAGATCGCGGAGGAGGCGGTCAAGCTGGCGTCGACCGAGACGGTGAAGGACGAGAGGGTGACGGTCGAGGCGAAGGGGCGCTCGCCCCGGGTCCGGGTCGATGAGCCGGTGCGGATGCCGCCCGATCTCGAGCGCCGTGTCGTGGGCG
>CAZSCC010000570.1:0-9625 GCA_964604905.1 uncultured Planctomycetales bacterium
GAAAGAAAATGATGTTGCCACGCTCCAGGGGGTCCGACAAGTCGCGCAATCCCAGGGATTGCAGTCGGTCTCGGGCGCAGGTTACGATCATCCAATGGTCAAGGAGTGCAAACCGGCTGCCAAGAGGCGATGCCCAGGTTCCCTCCAAGAGCTGCGTATTTTTACGCATCCACGAGGAATATTCCGCACATTTAGGGGGGATTCCTGCAGTTTTGAGGGAATTTCGGGGTGGTCCAAAGCTTGCGACATGGGGGTCGTGGATTCTCCCCGAGTGGGTGCGGGACCTTCCGCCCCCTCCATCGATGGCCAAAGCCAGGTCCGATTCCTCAACGAGATCACCGAGAGCCTCAACCTCGGCGACTCCGTGGAAAAGGTCTTCAACCTCGTCTACGACCGTCTCCGGGATTTCATCCCCTACAGCCGGATCGCGATCGCCGTGGCGGATGAGCGGCGGGAGCGCCTCTCGATCGTCGCCGCCCGCTCCGACGGCAAGGTGATCCTCGGCACGGGGTACGCCGGGGTGATCGCGGGGTCCAGTCTCGAGCCGCTCCTGCGGGACGGCAGCATCCGGATCCTCAACGACCTGCAGGACTACCTGGAGCACAAGCCCTCGAGCGAATCGACCCGCCTCATCGTCCGGGAAGGCATGCGGTCCAGCCTCACGCTTCCCCTGGTCGTCCGCGGCCAGCCGATCGGCGTCATGTTCTTCTCCAGCCGGGAGGCCGGCGCGTACCGGCCCGAGCACGCCGACTTCCTCCGCGGGATCGTCGGCCACGTGGCGATCGCGGTCGAGCGCTCGCGTCTCGCCGACGCGCTCCGGGAGAAGACCGAATACCTGGAGAACGTGCTCCAGAACTCCGCGGACGCGATCGTCTCCGTCGACGTCCACAACTGCATCCGCACCTGGAACGAGGGGGCGAAGCGGATGTTCGGGTACGACGCGGGCGAAGTGGTGGGACGCGACTATTCCCTGTTCGTCCCGGCCGAGGAGGTCGCCGGCGGCGAAGCGACGCGCGTCAAGGAGCGCGTCGAGAGGGACGGCTTCGTCAAGGACTACGAGTGTGTCCGAGTGACCAAGGACGGGCGGCGGATCACGGTCAACGTGACCTCGACCCTGCTGCGCGACAAGCAGGGACGCGCGATCGGCCGCTCCTCCATCGTCCGGGACGTCACCCACCTCAAGAAGCTCCAGCAGGACCTCCTGAACACCCAGAGCCTGGCCGCGGTGGGCGAGCTGGCGGCGACGGTCGCCCACGAGATCAAGAACCCGCTCGCCGGCATCAGCGGCGCCATCCAGGTCCTCCGGGACGCGATCCCCGAGGAGAGCGGCCGACGCGAAATCGTGGGCGAGATCCTCGAGCAAATCCATCGCCTCGACTCCACGGTCCGCGACCTTCTGAGCTTCTCGAGGCCCGCGACCCCCTCCCGCCAGGACCTGGACCTGGGGGAGTCGATGGCCAGGGCCTGGTCGCTCCTGAGCGCACAGCCCGCCGCGGCGGGCGTGCGCTTCTCCCTCGACGCGGGGGGCGTCCGGGCGCCGGCCGACGCCCAGCTCCTCCAGCAGGTCTGGCTCAACCTCCTCCAGAACGCCATCGAGGCGATGCCCAAGGGCGGCGACCTGGCCGTGCGGGTGACCGACGGCAATCCGGTGCGGATCGAGGTCCGCGACTCCGGCGCGGGCATCGACCCGGCCCACGCCGCCCGGATCTTCAAGCCGTTTTTCTCGACCAAGACGCGGGGCACGGGACTCGGTCTGGCGATCACGAAGAAGATCGTCGAGGCGCACGGCGGCTCGATCCGCGCCGAAAGCCGGCCCCGGCAAGGCACGTCCGTATTTGTGGAGATCCCGAGATGAACATCCTGGTGGTGGACGACGAGAAGCTGATCCGCTGGTCGCTCAAGGAGCGGCTCACGAGGGAGGGCTATTCCGTGACCGAGGCCGAGGACGGCCGGTCGACGGCGGCGGCCCTGGACCGCGAGGCGCCGGACCTCGTCCTGCTGGACATGCGGCTGCCCGACACGGACGGCCTCACGATCCTGCGGGGCGTCCAGGAGCGCTACCCCGAGCTTCCGGTGATCGTGATCACGGCCTATTCGACGGTCGACACCGCGGTCGAGGCGATGAAGCTGGGGGCGTACGACTACGTGGCCAAGCCGTTCAACATGGACGAGCTGGCGATCACGGTGAAGCGGGCGCTCGAGGCGTCGGGCCTGCGCCGCGAGGTGCAGGAGCACGTCCGGGAGCAGAAGGCGCGGTTCGGCCTCCACAACCTGGTGGGGCGCGCGAAGTCCATGCAGGAGATCATCGGCCTCGTCCGGAAGGTCTGCCGGAGCGAGGCGAGCACGATCCTGATCCGCGGCGAGAGCGGCACCGGGAAGGACGTGATCGCCAAAGCCCTCCACTACGAGTCCTCGCGCGCCGACAAGCCGTTCATGAACATCACGTGCACCGCGCTCCAGGACACGCTCCTCGAGAGCGAGCTCTTCGGCCACGAGAAGGGCTCCTTCACCGACGCGAAGGCCATGAAGAAGGGCCTCTTCGAGCTGGCCAACGGCGGGACGGTCTTCCTGGACGAGATCGGGGACATGTCCCCCACGCTCCAGTCGAAGCTGCTCCGCGCGCTCGAGGAACGCGCCTTCCGGCGGATCGGCGGCGTCCAGGAAATCAAGATCGACGTCCGCGTGATCGCGGCGACCAACCGGAATCTCGAGAAGGCGATCGAGGAGAAGCGGTTCCGCGAGGACCTCTACTACCGGCTGAACATCATCACGATCGACGTCCCGCCGCTGCGGGACCGGCGGGAGGACATCCCGGCGATCGTCGACCACTTCCTCAAGCATTTCGCCAAGGAGTTCCGCAAGGAAACGCGCGACATCTCAGGCGAGGCGATGCAGAAGCTGGTGGCCCACGACTGGCCGGGGAACGTCCGCGAGCTCAAGAACGTGATCGAGCGGGCGGTGCTGCTCGGGTCCGGCGCGGTGATCGCCGCGGAAGACATCTCCCCGGGCCGTACCGCCGCGCCTCCCGCGGAGAAGGGGAAGCAGCTGCTCTCGCTGCCGCAGAAGGGGCTCAACCTGGACGAACTCGAGAAGGACCTGGTGATCCAGGCCCTCGAGCGGACCGGCCGGAACCAGACGAAGGCGGGCGAGCTTCTCGGGATGACGCGCGACCAGATCCACTACCGGATGGAGAAGTACGGGCTGCTGAAGGTGGCGGAAGAAAGCAAGTAGGGCGCCTCCCAATCCGGAATCACTGCACTGGATTCCGGATCTGGCTTCCCGAAGTCCGGTTGAGTGATTCTGTGCGAGGGGAGGCCTCATGTCCGATCAAAAAGCGATGCCGTCAGAGCCCGATCGTCGCGGCTTTCTCGCGACGGGCGCGATGGCCGGGGGGCTCGTTGCGGGCTACGGCGCGTTCGCCGCGATCGCGGGGCGCTTTCTCTATCCCGCGCGTCCTGCGGCGACCGAGTGGCTCTTCGTCCTCGACCTGGGCAGCATGAAGCAGGGTGAGTCGATCGTGTACAAGACTCCCGCGGGGGCGACGGTGGCCGTGGCGCGGACGGCGGCGACCGGCACGGACCAGGACTTCCTCGCGCTCTCGAGCACCTGTCCCCACCTGGGGTGCCAAGTCCACTGGGAGGGGGCGAAGGAGCGCTTCTTCTGCCCCTGCCACAACGGGACCTTCGACCCGACGGGGAAGGCGACGGGCGGCCCGCCGGCCGAGGCGGGGCAGTCGCTGCTCCGCTATCCCCTCAAGGTCGAGAAGGGGCTGCTCTACATCCAAGTCCCGGTCGAGAAGCTTTCATGAACCGAATGGCCGCCTGGTTCAAGGAGCGCCTCCCGGTCTCGGGCGAGCAGCTGCGCGAACTCACCAACGAGCCGGTGCCGAACCACCTGAAGCTTTGGTGGTTCTGCCTGGGCGGGACGCCGGCGTATCTCTTCGTCGTCCAGATCGTCACGGGGATCCTGCTCGCGTTCTACTACCAGCCGTCGGCCGGGACGGCGTACGAGTCGGTCCGCTACATCACGGAGGAGGCGGCGTTCGGCTGGTTCCTCCGGGGGGTCCACAAGTGGGGCTCGACGCTCATGGTCGCGGCGGTCGTCCTACACCAGATGCGGGTCTACTTCACGGGGGCCTACCGGAAGCCGCGGGAGATCAACTGGATGGTCGGGATGTTCCTCCTCCTCTGCACGCTGATCACGGGGTTCACGGGGTACAGCCTGGTCTACGAGCAGCTCAGCTACTGGGGCGCGACGGTCGGGTCGAACCTCATGGACGCGGTGCCGTTCGTCGGCGGGCTCATGAAGCGGATGCTGCTGGGGGGGGACAGCTACAACCCTCGGACCCCGCCGCGGTTCTTCATCCTCCACGCGGCGGTGCTCCCGGTGACCATGATCCTGGTCCTGGTCGTCCACATCGCGATCATCCGGCTCCAGGGGGTGACCGAGTTCAAGGTGCCCGGGGAGACGCAGGTCACGAAGAAGCACTTCAATTTTTTCCCCGACCACCTGCTGACCGAGCTCCTGATCGGGCTGTGCCTGATGGTGCTGCTGTCGACACTGGCGACGATCTTCCCGGCCACGATGGGGCCCAAGGCCGACCCGCTCTCGACGCCCGACGTGATCAAGCCGGAGTGGTACTTCTACGTGGCCTTCCGCTGGCTCAAGCTCTGGCCGCTCGGGATCGCGGTCCTGTCCACCGGGTTCATCGTCTTCGTCTTTTTCGCCTGGCCGTTCATCGACGGGTGGATCCGCCGCCGCCGTCCGGAGAGCGAGGCGAGCGTCTGGATCGGGCTGGCGGGGGTGTTCGTGATCGTGGCGCTGACCGTGTGGGAAGCCGTCGTCAAACACTGATCGAGGGGAATAATGACGCTCAAGACCAAGCAGATGGTGATAGCCGGAGTGGCGGCGCTCTTCCTCGTCTCGCTCGTCCTCGTGCAGTTCATGGAGGTGACGCGGCGGCGCGAGGAGGAGGGGAAGGCATCCCCGCATATCAGCGTGCCGGCGAGTTCGAAGCAGTGCGTCGACTGCCACACGCAGATCACGAAGGGGATCGTCGACCAGTGGATGGGCTCGACCCACGCGCGGAAAGGGGTGGGCTGCGTCGAGTGTCATTATGCCGACAAGAAGGACGCCGACGCGTTCGACCACTACGGGGCGGTGATCGCGACGGTGATCACGCCGCGCGACTGCTCGCGGTGCCACACGCCCGAGGCGGCGGAGTTCCAGAGGAGCCATCACGCGAAGGGGGGCGAGATCCTCGCCTCGCTCGACAACCTCCTGGCCGAGACCGTCGAGGGCTCGCGGGAAGCGTTCAACCCGCATTCCCCCACCCCGGGAAAGGGCGTGGACCTCGTGAACGGGATGGCGAGCGTGCAGTCGGGCTGCCAGCAGTGCCACGGCAGCAAGCTGGGGCTGCAGTCCACGAAGGGGGGGATGATCACGCTGGACGAGCTCAAGCCGGACGAGAACGGCCGGCCGACCAACCTCGATGCGGTCGCGATGATCGTGAAGGACGCGAACGGGCGGCCGAAGTACCACGAGGGGACCTGGCCCAACACGGGAATCGGGAGGATCAACCTGGACGGCTCGCGCGGTTCCTGCTCGGCCTGCCACAGCCGCCACGATTTCTCGCCCCGCCGCGCGCGGCAGCCCGAGAACTGCGGCAAGTGCCATCTCGGGCCCGACCATCCCCAGAAGGAGATCTACGAGGAGTCCAAGCACGGCGTGGCCTACCGCGACCTGAAGGACCACATGAACCTGGACGCCTCGAAGTGGGTGCTCGGGAAGGACTACTCGCAGGCCCCCACCTGCGCGACCTGCCACATGTCCGCGAACACGAGGAACGGGGGGAAGGTCACCCACGACGCCGGCGACCGGATCTCGTGGACGAACCGTCCTCCCGTGAGCCTGGTGCTCGACACCGACGTGAACGGAAAAGTCGTCACGGAGACCGATCCCGCGAAGCGCCGAGAGCTCGTCGCGCGGCCGGCCGAGGACAAGCGCAACGAGATGAAGAAGGTGTGCAGCCACTGCCACACGCCGGACTACGTGAACGCCTTCTACAAGCAGTACGACGACCTGGTCGTCCTCTTCAACGAGAAGTTCGCGAAGCCCGGCCAGAAGATCATGGCGGCGCTCCGCGCACAGGGGCTCCTGACGCCGAAGGAGTTCGACGAGGAGATCGAGTGGACCTGGTATCTCCTCTGGCACCACGAAGGCCGGCGCGCCCGCCACGGGGCCTCGATGATGGCGCCCGACTACACCCACTGGCACGGGATGTTCGAGGTGGCCGAGCGCTTCTACCAGAAGCTGATCCCGCAGGCCCGCGAGCTGGCGAAACACGCCGGGGGGGAGAAGGAGAAGGCCGTGAAGGCGGCGATCGACGCGATCCTCTCGCGGCCGGAGCACCAGTGGTTCGAGGGGAAGAAGTAGCCATGGATCGGCGGAGTTTCATCAAGCTGGCCGGCGGGGCGGTGGCTGCTTTCTCCGCGGAGGATCGCGCGGAGGCGGCGCGCCTCCTGGGCGGGCCGGCGCAGGAGGCCGACCTCTCCTGGAAGAAGGCGCCCTGCCGCTTCTGCGGGACCGGGTGCGGCGTCGAGGTGGGGGTCAAGGGCAACCGGGTCATGGCCGTCCGGGGGGACACGGCGAGCCCGGTCAACAAGGGGCTCCTTTGCGTGAAGGGATATCACCTGCCGGGGCTCCTGTACGGGGCCGATCGCCTGATGTACCCCATGAAGCGGACCGTCGACGGGAAGGGGTGGGAGCGGCTCTCGTGGGACGCGGCGCTCGACCTGGTGGCGGCGAAGTTCAAGGAGACGCTCGAGAAGTCCGGCCCCGAAGCGGTCGGTGTCTACGGTTCGGGACAGTGGACCGTCTTCGACGGCTACGCGGCGCTCAAGTGGGTGAAGGGCGGGATGCGGTCGAACAACCTCGAGCCCAACGCCCGGCTCTGCATGGCCAGCGCGGTCAGCGGCTTCATGACGCAGTTCCAGAGCGACGAGCCCATGGGGTGCTACGAGGACCTGGACGTCGGCGACGATTTCGTCCTCTGGGGCAACAACATGGCGGAGATGCACCCGGTGCTCTTCAGCCGGATCCTGGAGAACCGCCGGCTGCGGCCCGGGACGCGGATCGTCGACATCGCGACGCGCCGCACGCCGACTTCCGATTTCGCGGACCTGTACGTCGAGATCGTCCCCAACAGCGACCTGGCGCTTGCCAACGGCATCCTCCATCTCCTCGTGAAGGAGGGGCGGGTGAACGAGGCGTTCGTGCAGGAGAACGTGGTCTTCAAGCGGGGTGTGGAGGACCTGAAGGAGATCGGCTATGGCTGCTCCGGCGCCCAGGCCGAACGGTACGCCTTCGAGGACACGCCGCGCGACTCCTCGCCGGGCGAGCTCCGGACCTTTCTCGAGGAGTACACGCCGGAGAAGGTCGGCCGCATCACGGGCGTCCCCGAGGCGCAGATCCGCGCCTTGGCCACCCTCTACGGCGACGCGACGCGCGGCACCGTGAGCTTCTGGTGCATGGGCGTGAACCAGCACACCCGCGGGACGTGGATGAACAACCTGATCACCGATCTCCATCTCCTGACGGGCAAGATCTCGCGGCCCGGGAACAACCCGTTCAGCCTGACGGGGCAGCCCAGCGCGTGCGGCACGGCGCGCGAGGTCGGGATCGCGAACAACCGCCTTCCGGCGGACCGGGTGGTGACGAATCCAGAGCACCGGAGAGAAACCGAGAGGATCTGGGGTCTGCCGGAGGGGACGATCAACCCGAAGCCCGGGTATCACGCCGTCGACCTCTTCCGCGCCCTCCAGCGCGGGGACGTGAAGACCCTCTGGATCCAGGCGACCAACCCCTGGGTGACGATGCCCAACCTCAACCGGTTCAAGCGGACGCCGGGGGACGGCCGGTTCGTGGTGGTGAGCGACATCTATCCGACTCCGACGACCGAGGCGGCGGACCTCGTGCTTCCGTCGGCGGCGTGGGTGGAGCGGGAGGGGGTCTTCGGGAATTCGGAGCGTCGGACCCAGCAGTGGGAGAGGATGGTCGACCCGCCCGGCGAGGCGCGCGAGGATGCCTGGCAGATCATGCAGGTCGCGAAGCGGATGGGGATGGGGTCGCTGTTTCCGTGGCCCGACGACGGCTGGCACGAGCCGATGTACGAGGAGTACCGGAGGTTCGGGCTCGGGCAGGGCAAGGACCTGGCGAGTTACGGGGAACTTCGGAAGACGCGCGGCATGATCTGGCCCGTGGTGAACGGGAAGGAGACGCGGTACCGTTACGCGGCCGGTCATGATCCGTACGTCAGGAAGCCGAAGGGGGTCCACTTCTACAAGGCGAAAGGCTACGGCGAGAAGGCCGCGTTCTGGCTGCGGCCGTACCAGCCTCCTCCCGAGGCCCCCGACGCCGAGTACCCGTTCTGGCTCTGCACGGGGCGCGTCCTCGAGCACTGGCACACCGGGTCGATGACCCGGCGTATCAAGCAACTTCACCAGGCGGTGCCGGCGGCCTACGTCGAGGTCAACCGCGCCGACGCGTCGGAGAAAGGGATCAAGAGCGGAGACCGCGTGCGGGTCATGAGCCGCCGTGGAGTCCTGGAACTCGAGGCTCGGGTCGACGGCCGCGGGAAGCCGCCGCGCGGGACGGTCTTCATCCCCTTCTTCGACCAGCACAAGCTCGTGAACCTCCTGACGCTCGACGCGATGGACAACCTGAGCAAGCAGCCCGACTTCAAGAAGTGCGCCGTGCGGCTCGAGAAGGCCTGACGTGAAGGGCCTGGCCGGGATCGTGCTCGGGTTCCTCGCGCTCGTCGCGGCGATGATCCTCTTCGCCTGGCTTCGGAAGGCCGGCGACGCTCCCTGGAAGAGTGCGGCCTCCGTCCGCGCCGCCCGCCGGGCCTACGACGGAGCCCCGCCGGTGATCCCGCACGCACCGTTCAACATGGTGTGCATCGCCTGCCACACCGATCAGGGCGTGCACGTGCCCGACGTCGGATTTTCTCCGGCGATGCCGCACGAGCAGACGCCAGGGATGAGCCGGGCCTCGAATTGCCGGCAATGCCATGTCTTCCGGGAGACGGAGGCGGTCTTCGTGGCCAGCGGGTTTGTCGGGACTCCCCAGGATCTCCGTCGCGGCGATCGCATGTACCCTCATGCGCCGCCGGTGATCCCTCACCGCGCGTTCATGAGGGAGGACTGCGCGGCGTGTCATGCGGGGCGGGGGGCCCGGGAGGAGGTCCGCTGCACCCATCCGGAGCGGCTCCGCTGCGCCCAGTGTCACGTGCCGGCCGTGACTTCGGAGGAGTTCCTGAGGTAGGGTGCGGGCGGCTACCGGTGGCAGGCGTTGCAGCTGTCGCCGTTGTCGAAGTGCTTGAGCGTCGCGGCGTGGCAGGAGCGGCAGTTCATCGCCGGGCTGTGCCAGGCGGGTTTCACGGGGGCCAGGTCGTGGCCCGGCGTCGAGCGGTGGCAGACCGCGCACCCCGGGTTCGAGGCGACCGGGACGTGGCAGCTCACGCAGTGGCCATTCCGCGGGGCGTTCCAGCCCGCCGTGTGGGAGGAGGGTGCCGTCGACGCGTGGCAGCGGCTGCAGGAGTCGCTGGCGTGGCAGGTGGCGCAGC
>CAZSCC010000571.1:0-11753 GCA_964604905.1 uncultured Planctomycetales bacterium
GCCCGAAGCCGGTGATGTCGGTCGCGCCGCGCGCATCGAATTCCATCATGGTTTCGCAGGCGACCCTGTTGAGCTCGGCCATCTTCCGGGCGACCGGGGTCAGCTCCTCGTGGGTCACCAAGTCCTTTCGGCCGCCGGTGATGTAGACGCCGCTGCCGACGGGCTTCGTGAGGATGAACCGGTCTCCCAGGCGCGCGCCCGAATTCGGCGTGAAATGCTTCGGGCTGACGAGCCCGTTGACGGAGAGCCCGTACTTGAGCTCCTCGTCCTTCACGGTGTGGCCGCCCACCAGGAGTGCGCCGGCCTCGTGGATCTTGTCCAGCCCGCCCTGCAGGACCTTGGTCAGCGTGTCGGTGCCCGCCGCGACGGGGAACATGCAGAGGTTGAGCGCGGTGATGGGCCTGCCGCCCATCGCGTACACGTCGCTGATCGAGTTGGCGGCCGCCACCTGACCGTAGAGAAAGGGGTCGTCGATGAACGGGGTGATGAAATCGGCCGTCACGACGAGCGCGGTCTGCTCGTTGATCCTGTAGACGGCGGCGTCGTCGTTCGTCTCGACGCCCACGAGGAGATTCTCGTTGCGGCGGAAGTCCAGCTGGGTGAAGAGCCCCTGCAAGTCCGACGGACTCAATTTTCCGGCTCAGCCGCCGCTCTTGGCGAACCCGCGAAGATCGCATGAAGACATGGTTTCAAGGTCTCCGAACGCGGGCATCGTACTGAAAGGCCGGGGGCTCTGCAAGGTCGGATCCCTTCCGAACGTTCGAGCGTCCATTGTCATTTCCGGAATCGGTGTGATAGAATCGACTGCCTTATGAGTGTCGCCCGATTCCGGTGCATGTGCGGCAGCGTCCACTCCGTCCCCCTCGCGCGGGCGAAGGACGGCCTCGGCGTCGCCCACTGGAGGTGTACGGACTGCCGTCGCCGATTCGTGCTGACCCACGTCCCGCCGGACTTCTGGACCCCGGTCTACCTGGATTCGGCCGTTCGGGCGGTCGACCTGCGTGAAACCGGCTCGGCGGGGGGCGCCGCCGGCGAAGTAGCGAAGAACCCGATGCCGCCCCCGGCCATCGAGTTCGCCTGCCGCTGCGGAAAACGCCTGACCGCTCACTCCTGGATGTACGGCGGCACGACCGTATGCAGCGGTTGCAAGGCCAACCTCTACCTGGTGCTCAAGTTCAGCATGAAGCGCAAGGTCCACGTGATCGTTCCCGAATATCCCCATACCAAGACGACCGCATGAAACACTTCGCCGGCACCCTCGCCCTGATGTCCGTGCTCCTCGTTTCGGCCTGCGGGAAGGATGACCCGAAAACGGGTCCGCCGCCGGCCGGTCCCATCGGCTCCTCGAAGGCCCCCCGGCCGGCGACGGTGGCCAATGGAGAGGCGGCCGTCGTCACGGTGGAGCACATCCTGATCGGCGTGAAGGGGGGCCGCGCGTCCAGCGCGAAGCGCGAGCAGGGAGAGGCGCAGCGCGTGGCCTTCGATCTTCTGGGACGGGCGCGGGGCGACGAGGATTTCGTGAAGCTCCGGGACGAGTACACCGAGGACCCGGGGAAGGGCCCGTACACGATGACCAACAACGGGGTCGATCCGGCCGGCCGGAGCGAGTACGCGCGCGACGGGATGGCGAAGGCCTTCGGGGACGTCAGCTTCCGTCTGGAGCTGGGCCAGGTCGGGATCACGGATTACGATCCTGTGACGAGCCCTTTCGGATATCACGTCATCAAGCGCGTGAAGTGACGGGCCGCTCCAGGTCCCTGGCCGTCGGTCTCCGCATCACCCGGCGGAAGCAGGGGGAGGTTGCGGTCCTCGAACTCAGCGGCCGGCTGGACGCCTCCCTCGACCGGCACCTGCTCCAGGCCATCGAGTCCCTGATGGAGGCGGGCGAGCGGAGCATCGTCCTCGACTGCGGCAGCCTCGAGTATCTCGGAAGCCGGGGGGTCTCCGCCTTCATCGCCGTGATCGACGACCTCCGCGCGCAGGGGGGCGACCTCAAGCTGGCCGGCGTCTCGCCTCAGGCGGGGCTCGTGCTCGACCGCCTCGGGGTCTCCAAGCTCCTGCAGCGGTTCGCCACGGCCGGCGAGGCAGCCGCCGCGTTCGCCGTGCCGATCGGCGAGTTCCTGAAGGACGGCGGGCTGGAGACCTTCGTGGGCTCCGAGGGCGGGACGGTCTTCCACGCCTCGGGCTGCCCGGCCGTGAAGAGGATCCGCAGCGTCGTCACGTACGTCTCCCGGAAGCAGGCGCGCGACGCTGGCCTCCGCCCCTGCCGCACGTGCTGTTGATTCCGCTTCATCGCCCTGTCTCGTCGATCACTTTATCTCCACCCAAATATCTCGCCTCCCCGGGACCGTCGTTATATAGTAGGCCGAACTTCAGGAGAGATTCGATGGTCCGGGCAGTGGTGGCCCTGATGCTCGTGGCGGGCGCGGCCCGAGACGACGAGAAGGGCTTCGAGAAGGTCTTCAACGGCGAGAACCTGCAGGGACTCAAATTCTTCGTCGAGAAAGGGGATCCGGCCGTCGTCTGGCGCGCGCAAGGGGGCCTCCTCCAGTGCCGCGGCACTCCGGCGGGGTACTGCTACACGGAGAAGAAGTACAAGGACTTCATCCTCCGCTTCGACTGGAAATTCGTTCGGCCCGCGGAGTTGAAGGACGACAGCGCCTTCCGCGGCAACTCGGGCTATCTCCTCTGGGTGGGCGACCGGCACAAGATCTGGCCCTACGCCCTCGAGTGCCAGGGGATGAACCGCCAGGCGGGCTACGTGTACTTCGTGGACGAGCGGCAGAAGGACAGGAACAAGTTCGTCTACGACGACCAGGCGCGCGCGCGGGCGGTGAAGCCCGTGGGCGAATGGAACAGCTACGAGATCATCGCCGGGAAGGGCACGGTGGAGATCCGGATCAACGGTGAAAAGATCAGCACCGTGACGGACCACGAATACTCGGAACCCGGGTCGATCGGGTTCATGTCGGAGGAGTCGGAGATCCATTGGCGAAACATCCGGATCAGACCGGAATGAGGAGAGCACGACCATGAGCGAGAAAGTCACCCGTCGGGACTTCGTCAAGGGCGGCACCGCGGCCGCGTTCCTCTCGAGCGTCCCTCTCGCCTACGCGGGCGGGCAGGACCCGACCATCACGGTCGGCCTGATCGGCTGCGGCGGTCGCGGCACGGGGGCGGCGGAGAACTGCCTGGAATCGTCGCCCAACGTCCAGCTCGTCGCGATGGGCGACATGTTCAAGGACCGTCTGGACGGAAGCCGCAAGTCGCTCAGCAAGCGCGAAGGATTCAAGGTCACCGACGACCACGCGTTCGTCGGATTCGACGCCCACAAGAAGGTGCTGGAGTCGGGCGTCAACATGGTGATCCTGGCGACCCCTCCGGGGTTCCGTCCCTATCACTTCAAGGCGGCGATCGAGGCGGGCAAGCACGTCTTCTTCGAGAAGCCCGTCGGGGTCGACCCGACCGGCATCCGGATCGTGATGGAGTACGGGAAGATCGCGAAGGAGAAGAAGCTCGCGGTCGTCACGGGGACGCAGCGGCGCCACCAGAAGAGCTACATGGAGTGCATCCAGCAGATCCACGACGGCGCGATGGGCGAGGTCGTGGCGGGTCGCGCGTACTGGAATGGCGGCAGCCCCTGGGTGAATCCCCGGAAGCCCGGGCAGACCGACATGGAGTACCAGCTGCGCAACTGGTACTACTACGCCTGGCTCTGCGGAGACCACATCGTCGAGCAGCACGTCCACAACCTGGACGTCATGAACTGGGCGCTCAAGGGACATCCGGTCTCGGCGGTGGCGGTGGGCGGCCGGCAGGTCCGGACGGGTCCCGAGTTCGGCCACGCCTACGACCACTTCGGCGTGGACTACACCTACGCGAACGACGTCCACGTGCTGAGCATGTGCCGCCACTGGGCGAACTGCCCCGGCAACGTGAGCGAGGCGATCGTCGGCACGAAGGGGAGGAGTGACGGCAACAACAGGATCGTCGGCCACGACGGCAAGGAGATCTGGAAGTTCGGCGGCGGGGGCATCAACCCGTACGTGCAGGAGCACAAGGACCTGATCGCGTCCATCCGCGAGGGAAAGCCGCTCAACGAGGCGCAGCAGATCGCCGAGAGCACGCTCACGGCCATCATGGGCCGCGAGGCGGCGTACACCGGCCAGGTGATCAAGTGGGACGAGTTCCTGAAGTCGCCCCTCAACCTGATGCCCGAAAACCTGTCGATCGACGCGAAGCTGCCCGAGCCGCCGGTGCCGATCCCTGGAAAGAAGGCCTGAGGAACGCGGCCACGAATCGCCGTGCTCCGCCTTGATAGGGCGTAGGGAGGACGAGCCATGAATGCCCACGAGATCCCGGCGGTCCACGTCCGGGGCCAGGAGGCCACGCTCAAGATCGGGCTGGTCGGCTGCGGAGGCCGCGGGACCGGGGCGGCGGACAACGTCCTTGACGCCGCGGAAAACGTCCAGATCACCGCTCTGGCCGACATGTTCCCCGACCGGCTCCAGAAGTGCCGGACGCAGGTCATGGGGAAACAGGACGAAGCGGGCCGTCCCCATCCGGGGGCGAAGATCCAGGACGATTTCTGCTTCACCGGCTTCGACGCCTACAAGAAGATCCTCGACAGCGGCATCGACTACGTGATGCTGTGCCAGCCGCCCGGGTTCCGTCCGCAACATTTCGCCGCCGCGATCGACGCCGGCAAGCACGTCTTCTTCGAGAAGCCCGTGGCCGTGGATCCGGTGGGCGTGCGGAAGGTGATCGAGTACGGCGAGAAGGCGAAAGAGAAGAAGCTGGGCATCGTGCCGGGGACGCAGAGCCGGCACACGCCGCGGATCATCGAGACCATAAAGCGGATCCACGACGGCGCGATCGGCCAGGTCATCTCCGGCCGCATCTACTTCAATACCGGCTACCTCTGGGAATACCCGCGCAAGGACGGCATGAGCGACATGGAGTGGCAGATCCGAAACTGGTACTACTTCGACTGGCTCTCCGGCGACCACATCGTCGAGCAGCACGTCCACCAGCACGACGTGACCGACTGGGTCATGAAGGCCCATCCGGTGCGCGCGACGGCGGTGGGCGGCCGCCAGATGCGGACGGAAGAGCTCTACGGCAACATCTACGACCACTTCCAGGTGGACTACGAGTACCCCAACGGGGTGCACGTGATGAGCATGTGCCGCCAATGGAAGGGGACGCCCGGCGAGGTGGGAGCGCTCTTCGTCGGCAGCAAGGGCACGGCGTACGTGCAGGGCAAGAACGCGGGCGTGATCACCGGCCCGAACGCCTGGAAGTACGAGCCCCAGGGGAAGGAGATCAACGGACAGGTCCTCGAGCACCGAGACCTGATCGCGTCCATCCGTGCGGGGAAGCCGCTCAACGAGGCGCGGCGGATCGCGGAGACCTCGCTGACCGCGATCCTCGGTCGCGAGGCGGCCTACACCGGGAAGGTCGTGAAGTACGACGACCTCATGAAGTCGGACCTCGACCTGAGCCCGAAGAAGTACGAGTTCGGGCCCAACCAGGCCCGGCCCGTGCAGATCCCGGGCAAGAGCGCGTGAAGGTCCTCGCCTGGCTGGCGGCCGTCCTCGGATTCGCCCAGGACGGTTCGAAGGCGGAGGTCGTCGACGTCCGGAAGATCTGGGACGCCGCGCCCCACAGCGCGTTCACCGACCTCATCCGCCACAAGGACCGCTGGCTCTGCGTCTTCCGCGAGGGGAAGGCGCACGTTTCGCCCGATGGAGCGCTGCAGGTGCTCTCGTCGATCGATGGGGACGCCTGGTCGTCGGAGTCCCGGGTGACGATGGACGGCGCCGACCTCCGCGACGCGAAGATCGTGATCGCGCCCGACGGCCGGCTCATGCTGAACGGGGCGGCCGCGTACCCGGCCGGGGGCAAGGCGGGTCACCAGACCTTCGCCTGGTTCTCGGAGAACGCGAAGGCCTGGACGGAGCCGGTCGCGATTGCCGACCCGGACTTCTGGCTCTGGCGGGTGACGTGGCACAAGGGGCGCGCCTACGGGATCGGCTATCCGACCCGCGGAGGGAACGTGCTCCGGCTCTATTCGAGCGCCGACGGGAAGTCGTTCGAGACTCTCGTCAAGTCGCTCTTCGACCAGGGGGAGCCGAACGAGTCGTCGCTCCTCTTCCTCGAGGACGACACCTGCCTCTGCCTGCTTCGAAGGGACGGCCCGAAGGGCACGGCGCAGCTCGGGAGCGCGAAGCCGCCCTACACGGACTGGACGTGGAAGGACCTCGGGATGAAGCTGGGAGGTCCCCACCTGCTCCGCCTGCCCGACGGGCGGATCGTCGCCGGGGGGCGCGCGTACGACGGCGGGGCGCACACGGCGCTCCTCTGGGTGGATGCGGAGAAGGGGAAGATGAAGGAATTCCTCAAGCTGCCCTCGAGCGGCGACACGAGCTACCCCGGGCTGGTCTGGCACGACGGGCTCCTCTGGGTGAGCTACTACTCCTCGCACGAGGGGAAGACGTCGATCTACCGCGCGAAAGTCCGGCTGCCTTCCGCGAAGTAATCCCGTACCATAGTCAGATGACCTTCGCGCGGCTCGGACTCCTTCTGCTCTGCCTTCACCCGCAGGAATCGGCTCGGGACCTCGTCGAGAAGCTCCGGTCGGGGAGCATCGAGGAGCGGGAGGGGGCGGCGCGGGGGCTCAAGGCCCTCGAGAAGGCCGCCGCCCCCGAACTCGACAAGGCGGCGAAGGATGCCGATTCCGAGGTCGCGGCGCGGGCCCGGCAGCTCCTCTTCCGGCTGGAGCTCAAGGAGTCGCTTCCGGTCCGCTTGCGCGAGGCGATGCCGGGGGTTGAAGACCGGCTCTCCTCGGGCTCGGATGCGGCGTGGGTGGAGGTCTTCCTGGAGGTTGCGGAGCGTCGTGTTCCCGGGAAGAGGCAGTATCTCCTGAAGCCGGAGGAACTAGACCTCCTGGGATCCCGGGCGGTCCGTGGGGCGCAGGCTGCGGCCCAGAGGAGGCAAGTCTGCAAGGCGGTCTCTTCCCGTTTTGTGGAGGGTGCCGTCCTGGAATTGCTGGCGCTGCTGGCCGATAGCGATCCGACGGTGCGGCAAGCGGCGTTGAAAGCGCTGGTATCCTTGCAGGCTCGGCAGATTGTCCCCGCGGTGGTCGCGCTGCTTTCCCACGAGTCCATCGGGGTCCGTGGAAACGCGATTGAGCTTCTACAGGGATTGGGTGCGCGTGAGGCCGTTCCCGATCTGCTGAAGGCCCTGAAGGACCCCCATCCCCACATCCGATGGCACGCCCTGAGGGCCTTGGGTGGGCTCAGGGCCAAGGAGGCGGCGGCAGCTTTTGAATCGCTGCTCGAAGATCAGGATCGTGAGGTGCAACTCCTCGCGGTCGGTGGGCTGGGAGAACTGCGTGTCCGTGGCTCGATCCCGAGCATCATCTCCCGGCTTCAGGCAAAGGACCCACAAGTGCGAGTGCAGGCTTGCGCGACGCTGGAGCTCCTGGGCGCCGGAGAGGGCGTCCGCGGCGCCCTGAAGGATTCTTCCGCCGAGGTGCGCTGCCGCGCAATCGAAGCATTGGCGGAACTGAGGCTGGAGCAGGCAGGTTCGGAAATCGCCGCATTGGTGCGCGATCCGGACCCCACGGTGGCTTTGGCCGCCATCCACGCGGTGGGGCGAATGGGCGTCGGCAGCGCGCTAGAGTCGCTCCTGACGAGGCTTGACGATACATCGGCCGAGATGAGGGATGCGGCGGCCGAGGCTCTGGTGACCCTCGGAGGCCAGTCGGTCGCCGCTCGAATAGCAGGAAGGTTGCGAGATCATAAGAAGGGCAGTCTCCTGATTCTGGCTCAGGTTGATGCGCAGGCTCATCTCCGTGAAATCTCGGAAATGCTCGTCGACCGCGCTCCGGAGATCAGGATCCTTGCGCTGTCGGTGCTGGGGAGACTGAGGGTGAAGGGGTCGGGTGACGCGATCGCCGGGGTCCTGCGAGATCCCGAGCCGGCGGTGCGGGAGGCGGCCTTGTCGGCCCTGAGAGGAGCCCGTGGACGCGGGGCGATCCCTGACCTCGTCCTTGCCCTCGCGGATCCAGCCGTCCGCTCGACCGCGATCCGGGAACTCGCGATTGTCCGGGCGCGCAACCATGCCTCTGAAGTGATCCCATTTCTCAAGGATACCGATGCCTTGGTGCGGATGGACGCCGTGAAGACATTGGCCCATTTGGGGGCAAAGGAGGCCGTCAGCGCCGCGGAACTCCTGTTGGAGGACAGCGAAGTGCGCACGGCGGCCCTGGACGTTCTGAGGAATCTAAAGGCGCGGGGGTCTGCCTCGGCGGTGGCAAAGCTGCTGAGTGTCCCGGACGAGAGAGTGAGGCTCTATGCGCTTCAGATACTTGGGGAGTTCGAAGTGGAGGAGACCGCGCCGGCGGTGCTGAAACAGACGGCGTCTCCGGAACTCTCGGTGCGCGAGAGGTCGATCGAAACTCTGGGCTTGCTTAAGGCCAAGGAAGCGATCCCCATTCTCGGGTCGTTCCTGGCTGGAGATCGGGTATCGGAAGTGGGTGCCGCTGCGAAGGCATTGGGACAACTGGAAGCCCGGGAGTTTTCACCGAGGATCGCAAGACTCCTGGGAGACGAGCATGAGTGGGTGCGATCTGGCGCAAGCACGGCGCTGGGTATCCTCAAGAGTCCGGAGACGGTCCCCATCGTGGCTGGGTTTCTGAAGGACCGGAATCCGGGGATCCGGATGACCGCAATCCGGGCCTTGGCGGAATTGCGGGCGACGGATCGAACGGGAGCGGTCATCGATGCCCTGGTCGACCCTCATGAGGAAGTGCGCACGGAGGCGATCTCTGCGCTGGTCGTTCTCGGCGGAGCGCCGATGGCGCCAACGATCGCCGGAATGCTGGATGACGTCTCTCTAAAGGTGCGGGTGGAGGCGGTCGACGCTCTTGGCAGGCTGCATGCGGTTGGGGAACTGGCGCGGTTGTGGCCGAGACTTGACGATCATCGTTTGGTGAAGGAGGCCCTCGCGACGACCCTGGGGAGGATCGGATCGCCGGAAGTCATCCCCCTGATCGTGAAGCTGCTTGAGGACCCTTCGGAAGGGGGGATCATGGAAGCCGCTCATTCAGCGGCGAGTCTTCACGCCAAGGAAGCCGTACCTGCCCTGGTACGGAACCTGCGCCATCGAAACGAGGGGCAGAGGAGGGCTGCGGCACAGGCGCTCTGCTCTCTGGGCGATCGTTCGGGAGTAGCTCTGATACTGGGGCGGGGCCAGCGTCTGGAGGTCCTCAATGGAGTCCGTCAGCCGGCCCTATGGGAGCGGCTGCACCGGGAGGTCGTGGGCGAGACGATGGAGGGCACGTGGGATGAGCTGTGCCGCAAGGCGGCGGGACAGGCAGGACTCACGTGGGTCCGCCCAGCGGAGATTCCCGTGCGGTCCGGACGGTGGATCGTCCGGAAGGGGGAGTGGACCCTATTGGATGTGCTGAAGGTCGCCGCGGAGCACGAGTATCTCACGTTCATCCTCCACGAGGACCGCATCGAGTTCGCCGACCCGCCGGTGGCCGAGGAGTTCTGGCGCGCCTGGGCGGAGGGCGGACGGCGAAAGTGATCTTTTTTCGCATTCTGAAAGAAAATGGCTGGATTCCGGGATCGGGCGGCGCTATATATCCCGGAAGTGAAGAAACCCCAGCCGCGCCTCCATCGGAAGCATCGGGCCGTGGTGCTGGGAAAGCTCTATCCCCGGCAGTCGATCTCGAGGACCGAGCTCTCCCGGGCCACCGGGCTCAGCGCGGCCACGATCTCGCGGATCACCAAGGACCTGGTGGACGGCGAGGTGCTCCGGGAGATCCGCCCCGCGCGGCAGCGGGTGGGGCGGCCGTCGCCGGGCCTGGAGATCAACGGGGCGTACGGATCGGTCCTCGGGATCAGCCTCCTGGCGCCGACGCTCCGGCTCGTCCTGATCGATCTGCGCGGGGAGGTGCTGCGCGAATCGGACCATCCCGTCGACGGGTCGCGCGGGAAGGAGGGGGTCCTCGGCCCGCTTCGGCAGGCCGTGGAGGCGATGGCCCGCGGGCACCGGTCGGGTGCGGCCCCGCTCGCGGGCGTGGGGGTGGCGCTCCCGGGCCAGTGGGACCGCAAGCGGGGGACCTCGATCTCCTACCCGCGCCTGCCCGATTGGAAAGACGTGCCGATCCGCGCGCTCCTGGAGAAGTGGAGCGGATCTCCCGTGTCGCTGATCGGCTACGCGCCCGCGCTGGCGGTGGCGGAGCGGGCGCGGCGCGGCGGGGCGGACGTGCGCAACCTGCTCTGCGTGGAAGTCGAGGACACCGTGGCGATGGGCGTCATCGCCAACGGAGAGGTCCTCGACGGGGCGTCAGGCAACGCGGGCGAGCTCGGCCACATCACGGTCGACCCTGGAGGCCCGGTCTGCTATTGTGGAAACCGCGGGTGCCTGGAGAGTTTCTCGACGTGCTCCACCGTGGTGACCGAGTTCGAGCGGAAGAACCCGCGCAAGGGGGCGGGACCGATGACGTACGCGCGGGTGGTGGAGCTGGCCCGGGCGGGGGACGCGTTCGCCGTCCGCCTGTGCGGCCGCGTGGCGGGGACGCTGGGGATCGCGCTGGCCACGGCGCTCAATCTCTTCAACCCGGAACTTCTGGTGCTCAACGGGCGTTTCTTCCATGCGGAGGAGTTGGTGATGGAGCCGCTCCGGACCTCCGTGCGGAGCCGGGCGCTGCCCAACACGTTCCGTCAGGTGACGATCGAGCGGTCGACGCTGGGCACGAGCGCCCCGGCCCTGGGGGCCGGGATGGTGGCCGTGCGTGAAGTCCTGACGAGGATCTGACGAAGAGAGTCCGGAGACAAGAGGAGAACGATCATGGGCCGAAAGGTGACGCGGCGCGACTTCGTGAAGACCGGCTCGGCGGCCACCGCCGCCTTCGTGTCCAGCGTTCCGCTCGTCCACGCGCGCGGGCAGGAGGCGACGATCCGGATCGGCCTCGTGGGATGCGGGGGACGCGGGACGGGCGCCGCCGAGAACTGCATGAACGCGGCGGAGAACGTGCAACTCGTTGCGCTGGCCGACATGTTCCCGGACCGTCTCAACGGCACGAAGAAGTCGCTCTCGGCCCACGGGGGCTACAAGGTGACCGACGAGAACTGCTTCACCGGCCTGGACGCCTACAAGCAGGTCCTCAAGGCGAGCGTGGACCTCGTCCTCTTCGCGACGCCCCCCGGCTTCCGCCCCGCCCACTTTGAGGCGGCGATCGCGGCGGGGAAACACGTCTTTCTCGAGAAGCCCGTCGCAGTCGACCCCGCGGGCGTCCGGAAGGTGATCGAGACGGGCAAGAAGGCCGAGGCGAAGAAGCTGGGCGTGCTCTCGGGCACCCAGTACCGCCACCAAGTGAGCTTCATCGAGACCGTGAAGCGCCTTCAGGACGGGATGATCGGCGAGATCCTGGGCGGTAGGGCCTACTACAACACGGGCACGCTGTGGCACCGGGAGAAGCAGGCCGGCCAGTCGGAGGTCGAGTGGCAACTGCGCAACTGGATCTATTTCGACTATCTGTCGGGCGACCACATCGTGGAGCAGCACATCCACACGATCGATGCGACGGACTGGGTGATGGGAGGCCATCCAGTGAAGGCGGTCGCCACCGGCGGCCGGCAGGTGCGGACGGAGGAGGTCTTCGGGAACATCTACGACCATTTCACGGTGGACTACGAGTACGCGAAGGGCCGGCACGGGATGAGCATGGCGCGTCA
>CAZSCC010000572.1:0-3528 GCA_964604905.1 uncultured Planctomycetales bacterium
CGAGGCCGAGGCGAAGCCGCCGCGCGGGAAGCGCGTCACCGTGGACCGCGGAGCCGTCACCGCCGAGGTCGCCAAGCAGACCGATCCGCCGATGACCTTCACCACCCCGCACGGCGAGGCCCGCGTCCTGGGCACGATCCTCAAGCTCAGCGTCAACGGGGGCACGCGGCTCGACGTGATCGAGGGCCGGGTGAGCCTGAAACGGAAGAGCGACGCGAAGACGGTCACCGTCGGAGCGGGCCAATTCGCCGTCGCGGCGCCCGGCCGCGAGCTCGCCGTCCGCCCGGTCGCGCTCGAACGGAAGATCCTCCTCCAGCTCGATTTCGAGACGCCCAACGCCCAGAAGGACTGGGAGCTCGGCACGCTCGACGCCACCCAGACCTACGGCGGCTCCAAAGGCGCGCTCAAGGCCGTCTCGGCCCCCTCCGGCTTCTTCACGCTCCACGCGGAGACGGCGTACATGGCCAAGCCCTACCCCTTCCCGATCACCGAACGGACGACCTTCAGCTTCGCCTACTACGCGACCGCCCACCCCGGCCAGATCAAGGTGCAGTTTCGCGCCAACCGATCGACCACGAAGGGTGTGATCGCCTTCATCCTCGACGACGTCAAGGTCCGCGAGTGGACCGTGGTGACGGTCCGGATGGCGGACGCCTTCAAGACCAAGGCCGGGACGGGCGAGCCGATCAAGCCGCTCGTCCTCGACGTCGACGACCTGCAGATCCACGCGGGCGTGGGCGGAAAGGTCGCCGAGCTCTACCTCGACAACATCGTGATCTCCGAATAGGGGCGAGCCACCTCTTTAGGAGCGGACTCCCATGAAGCACTCTCCATCTCTGACTATCGCCGCAGTGCTCGCGATCGCCGGCGCGGCTGCCGCACAGACGACCTCGCCGGAGCGCGGCGGGCTCCACCCCGCGTCGGCGACCTACTCCGTGGGCGCGGGCGGCGGCGCGATCACGATCCAGGTCGCGCGCGTCGTGGGATCCAGCGGCGCGGTCGGCTGCAGCTACTCGACCGTGAGCGGCACCGCGGTGGCGGGGACGGACTTCGTCGCCGCGAGCGGGACCCTCTCCTGGGCCTCCGGCGACTCGGCCTCGAAGCCGGTGACGGTCACGATCCTCAACGACGGCGTCGCGAGCGGGAACAAGTCGTTCCGGCTCCGGCTCACGAACCCCACGGGCGGCGCCTGGCTGGCCGTGCCGCCCGCCTCGCCCCTGGTGAACCACGAGGGCCGCGCGCTTGGCACGACCCCCGCGGTCGGGAGCCCCACGCTCTGGAACACCGCGACGGCCGACTCGGTCCTCTCCACAATGCAGATCTTCCCGGCGAACAACCCGTGGAACGAGGACATCTCCGGCCTGCCGATCGCCTCGAATTCCACGGCCATGGTCAACCTGATCGGCTCGGGCACGAGCATCGCCCTCAACCGCGACATGAACTTCGTCCTGGTCCCCCCGAACCAGACGCGCAAGAACGTGAGCCTCGTCGACTACCCGGACGAATCGGATCCCGGCCCCTATCCCGTGCCCGACAACACCCCGATCGAGGGTTATCCCGTCGACGACACGCGCACCCTCGCCAACAACCAACTGGACTCCCCCGTGCAGGGCGGCGACCGCCACGGGATCATCGTCGATCCGGGCAACGGATACGTCTACGAGTTCTGGCAGATGGTCCGCAACAGCTCGTACGCCTGGACCGCTTCCAACGACGCCACGTTCGGCCTCCGCACCAACACGCTCCGCCCGGACGGCTGGACCTCCGGCGACGCAGCGGGCCTCCCCATCTTCCCCGCCATCCCCCGCTTCGACGAGTGCGAGCGCGGGATGGTCGAGCATGCCCTCCGCTTCACCGTCCAGAACTCGCGGAACGCCTACGTCTACCCGGCCACCCACCTGGCCTCGAGCAAGACCAATCCCGACTATCCGCGGATGGGCGAGCGGTTCCGCCTCAAGGCCGGCGTGAACATCAGCGGCATGAGCAAGCACCCGAAGGCCGTCGCGCTGGCGCTCAAGAAGTACGGGATGTACATGGCGGACAACGGGGGCAACTGGCGGATGTCGGCGGGCTCCGATCCCCGCCTCGCGAACCTGAACGAGCTCAGCGCGCTGCGAGGGAGCGACTTTGAGGTGGTCGTCCCCACGGGGCCCAACGGCGGGCCCCGCGCGCAGAGCGACGCCGTGATCACCGTCCTCGACAGCGGCGGCGGGAGCGACGTGACGCCCCCCGCGGTCTCGATCACGACCCCGCCGGGCGCGACCTTCTCCACTTCCGCGACGCCGCTCGCGATGTCCGGCACCGCCGGCGACAACGTGGGCGTCACGTCCGTGACGTGGGCCAACAGCGCGGGCGGGAACGGGACAGCGGGCGGGACGACGTCGTGGACCGCCTCGGTCGCGCTCACGCCCGGCACGAACACGATCACGGTCACCGCGCGCGACGCCGCGGGGAACGCGTCGACCGATTCCGTCACGGTGACCTATACCCCCTCGGACACGACGCCCCCCGCGGTGGCGATCACCACGCCGCCCAACCCGACGTTCAGCACCTCGACCACCCCGCTCGCGATGAGCGGGACGGCCTCCGACGGCGTCGGGGTGGCCTCGGTCTCGTGGGCCAACGCGGCCACGGGCGGGAGCGGGAACGCCAGCGGGACGACCTCGTGGACCGCCTCGATCCCGCTCGCCTCCGGCTCGAACGCGATCACGGTCAGCGCCCGCGACGCCGCGGGGAACACCGCGACCGATTCGGTCACCGTGACCTACACGCCGCCCGCGGGGGACACGACCCCGCCGACCCTCTCGATCACGAGCCCGACGAACGGGACGGCGTGGACGGCGACCTCGTCGCCGCTCACAGTCGCGGGGTCGGCCTCGGACAACGCCGGACTGAGCACGGTGACGTGGAGCAACAGCGCGGGCGGGAGCGGAACCGCCGGGGGCACGATCTCGTGGACCGCCACGATCCCGCTCTCCGCGGGGACGCAGACGATCACGATCACCGCCTACGACAGCTCGGGCAACACGAGGACCGACACGCTGACGGTGGACTTCACGACCGGGGGCGGCGGCGGGCCCCCGGTCGCCCTGGCGGACGACGGATCCGGATCCAAGCGCTGCGGCTGCGGGGCGGCCTCCGGCGGCTTCCCGAAAGGCGCGGCGCTGCTCCTCGTGGCCCTGATGGCCGGCTCCCTCCGGCGGCGCCTTCGATAAGATGCAACCGTGGACGGGAGGTGTCGTTATAATAGGAGAAGAACGCGGAGCTGACCCCTATGAGGCTGGCCGGAGCCGTCGCGCTGGGACTCCTGGCCCTCCGTGCAGCCCCGCAGGAAGTCGAGCCCGCCGCAGTCCGCGCGAAGATACACGTCTTCGCCGACACCCTTGAACCCAAGGCCGCCGACAAGGCCTTCGAGGAGCTCCATGCCGCCTTCGCGACCATCACCGAAGGCGATCTCAAGTCCACGCTCCGGACCGAGATCCTGGCGGCCCTGAAGGCCGTCCGCGAGCGGCGGCTCAAGGCGATCCA
>CAZSCC010000573.1:0-10203 GCA_964604905.1 uncultured Planctomycetales bacterium
CGAGGGTGAGGCGGCGTGCCAGGGTGGGGCGATCGGCTTCGGGAGACGGCTTGAGGCCCTCTTCGGCGAGGCGGGCGAGGATGTAGCCGTCGATGGGGTTTTTCGCGGCGATCTTAGGTGCGGCCGGCTTCTCGAGGGGGAGGAAGGCCCAGTGGCCCTGCCAGGTCGCGCCCTGCTCGATCCAGCGCTTGAGGAGGGCGGTCTCCCGTGGGGTGAGCTTCTTGCCCGACTTGCGGGGGGGCATCTTCTCTTCCAGGTCCGTGGTCGAGATGCGGTGCCAGAGTTCGCTCTTCTTGAGGTCGCCGGGGACGAGGGCGGTCTTGCCCGACTCGGCGGGGCCGAAGGCGCTGTCGCGATTATCGAGGCGCAGGTTGCCCTTGCGGACCTGGGCGCTGGGGCCGTGGCACTGGACGCAGGTGTCGGAAAGGATGGGGCGGATGTCGCGGTTGAACTGGATTTTGTCGGGGAGGGGTGCATCTTTGGCCTGTTGAGCCTCGACCCCTGGGAAGAAGAGCAGCGTCGAGAGGCCAATATAGAGGAAGGCGATCGGTCTCATTAAAGGCTCCCCGCACCCCACGTGCCGCTCCACGAATGATACGTCGTGCGCCCGCTTGCCGTGGGTGTTAACGAAATCGTCCGGCGTCTTCGTTAACCCTTACCCCTCGCCGGGGGGGCGGGTGGGTAAACTGTTAACGAAATCGCGGCGCGATTTCGTTAACAGTTTGCCTGCCCCGCCACAGTCCTACTTCCCGTCCGACCGGACCGGGGGGTTCCAGGTGATGTCCTTCAGGATCTCGAAGATCTTGTACTCGGCTCCCGTCTTCGCGCAGATCTTCTTCACGACGGTCACCACGTCCACCGGCGTTTTGACCGTCCCGCCCCACACCCCCTCCGCCTCCGTCACGTCTTTCCACCCCATCTCCTTGAGCGCGTCCTTCACCTTCTCAGGGTTCTTCTCGACGTGGAGCGTCAGCGTCACGCGCCCCTCCAGCCGGATCGTGTTGAAGACGATCACCGGCTTCCCGCCGTCGTAGGTGAGCGTCTTCTTCCCCGTGCCCCGCAGCTCCGTGAGCTTGAGCGTCCCCTCCGGCTTGAGCGTGATCGTCGCCACCGACTCGGTGCAGCCCGCGTCCTGCACGCCCGGAAGCTCCTTCAGCTCGGCGGCGAACGACTTCGCCTCCTCGGGCTTGAGCGGAGCCAACTTCTTCGTCTCCAGGTTGATATGCTCGACCTGGAACTTGAGCTTCCGCGCCGGCGGGTCCTGGAATGCGACCAGGACAGGGACGAGCAGGAGGAACGCCCTCACCGCGTGCGCCATCCGGCCGGCAGCGCGAGCGCGGCCTCGACCCTCTCCCCGGCCCGATCGACCTCGACCTTGATCGTCGCCGCGTCGGCGGAGCTCCAGAGGACCCACTGCACGTCGGCGATCGAGAGGATCGGCTGGCCGCCGAAGCGGACGATCCGGTCGCCGGCCTTCAGGCCGGCCTTCTCCGCCGGCCAGCCCTGGGTGATGTCGACGATCCGGGTCTGGTCGCGGGCCTCGAGCATGAAGCCGATGCGCTGAGGGGTGGGGTAGGGGGCGAAGAAGCGCTCGGGCGCAGGCAGCCCCGCCTGCTTGAACGACTTGCCGGCCCCCTCCTGGACGTTATGGCAGTGGATGCAGCCCTTTTTGCCCTGGGCGGGCTGGAACTTCCCGCGCTCGCTGATCGCCGGCATCTCCTCGGGGGTCTTCCACGGCAGCGGGATCCCCTTCTTGCCCGCGAGCTCGTCCTTGTTGGCGGGATACTTCTTGTGGAGCTCGAGGGCCCCCTCGAGCGCCTTCCGGAGGCCCTCGATGTCGTCCTGCTGGCGCGGAGAGAAGCGTCCGTAGATCGTCTTCTCCCCGTTCATGAGGAAGACCGCCCACGAGAGCCGCCAGTCGAACTGGAAGATCGAGAGGTCCATGCCCCACGCCTGCACCACCCGGACGCAGACGAACTGGTCCATGAGCTTCCGGAGCTCCTTGTCCTCGCGACGGGCAACCTGCCTGTCGATGGTCTTGCAGCTCTTTCAAGGGACGCAGCGGAAGACGACGAGCATCGGCTTGCCGAGCTTCCTCGCCTCGGCGTAGCCCGACTCCAGGTCGTCATAAATCCACGCGCCCTCGAGATCCGTGTCGCGGAGCTCGCGGCGGAGCTGGTCCTTGTCCTGGGCGGGAGCGAGGAGGATGGCCAGCGTCGCCAGGGCAATGTGCTTCATCACCCTATTGTAGGCGCCTAGGCCAGGATTTGCTTCACGATCTTGCCATGAACGTCGGTCAGCCGGAAGTCGCGCCCTTGCGCCTTGATCGTCAGCTTCGTGTGGTCGATCCCCAGTTGGTGGAGGATCGTCGCGTGCAGGTCGTGGATGTGGCAGACGTCCACCGCGGCGTGGTAGCCGAAGTCGTCGGTCGAGCCGTGCATGATCCCGCCCTTGAAACCGCCGCCGGCCACCCACATCGAGAAGCCCTTGATGTGGTGGTCGCGGCCGTTCCCCTGCGACATGGGGGTCCGCCCGAACTCGCCGCCGTAGACGATGATCGTCTCGTCGAGCATGCCGCGCGACTTGAGGTCGTGGATCAGCGCCATGGCCGGCCGGTCCACCTCCTCGCACTTCAGCTTGATGTCATTCTTGATGTTCCCGTGGTGGTCCCAGTCGCGGTGGTAGAGTTGGATGAACCGCACGCCCCGCTCGGCCAGGCGGCGCGCGAGGAGGCAGTTGGCCGCGAACGTCCCGTCCGCGCCCTTCGTGCCGTAGAGATCGAGGACGGACTTCGGCTCGTTCGAGAGGTCCATGACGGCGGGGACGCTGGTCTGCATCTTGAACGCCATCTCGTACTGGCTGATGCGGGTCGCGATCTCGGGATCGTCCACGACCGCGTCCTGTATCCGGTTGAGCGACTGGACGGCGTCGACCACGTCGCGCTGCTGCTTCGGCGACACGCCGCCTGGGCTGCCGAGGTACATGACCGGCTCGCCCTGGGAGCGGAAGTGCACGCCCTGGTATTTCGAGGGGAGGAATCCGCTCGACCACTGCCGGGCGGCGATCGGCTGGTTCTGGCCGCCGCGGCCCGAGGAGGTCAGCACGACGAAGCCCGGGAGGTTCTCGCACTCGGCGCCCAGGCCGTACCAGAGCCACGAGCCCATGCTCGGGCGGCCGCTGATCGACGTCCCCGTGTTCATGAACGTATGGGCCGGATCGTGGTTGATCTGCTCGGTGACCATGGAGCGGATGATGCAGATCTCGTCCGCCACGCTCCCGAGGTGGGGGAAGTGCTCCGACATCTCGATGCCGCCCTGGCCGACCTTCATGAACCGCCACTGCGGGGCGAAGCAGGTGAGCTTCGAACCCTGGAGCTGGGCGATGGGCTGGCCCTTCGTGATCGACTCGGGCATCGGTTGGCCGTGGCGCTCGGCGAGGACCGGCCGGTGGTCGAACGTCTCGAGGTGGGACGGCCCGCCGGCCTGGTAGAGCCAGATCACGCGCTTCGCCTTCGGCGGCGCGTGGAGCGGACGGACGGCGCCGCGGTCCTGCGCGCCCAGGAGCTTCGGATCGAGCAGCGAGGCCAGCGCCACGCTCCCGAGGCCCGTCGCCTTGCCCAGGAACGAGCGCCGGTTGACGGCCGTCTTCGCCCGGTCGTAAAAATCCATAGCTAAACTCTCAACTCTCAGCGATCAGCCCGCTCTCTGACGGCTGAGAGCTGACCGCTGACGGCTTCCTCGTCAATTCCTCGTGATCGTCTCGTGCAGGTTGAGGAGCGTCCGCGCGACCGACGTCCATGCGGCCAGCTCCACGACGTCTCCCTCCTTCGCGCCCCCGGCCGCCGCCTCGGCCGCCTTCCGGTCCGCAGCGTACTCGGCGCGGTGCTTCGCCAGCAGGCCGTCCAGGACCTTGATCTCCGCCGGGGTCGGCGCGCGGGAGGCCGCGGTGCGGAAGGCCCAGGCGATCGGTTGTCCGCCTCCCTCGCGCAGGATGCGGCCGGCGAAGGATCGGGCGGCCTCGACGTAGATCGGGTCGTTGAGGAGCACCAGCGCCTGCTGGGGGATGTTGGAGCGCGTCCGCTCTGCGCAGCACTCCTCGCGGCTCGGGGCGTCGAAGGCGGTCAGGCTCGGGTGGGGGAACGTGCGCTGCCACCAGGTGTAGAGCCCGCGCCGGAGGGCCTTCGGGACCGGGTCGTCCTTCCACTCCCGAGTGGGGAAGTTGAGGAACGACCAGTAGCCCTTCGGCTGGTGGGGGAAGACGCTCGGGCCGCCCACGGTGCGGTCGAGCAGGCCCCCCACGGCGAGCGCATTGTCGCGCACGATCTCCGCGTCCAGGCGCCACCGGGACTGGCGGGCGTGGAGGCGGTTGAAGGGGTCGCGCTCCTTCAGGTCCGCGCGGCCGACCGAACTCTGCCGGTAGGCGCTCGAGGTCACCAGGAGCCGCACCATCTTCTTGAGGTCCCACGCCTGGTCCTGGATCTCGACCGCCAGCCAGTCGAGCAGCTCGGGGTGGACCGGCCACTCGCCCTGCGCGCCCAGATCGTCCATGCGCTTCGAGATTCCCGTGCCGTAGAACGTCATCCAGAGGCGGTTGGCCAGGGTCCGGGCGGTCAGCGGGTTCTCGCGCGAGACGAGCCACTTCGCGAGATCGAGCCGCGTGGGGCGGCGCTCGGCGACGCCCAGCGGCGGCAGGAAGTGGGGCGTGTTGGGGGTCACAACCTCCCCCGAATCGTCCATCCAGTTCCCGCGCGGCTTGATCCGCATCATGCGCGGCTCGGCGGGGATCGAGACCAGGCAGGTGACGATCCCCTTCAGGAACTCCGCCTTGTCCGACTCGGCCTTTGCGAGCGCGGCGCGGACGGGGTCGAGGACCGGCGCGATCCCCCGGTAGTGCGCGGCCAGCGCCTTCTTCTGGGCGTCGTCGCGCTTCTCCGCGGCCATTTTCAGGATCGTCCGGACGTTCTCCGGGATCGTGGCGGGATCGGAGACCTTCTTCGCGGCCGTCGCGGACAGCCGGAACCGGCCCAGGACGTGCTGGTTCGACGCGGACTCGTACTGGAGCGTGACGGTGAGCGGCCCCGAGGCGGCGGGCGGCGCCTGGGTCTCGAAGAACGCGACGTGGTCGCGACCGGTCTTCGGGAGGACGGCCCAGCCGCTCTCCTTCTTGTCGTCGAGCGCGGCGGCGATGGGATAGGCGTCCTGCGAATGGCTGGCCGACGCCCGGCGCAGCGCCACGGCTTGGTCGCCCGCCTTGACCGAGAATCCCGTGAGAATGAAGTTGCCCTTGGCGGAGCGGCCCGGCCCGCCGCCGGGGAGCGTGGGGTCCGAGAGCGCCTCCAGGCGGAAGGCCGTGACTCCCGGGGGCGCGCCCTTCACGACCACCGTGTGGGTCTCCTTCGCCGGGGCCGCGCCCGTGACGAACACCGACCCGTCCTCCTCGACGTGGTAGGTGACGTCCTTCGCGGACTTGAAGGACTCCGTGACGAGGACGGTCCAAGGGAGCAGCGTGAGGGCGGTCTTCTCCCACTCGGCCTGGTCCTTCGCGACCTCGGGCGTGTCGGTGTCGAGCTTCTTCTTCAGGTCGGCGGCGGCTGCGTCGAACTTCGCGAGTTCGGCGGCCTGCTTCTCGTCGGGCACCGGGATGCCCCGGTCGCGGTCGCCGATCGATCCCTCCTTCACGTCGGCGAAGAAGGCGGCGAGGCTGTAGAAGTCCTTCGCCGTGTAGGGGTCGAACTTGTGGTCGTGGCACTCGCAGCATCCCATCGTGGCGCCCATCCAGACGCTCGAGACGCTGCGGATGCGGTCGGCCGCGGTCTTGGCCTCGTACTCCTTGGCCTGCGCGCCGCCCTCCTCGGTGGTCTGGTTGAGCTTGTTGTAGCCGGAGGCGACTTTCTGGCGGAGGGTGGGCTCCGGGAGGAGATCGCCGGCGAGCTGCTCGATCGTGAACCGGTCGAAGGGTAGGTTCTCGTTGAAGGCGGCGATCACGTAGTCGCGGTAGGGGTCGACCATGCGGGGGTTGTCGCTGTGGTAGCCGCGCGAGTTGGCGAAGCGGACCAGGTCGAGCCAGGCGATCGCCATGCGCTCGCCGTAATGGGGCGAGGCGAGGAGGCGGTCGACCTGCTTTTCGTAGGCGTCCTTGGAAGAGTCGGCGAGGAAGGCGTCGATCTCCTGCGGCGCGGGCGGGAGCCCCACCAGGTCGAAGCTGAGGCGGCGGAGGAGCGTGATCCGGTCCGCCTCGGGGGAGGGGGCGAGGCCCTCTTTTTCGAGGCGCGCGAGGAGGAGCCGGTCGACGGGCGTGCGGGCCCAGGCGGCGTTCTTCGCCGCGGGAAGAGGGGATTTGCGAGGGGCGATGTAGGCCCAGTGGCCCTGATACTCGGCGCCCTGTTCGATCCAGCGGCGGAGGAGGTCGATCTCGCGCTTGGAGAGTTTCTTTCCCGTCTTGGCGGGGGGCATCTTCTCGTCCCGGTCGGTCGAGGTGATGCGCTTCCAGAGCTCGCTCTGCTCGGGCTTGCCGGCGACGAGGGCGGCCTTGCCCTTCTCGATCTCCTTGAATGCGCCCTCACGGGTGTCGAGCCGGACGTCGCCCTGGCGCGTCTTGGGGTCGGGTCCGTGGCACTTGGCGCAGTTCTCGGAAAGGATGGGGCGGATGTCGCGATTGAACTCTACCTTGTCGGGGAGGGGCGCCTGCTGGGCTTCCGCCGGGGCGAAGAGCGCGGGCACGGCCAGGAGAAGGAACGCCGATCGCATGGGGGACGCCCTCCTGATGCTCAATGGGTACTACACGGAATAGCGGAAGCCCGTTCCACCGCTCCCGGATTCAGCGCGCCAGGAAGGATTACCCGCGGGGGCGTCGATTTCTCGTGGAATCCGCATTTCGGCGATGGATGAATTGCTATATTCTGGAGACATGGGCGCCTCTTTGCGCGTGCTGATCGCCGACGACTCCCGCGTGATGCGGAAGATCTTCCGCGGGATCCTGGAGGCGATGGGGATCTCCGAACGGGACCTCTTCGAGGCGGCCGACGGCGCGGAGGCGATGCGCCTCCTGGCGGACACGCGCCCCGAGATGGACCTGGTGATCGCGGACTGGGAGCTTCCGGGCCTGGATGGCCTCGCCTTCCTCAAGCACGTCCGTGGCCGCAGCCCGCACAAGGAGGTGCCCCTCGTCTTCTGCCTCGGCCACGGGCAGAGGGTCGTCGGGACTCCGGACCTCGAGGGAACGGAGTTCGTCGAGCGCCCGTTCAAGGACGAGGTCGTGCAGGAGAAGGTCCGGAGGCTCGGGGATCAGGTGCGCGCCCGCCGGTTGAAGGAGGGCTCCGACGTCCTCAAAGCGGTGGTCTCCACCGCCGAAGTGGAGCTCCCCTTCCTGATCCGTCTCCCGGCGCGCGTGATCGAGGAGTTCCTCAAGCTCTCGTCCCGCGCGAAGCATCCCGAAGGGGCGATCCTCTTTCAGCCCGGCGAGGGGGTCGATTCCCTGCACGTCCTGACGGCCGGCCAGGTCGAGCTTTTCGAGGCGGACGGGAAGGCGGTCCAGACCTGCCAGGACGGGGACTGCTTCGGCGAGTTCTCGTTCATGCTCAACCAGCCCTCCCGGGTCGGGGCGCGCACGAAGACGCCGGTGGAAGTGGCGTCGCTCTCGCGGACCGCGCTGGGAGAACTCGTGCGGCGCCACCCGAGCATGGCCGACTATCTGAGCACGCTCCTGGGCCGCCGCTGGAAGAAGCACGGGACGACGCGGATCACCCGCGCCGAGCACGAGCTCATGGGGAACCTGGAGTCGATGCCCTTCGGCGACGTGATCCAGCTCCTCAACGTCACGCAGAAGACGGGGGTGCTGGGGCTGCGGAGCGGAGAGCTCTCCGGCGGGATCTACTTCCAGGGAGGCGAAGTGGTCCACGCCTGGGTGGACCAGCTCAAGGGCGAGGAGGCGTTCTTTCGGCTCGCGGCCTTGAAGAAGGCGCGCTTCGGGTTCAGCTCGGTGCCGCGGAAGGAGCCCCACACGATCGAGCAGCCGACGATGACGCTCCTCATGGAGTCGATGCGGAGGCTCGACGAGGCCGGCGGCTCCGAACCTCCGGCTCCCGCAGCAGGCTAGGTCAGTCCCCGCGAATCCGTAGGGGCGGATTCAACATAAAGCCACAAAGGTCACAAAGGATTCTGAGCTCAACTTTGTGAGCTTTGTGACTTTGTGTTGAGATTCATCCCTACGGACTCTCCGGCTTCCGGCTTCGAGCTTCCAGCTTCTTCTAGAATCCCTTCCCCTTCGTCGACGTCTTCACCCTCAACATTCCCATATGGGCGCAGATGTAGAGGACGCTCCCGTCGTCGCCCCAGTGGATGTTCGCCGTGCGCGCGCCCGTCCGGATCGCCCCCAGGACCGTCCCGTCCGGCGCGAAGATGTAGACGCCGCCCGGGCCCGTCGCCCAGAGGTTGCCCTGTACGTCGCACTTGATGCCGTCGGGAAGGCCGAGCTGGCCGTCCTTGTACCACTTCGTGGCGTCGAAGAAGACCTTGCCGTTGGCGAGCGTGCCGTCGCCCTTCACGTCGTAGACCATGTAGATCGCCTTGTCGGGGTCGGAGCTCGCGATGTAGAGCTTCTTCTCGTCGGGCGAGAAGGCGATCCCGTTGGGACGCGTGATCTCCTTCGTGAGGAGCGAGAGCTCGCCGTTGGGAGTCAGCCGGTAGACGCCCTGGAAGTCCAGCTGCTTGGCGGGATCCTCCATCCGCTTCTCCAGGCCGTAGGGAGGATCGGTGAAGTAGAGCGTGCCGTTGGAGTGGTAGACCGCGTCGTTGGGGCTGTTGAGGCGCTTGCCGTCGTAGCGGTCCGCGAGCGTGACGAAGCGGGGAGCGGGGGCGTTGAGCGGCGCGTCCATCCGCGCCATCCGGCGGTCGCCGTGCTGGCAGAGGACGAGGCGGCCCTGCGGGTCGAGGATCAGGCCGTTCGAGCCCGTCTCTCCGCCTCGGGGGAGATCGGCCGTATAACCCGCGGGTTTGAGGTAGAGGCTCGCCCCCTGGCCTTCCTTCCACTTCATGATCCGGTTGTTGGGGATGTCGGAGAAGATGACGCACTTCTCCGAAGGGAGCCAGAGCGCCCCTTCGGTCCAGATGAAGCCCTCGGCGAGCACCTCGACCTCGGCGTTCTTCGGGATCAGCTTGTCGAGGCGCGGGTCCATGCGCTCGATCCTCCGGAAGCTCGGGCCCGGCATGGGCGGGGTCAGGTCGTGCTGCACGCAGGCGGTCAGACCGGCGAGGGCGGCCACGGCGAGGGCGCTGAGGGTTTTCATCGTCATTCTCCCCTTGGAATGGGCGAATCTTAGCAAATGCCTCCCTTTCCGTAACGCAAATCGTGGAACTTCAGAGGATCCCGGCGCGGCCGAATTGAGCGCGCCCTCGAAACTTGGTATCCTGCAGTCTCATTAAGATAGTAGAAGCGGGGTCTGTGATAGGGGTCCATTCCTCATGAACGTGGGTCGTTTTCTCATTCTCGCCCTCCACCTGGCGGGCGCGCCCTTCGCCGCGCAGGCGCAGCAGCAGGCCGACGGGATCGAGTTCTTCGAGAAGAAGATCCGCCCCGTCCTCGCCGACAAGTGCTACAAGTGCCACAGCCAGAAGTCGGAGAAGGTCAAGGCCGACCTCTGGCTGGACACTCGCGAGGCGATGCTCCGCGGCGGCGAGTCGGGCCCGGCCATCGTCCCCGGCGATCCCGACAAGAGCCTCCTCATCCACGCCATCCGCATCGGAGACGACGATCTCGACATGCCTCCCAAGGAGGCCGACCGGCTCACCAATGAGCAGATCCGCGACTTCGAGACCTGGGTCAAGATGGGCGCCCCGGCGCCGGCCGCGACGGACGCGGCCAGGCCCGCCGACAAGCCCAGGATCAACTTCGCCGAGGGGCGGAAGCACTGGTCCTACCAGCCGCTCAAGGAGTGGCTCATCCCGGCCGTTCAGGACAAGTCCTGGCCCCGCACCGCGATCGATCCGTTCATCCTGGCCCGGCTCCACGACAAGGGCCTCAAGCCCGTGGGCGACGCCGACCGGGGCACGCTGCTCCGACGGGTGACGTTCGACCTCAGCGGCCTTCCGCCCTCGCCCGAGGAGATCGAGGCCTTCCTGGGCGACGCCTCGCCGCCCGCCAGCACGCCTCCGCCATAGCCGATCGCGCCAAGAGAGAAATCGGTCTTCTTCGCCTTCCCCTCGGCGG
>CAZSCC010000574.1:0-11116 GCA_964604905.1 uncultured Planctomycetales bacterium
GCGCGGCGGGCCGCGAAGCTCTCCCGATCCCCGAGCCGATTCCAAAGCGACGTATCCAGGTACAGCCGGAATTGCCTCAGCACCATGATCGCCGCATCCTATCCCCGCAGACCCTCTCCGTCGAGGAACCTCCTACGGGAGGGGATCCGCTACACGCCCGTCGACCTGGGCTACCTCGACGTCCGCCGCGGCTGGGTGCGCGCGCTCTACGGGGCAAAATTGCGATCCGGCGTTCACGTATGCCGTGAAGGACGGAGCATCCATCCCGTTGCCCCGATCCCGTAGATTCGACATACTAGAATCGCTGAGTGTGATCCGATGACTCCCTACAACTACAAAGCCCGAATCCTGCCGGACGGCCACCTTCCGGTCCCCGACGACTGCCATCTCCGCGCCGGGGAGGAAGTCGAGGTGACGATCCTCCCCGCCGCTTCCGAGAACGGGGCGGAGGAAGCCGCCAAGCGTTCGGAACATCTCCTCAAGACCTGGGCGGGGGTCGGGCGTGGGAGCGGCCGGGAAGTCGCCGAGCGCCACGACGAGCACCTTTTCGAGCGATAGCTCCTGTGCCACGGCGTTCGTGCTGCAGAGCCGCGCTCCAGTGATTTTCGATACAATTAGCTGCACCGAAATGGGAAGGTATTACGCGGGCATGACAGCCCATGAAGCTGATGAACCGCTGGTTCACCCGCTACCTCCACGGCATCGAGAACGGGGTCGAGAAGGATCCGCGCGCATGGATCGTCCGGGAGGAAGCCGACCGCAAGGACCCGACGCCGTACGCGGACTATCCGAATCCCGAAGCCGTCCGGGTCCCCCTACATCCGAATGCCGGGGGCGGGGGCGTCGGGGGCCTGACCCTCGCGTCGAAGGGCGGGCAGGGCCATGAGAAGCTGATCGACGACGTGTCCTTCAGCGGCGCCGACCTTGCGAAGGAGGGATCCTCGAAGCACCGGCTGCTCTATGCGACTCCGGCGCTCGCGCGGGCGGTTCATCTCTCCGGGACGCCGCGGATCAGGGTCCGGCTGGCCTGCAGCAAGCCGGCTGCCAACCTGTCCGTGTGGCTCGTCTCCCTGCCGTGGGGAGAGAAGGCGAAGATCACCGGGAACCTCATCACCCGGGGCTGGGCCGATCCGCAGAACCACCGGTCCCTCACCGAGAGCGAGCCGCTGGTGCCGGGCCGCTTCTACGAGATGAGCTTCGACCTCCAGCCGGACGATCAGATCATTCCCGCGGGACGGAGGATCGGCCTGATGATCTTCTCGAGCGATCGCGATTTCACCCTGTGGCCGGAGGCGGGAACCGAACTGACGGTCGACCTGGACCGCAGCATCCTTGAACTGCCGGTCGTGGGGGGCGCCCGCGTGATGAGCGAGGCGTCGGGGGAGAAGGAGCGATAGCCCGCTCGGTGCGGTCTCAGCCATGGGGATCGACGTCCGCCGAAGGCGCTCAGGGTTTCATCGGGGCGGCGCCCATGACCTTGAGGGCGCCCGGCTTCGCGGCGAAGAGGAGGGCGGACTCTGGCGATCCTGCATCCGTCGCCGCGACTCCGTTCCTGGTCGCGAAGATCATCTGCATGTGCTGCCGGGATCCCGGGTATGCAAGGGACATCCACAATGCTGAGCGTGGCGACGTGTGGACAACGTCCAACTCGGAAGGGGGAAGGACCGGGAATCAGGGGGGAGTTCCGGCCTCTTTCTTGGGCGCCTTCCCGTCCTTTGGGGGATCTGTCTCGTAGCCTTTGCGGTCCTTCGCCGGATCGGGGCGCGGGGTGGGCGGCGGCGGCGTCACGCCGTTCGCCTTCATCACCCCGTGGATCGCGGCGACCGTCTCGACGGACGGCTTGAAGTTCCCGGGACGGAATCCTTCGGCGATGATCAGCGGCGTCCACCCGTGCCTGTTCTTCGTGTTCCACACCTCGATCTTCGCGCCGCGCTCGGCCAGCAGCCGCACCATCCTCGGCAGGCTCTTGTAGGCGGCGCCGTGCATGGCCGTCTCGCCGTTCCGGTCGACCGTGTTCACGTCGGCCCCGGCCGCGAGCAGGACCGTCACGACCTCCAGCGCCTCCTCCTCCGTCCCAGCCTCCTCCGTGGGCGCGAGGGTGCCCAGACCGGCGGCCGCCATCAGCGGGGTGCATCCGTCCTTGTTCGCGGCGAGCGGGTCCGCCCCCAGCTCGACGAGCAGCTTCAGGTACGGAAGATCCGCGCGCTTGGCGGCCAGGACGAGGGGACTCGCGCCGTGGGTCGAAAACACGCCGCTCCCGGACGATCCTGCGGCGAGCTGCAGCTTCGGGTCGGCGCCGCGCTTCACCAGCTCCCGCGCGAATTCGAGGCTGGTCAGGCGGCCGGAGCCCTTCGGAGCCGGCTGGCCATCCTCGTCGTCGCCGCGATTGGGCTTGCGCACCCAGGTGAGGGCGTGCAGCGGCGCAAATCCCGAGCGCTGGTCGTTCGGGTCCGCCCCCGCCTTGACGAGCCGGAGGGCGAGCTCGAAGTGGCCGTTCTCGACCGCCAGGATCAGCGCGCCGGTGCCGTTCCGGGGCGATCCGCGGCCGCGCTTCTCGATCAGCATCGCCTCCGTCGGGTCCGCCCCGGCCTTGAGCAGGACCTCCACCACCTCGGCGCGTCCCTCTCGCACCGCGAAGAAGAGCGGCGTGAACCCCGACTTCAGACGGGCGCGCGCATCGGCGCCGGCCCGCAGGAGCAATTGGACCACTTCCGAGTGACCGTCGGCGGAGGCCCAGTGGAGCGCGGTCTGGCCTTTGGGGTCCTTCGCGTCGACCTTCGCTCCGCGGTCGATCAGCGCCTTCACGGGCCCGGGACGGCCCGTCCGCGAGGCGGTCATCAGCACGGGCTCCCCGGCGGTGAGGCCCGTATTGGGGTCCGCGCCGGCCTCCAGGAGCAGCGTCACCAGGGCCTCGTTGCCGTTGACGCACGCGGTCGAGAGGGGCGTCACGCCGTAGCGGTTGGCGGCCTTGGCGTCCGCCTTCGCCTCGAGCAGGCGCCGGGCGACGGCCGTGCTGTCGTGATGCGCCGCCCAGTGAAGCGCGGTCATCCCGTCCGCCTGCGCCCGGTTCGGGTCGGCGCCCTTCTCGAGGAGCGTGGTTACGCGGGACCAGTCGGAGCGCTCGGCGGCCTCCGCGAGCGGAGCCTCCTGGGCGAGCGCCAGGAGCAGAAGGGAGATCATTTCCCCGCGGCCCCGAAGAGGCCGTCCACCTTCCCGGTGCTGTCGCCGAACCTCTCGACGCGGACGCCGAGCTTATCGAGCAGCGTCAGGTGGACATTGGCCAGCGGCAGCGGCTTCTCATAGCGCAGGTGGCGACCGCCTCGGAGGCCTCCCGCCTTCGTCCCCGCGATGAGGATGGGCAGATTGATGTGGTCGTGGACGTTGGGATTGCCCATGCCGCTCCCGTAGAGGAGGACCGTGTGGTCGAGGAGCGTGCCGTCGCCGTCGGGCGTCGCGGCGAGCTTCCCGACATACTCCGCGAAGAGCGAGACGTGGAAGCGGTTGATCCGGGACATGCGTTCGATCTTTTGCGGATCGTTCCCGTGGTGCGAGAGCGGGTGGTGCGGATCGGGCACGCCGATCTCCGGATACGTGCGGTTGCTCGTCTCACGCGCGAGCTGGAACGTGATGACCCGCGTGACGTCGCCCTGGAGCGCCAGGAGCTGCAGGTCGAACATGAGGCGCGCGTGGTCGGCGTAAGCGGCGGGCACCCCGATCGGGCGCTCGAGGTCGGGCAGCGGACGATCTTTCGCCTCCGCCTCCCCCTTCTGGACCCGGCGCTCCACCTCGCGGACGGCGTCGAGGTACTGGCCGACCTTCGCGGCATCGGCGGGGCCGAGCGAGCGTTCGAGGCGCCGGACGTCGTCCTTCACGAAGTCAAGCAGGCTCGCGCGCTTGCGGAGCGCCGCGCGTCGCTCGTCCAGGGTGCCCCCCTCGCCGAACAGCTTCTCGAACACGAGCCGCGGATGGGCCTCGGCGGGAAGCGGCGTGGTGGGCGACGACCACGAGAGGTTGTTCTGGTACACGCAGGCGTAGCCGTTGTCGCACTGGCCGACGGTCTGCAGGAGGTCCATCGCGAGCTCGAGGGAGGGCAGCCGCGTCTCGCGACCGATCGCCTGGGCGGCGATCTGGTCCACGGTCGTGCCGAGCCGATAGTCCGAGCTCTCCGTGTGCTTGGCGCGGGCGGCGCTCAGGAAGGCCGAGTTGGACGACGAGTGCGTCGCGGGATAGGCGTTCTGGAGCTCGGTGTTGGTGATCACGCAGAGGTGCTTCTTGACCGGCTCCAGCGGAGCCAGGATCGGGGAGAGGGCCTCGAGCGTCTCGCCTCCCGGGGGCGTCCAGCGGCTGAGGTCGGCGCCCATCGGCATGAAGATGAACCCGAGGCGGGCGACGGGCTTGGCCTGGGAGGCGAAGGCCGGCGTCATGGCATCGAGGAGGGGGAGCGAGAGCGCCGCACCGACGCCGCGCAGGAAGGTCCGGCGGGGAAGGGCCTTTCGCGTGATGAATCCGCTCATGGGGTCCGCCTCATCTGAAAGGGAACGCTGTTCACGACGCCGCAAACGATCGCCGAAAGCCGGTCGTTGTCCGCGCGGGCCGCCCGAACGATCTTACGCACTTCGGGGGCATCCTGGGGCTCCAATCCGCGCCCCAGCGCGAACGTCAGCAGTTTTTCGGCGAGGACGTTCAGGAAGTTTTCCGGGCGCTTCAAGAGCGCCTCCTGCAGCCCGGAGACGCCCGAGAAGACGCTCCCATCCCCCAGGCCGCCGGAGACGTCGACGGGCTTCCCCTCTTCGAGGGTGCGCCAGCGGCCCACGGCGTCGAAGTTCTCGAGCGCGAAGCCGGGCGGGTCGATGCGGTCGTGGCATACGGCGCAGGCAGCCTTTGCCCGGTGCTGCTGCAGGCGCTCGCGGACGGGAAGGGCGGTCGAAACGGCCGAGTCGTCCAGCGCCGGCACGTCCGGCAGCGGGGGCGGGGGTGGCGTGCCGATCAGGTTCTCCAGGACCCACTTGCCGCGGAGGACGGGAGACGTGCGCGTCGCGTAGGAGGTCACGGTCAGCACGCTCCCGTGCATGAGCAGTCCGCCCCGCCGGTCCTCGGGGCTGAGGGCGACGCGCCTGAAGTGCGAGCCGTACACATGCGGGATCCCGTAATGCTTGGCGAGGCGCTCGTTCAGGAAGCTGTGGTCGGACTTGAGCAGGTCGATCGCGCTCCGGTCTTCAACCAGGACTTCCGCGAACAGCAACTGCGTCTCGCGGCGCATCGCCTGCCGGAGGTTGTCGTCGAAATCGGGGAAGAGCCGGCCGTCCGGGCTGGCGGAATCGAGGTTCCCCAGTTGCAGCCACTGGGTGGCGAAGCTCGTCACCAGCGTCCGCGAGCGCGGGTCGGCCAGCATCCGGCGCGTTTGCCGGGGCAGGTCCTGGACGAGTCGGCCCTTCTCGGCCAGGTCGAGAAGCTCGTCGTCGGGGATGCTGCTCCAGAGGAAGAACGACAGCCGCGATGCCAGCTCGAGGTCCGTGAGCCGGTAGGGCGTCTTCGGCGCAAGTCCCGCCGGATCGCGCTCGACGCGGAAGAGGAAGTCGTGGCTGACGAGGACTGCACTCAGGGCCGCCTCGATGCCGGCGTCGAAATCGGCGCCCGACCGGGCGTCCCGGTAGAACGCCAGGACGCGTTCGAGGTCGGCGTCGGCCACGGGCCTACGGAAGGCGCGGCGCATCAACGGGGCGAGGATTCTCTTCGCGCACGGCTCCTCTTCGGCGGGCGCCGTCGGGCGAGCCGTGAAGATTCGACGGCGGCTGGGGGAATCGCCGGGGCCGCGGGAGTCGTACGGGCCGGTGATGGAGACCTCGTAGACGGCCGGCGAGAGGCGAGGATGGCGGTGCGTGTTGAAATGGGAGGCGTAGGGCTGGCGGAGGCTCTCGATCAGCGAGGAGGGCTTCTTCACGAACGTCACCCCCAGGTCGTGCGGTCCCGCGGTGACCGGGATGCGGACGCTGAGATGCGCGTCCACCTTCGCGTGGCCGTCGGCGGCTTTGCCGGGCGGCGCGACCGTGAACACTTTCACGCGGGTGCGGTCGAGAAGCACCTCCAGGGGGTGCTCCCCGTTCAAGCCTTCGACTTCCTCGTTGCGATCGCGCATGAGTCGGATGCGGAGGTCGTAGTCCCCGTCCGCCGGGATCGTGGCGCGGATCAGCGTGCCGCCCCGGGTTCCCAGGGGCAGGCCCTCGACGCGCTCCTCCTGCGTGATGTCCGGGCGGACGCGGAACGTCTCGCCGCCGGGACTGCGGCCCGGCCCGCCGACGGCCAGCCGGCTGATCTTCTGCGCGGCGGTCAGGGTGCGCTCCAGGAGCGTGGGCGACAGGGTGCCTGCCGTCGCGCTGTCGAATCCGTGGGCGGACTCGTCCTCGGGCAGCAGCGCCTTCGCGTCGATCTCGAGCGCCAGGAGGTCGCGGACGGCGTTCTGGTACTCGAATCGGGTGAGCCGGCGGATGGTGTCCGTACGCCCAGGATCAGGCCGCGCCTGGGCGGCGGCGTCCAGGGCCGTCTCGAGACCGGAGAGCGCCTCGCCGTAGTCGGCCTCCGACGGGCGTTTCTTCCCGGGGGGAGGCATCTGGCGCGTGCGAAGCCGGAGGGCGACTTTCTCCCAGACGGCCCCGTGGCGCGAGACGTCGTCCGCCAGGATCGACCTGAGATCCAGCTTGCCCTTGGCGGTCTCCGCGTCGTGGCAGTCGAGGCAGGACGCGCCGATGACGCGGCGCCACGGCGGGTCGTCGGGATGGCTTGAGGTGAGGGAAAGGCAGGGCAGTCCGACGAGGAGGCACGCGGCGACCAGAGATTTCCTTCGGAACGGTCGTTGCGTGCAAGGAGCGCTCATGTTCCTCCTGCCCCCCCTTGTGCCTGCGGTGAGGTGTCGATGGTACCCCTGGCGGGGAAGGGGATCAAGGCGTATCAGCCGGGAGTTTCGGGCGGGCCCCATGAAGGAGCCGCTGCTTTAGGCCAGGACCTCCCGGATCACGTGGCCGTGCACGTCGGTCAGCCGGCGCTCGAGGCCGTTGTGGTAGTACGAGAGGCGCTCGTGGTCGAGCCCGAGCAGGTGCAGCGCCGTCGCGTGCAGGTCGTAGATCGTCGCCGCGTTCTCCACCGCCTTGTAGCCGAACTCGTCGGTCGCGCCGTGCGAGTGGCCGCGCCGGACGCCGGCGCCCGCGAGCCACACGGTGAACCCGTTGGGGTTGTGGTCGCGACCGCTCGCCCCCTTCTGGAAGGTGGGCATCCGGCCGAACTCGGTGACGAAGAGGACGAGCGTCTCCTCGAGGAGGCCGCGACGGCGGAGGTCGCGGAGTAGCGCCGCCGCCGGGCGGTCGAGGATCGCCCCGTGGATGTCGTATTGAGGCTTGAGCGACTTGTGGCCGTCCCAGTTGCCCACGCCTTCGCCCATCGCGTAGGCGCCGTTGAAGAGCTGGACGAAGCGCACGCCGCGCTCGAGGAGGCGCCGGGCCAGGAGGCAGTTGCGCGCGAAGCCGGACCGCGTCCTGTCCGGGCTGTCCACTCCGTAGGACGTCAAGGTCTCGCGACTTTCGCTCGAGAGGTCGCCCACCTCGACCGCCGAGAGCTGGAGCTTCGCCGCGAGCTCGTAGCTCGCGATGCGCGCCGCAAGGTCCGAGTCGCCTCCGCTGGAGGCAAAATGCCGCTCGTTGAGCTCCTTCAGGAAATCGCGAGACGCACGGTCCGCCGTATCGGCTATCCCCACGGGGGTCGCCAGATGGGCGATCGGGCGGTCGGCCGAGAAAGGCGTCCCCTGGAAGACGGCCGGAAGGAAGGCGCTCGCCCAGTTGCGGGGGCCCACCTGGGGAACGCCGCGCGGGTCGGGGATCGCGACGAACGCGGGGAGGTTCTCGCGCTCGGTGCCCAGCGCGTAGCTCGTCCACGCCCCGATGGAGGGAAAGCCGTCGAGCGTGAAGCCCGTGCTCATCTGGTTCTCGGCCGGCCCGTGGGTGTTGCTGCGCGCGGTCATCGAGTGGATGAAGCACATCTCGTCGGCGAGTCCGGCCAGGTTGGGCAGGAGGTCGGAGATCATCTTCCCGCACTCTCCGCGCGGGCGGAACTCCCAGAGCGGCTTGACGAGGTTGCCGTTCTCGCCCTGGAAGGTCACCAGCCCCTGCGCGCCGGGCATCGCGGTGTCGTGCCGACGCAGGAGCTCGGGCTTCCAGTCGAAGGTGTCCACGTGGGAGAGGGCGCCGCTGCAGAAGATCATGAGGACCCGCTTCGCCTTAGGGGCGAAGTGGGGCGCGCGTGGGGCGAGCGGTCGCGCCGGGTCCAGGCCCGGACGGAGGGGCCCCTTCTCATCGGCGTGGAGGAGCGACGCGAGCGCGAGGCCGCCCAGGCCGGCGCTCGAGAGGCCGAGGAAGTCGCGTCGGTCCAGCATCATTTCACCGTGATGAACTCGTTGGCGTTATAGAGGACCCGGCAGAGGGCCGGGAGGCCGTGGTCGCGGACGAGTCTCTCCGCCGCCGCCGCTTCCGCCGTGTCGGGGAGGCGGCCGAAGGCGAGGAGGAACGCCCGCCGGACGGGAGCCGGTTCGCGCTCGAGACGCGCCGCGAAGAGCGCCGACTGCTCCACGATGAACGGGCTGTTCAGGAGATTGAGCGCCTGCAGCGCCGTGGTCGAGACCGTGCGGCGCGGCGCGATCTGGCCCGCGTCCGGGCAGTCGAAGGCGCCGAAGACGCTGTCGAGCTCCATCCGCGGCTTGGCCTGGTAGATCATCCGCCGGAACTCGGCGGGGCCGAACTTGGCCCTCGGCGTGTAGACCTTCACGTAGTTTCCGTTCGGCTCGAAGAGATCGAAGCCGGGACCGCCCATGCGGAAGTCGAGGACGCCGCTCACGGCGAGGATGGCGTCGCGGAGCGCCTCGGCCTCGAGACGCCGGGGCGGGAAGCGCCAGAGGAGCCGCGCCCCCGCATCCACCCGTGCCGCCTCGGGGCGGGAGGCCGACGATTGCCGGTAGGTCGCGGAGTTCAGGATGAGGCGGTGGGTCGACTTCAGGCTCCACTTCTGCGCGACGAGTTCGCCGGCCAGCGCGTCGAGCAGCTCCAGGTGGGAGGGCCGACCGCCGTTCCGGCCGAAGTCGCTGGGCGTGTCGACGATCCCCGTGCCGAAGTGATGATGCCAGAGCCGGTTGACGATGACCCTCGCCGCGAGCGGGTTGGCCGGGTCGACGATCCAGCGGGCCAGGGCGAGCCTCCGGTCGCGCTCGGAGGCGTCGCGGGCGATCGACAGCGGCAGGGCGATCTGCGTGAGCCCGCCGGGACCGACCTCCTCACGCGGCTGCGTGACGTCGCCCCGGTGGAGCCGGCGGACGGCCGGGGGCTTCGCAAACTTCCCGGCGTACACCATCGGGAAGGTCGTGGCCGCCTTGAGCTGTTTTTCAAGGTCCTCGCGCTCGCGTCGCAGTTCGGGGGGCACGGCGAGCGGGAGGAGCTTTTCGCCGGTGCGGAGCCGGGGGATGCGGTCGGCCGAAGAGGCGACGGGCCGCCACGCGGCGCCGTCGAGCGAGACCTCGATGAGGTACTCCACCGGCAGTCGGTCGTCGTAGCGGGGCACGTTGTCGCGATCGCGGCTCCAGTGGATGCGGCTGATCCTCTCGGGCCGCGCGAACTCCAGCATGACCCAGCCGCGGCCCCGCTCGTTCGAGATCCAGCTCCGGCCGTTCCCGTACAGGCCGTCGTTGACGTGCTCGAGGCGGTGGATCTCGGAGTTCGGGTAGGTCCCCGACGCTGTGGGCTTGCTTCCCAGCGCGACGTTGCGCGGCTCGGGAGCGGCGCTGAAGACCTCAAGCTCGTCGATGCAGGGCTCCAGCTGCGTGGTGGCCGAGACGGTGAAGCGGACGAAGCGGGCCTCGACAGGCTCGAACCGCTCGGTGTTCAGGCCCCGGGTCACGGACGAGCGGAGGGCCGGGGCGGCGCCGCGGTCCTCATGGAGGACGAGGACGTCGGCCGTGACGGTCGCGTCGCCCTCGCCGCCGCGGAGGAGGATCGAGCTTGACGCCTTGAGATCGTGGACGCCGGCGTCCAGGAAGCCGCTCCAGAGGGGCTGGCCGGGCATCTCGCCGGTCCCGTCGGCGAAGCGCCGGTGGTCGGCGCGGGCGATCTCGCGCCGCTCGCCGTCGGTCTCGAGGAGGTAGCGCGCGTCGGGGGCGTGGGTCTTCACGCCGGCGCTCCACGAGAGCCAGACGCGGAAGCGGCCCTCGACGCCGGGCTTCCACGCGAGGACGTCGCGGCCGGCGATGGCGTTCCAGGAGGCATACTTCCGGCCCAGAGTGTTCACGTCGGAGGCCTGGCCGCGGGCCGACCCGGGGGCATAGCCCTGGCGGCCGGGGGCGGAGACGATCTCCTGGCCGTCGACCCAGAGGGTGCGCGCCAGGCTCGCGACGGGCTCGAATTCAGCAAACCGGGCCTCCAGGGGCTTGAGGCGCGCGCGGAGGGTGTCGGCCTGCGCGCCGCGCTCGGCGGCGTCGGGGGGCCGAAGGGCCCGCTCGCCGTGCTCTACGCCCGCGAAGGTGGCGGTGAGAGCGGCGTAGTCGGTCTGGAGGATGGGATCGAACTTGTGGTTGTGGCAGCGGGCGCAGCCGACGGTGAGTCCAAGGAAGGTGGAGCCCGTGGTGGCGACCATGTCGTGGAGTTCGTCGGCGCGCTGCTGGGCGGTGAGGACGGGGTCGGGGCTCTTGACCTGATCCCAGGGGCCGCCGACCAGAAAGCCGGTGGCCTCGTCGGCTCCGAGGGCGTCGCCGGCGATCTGGGCGAGGACGAAGCGGTCGTACGGCAGGTCGTCGTTGAGGGCGCGGATGATCCAGTCGCGGTAGGGCCAGGCGTTGGGCCGGGGCAGGTTAGTCTCGAAGCCGTGGCTCTCGGCGAAGCGGACGGCGTCGAGCCAGTGCCGGGCCCAGCGCTCGCCGTAGCGGGGCGAGGCGAGGAGGCGGTCGACGAGTTTCGGATAAGCCGCGGGATCGAGGTCCTTCTCGAAGGCGTCGAGCTCCTCGGGCGCGGGGGGCAGGCCGAGGAGGTCGAAGGAGAGGCGGCGGAGGAGGGTGCGGCGGTCGGCCTCGGCGAGAGGGAGAGGCCTTCGC
>CAZSCC010000575.1:0-8375 GCA_964604905.1 uncultured Planctomycetales bacterium
AGCCGTTCTTCTCGAGCGCGTCGAGGATCATCGTCCACTCCAGCCGCTCGACCGCCTCGATCAGCCCCTCGCTCCCGACCGGCGCCGCGCCGCCGAGGGGACGGGTGCGGAGGACGGCCGGGGGGAGGTGCTCGGGGAGGATCTCCTGGCCGTCGCAGACGACCACCGCGCGCTCGATCGCGTGCTGCAACTCGCGGACATGGCCCGGCCACGCGTGGCCGCACATCGTCTCCAGGGCCGCGGCCGAGATCCCCTGAATGCTCTTCTTCTCGGTGCGGTTGCTGCGGACGAGGAAGTGGGCGGCCAGCTCCGGGACGTCCTCGATCCGCTCGCGGAGCGTGGGGACGTCGATCACGATCGTGTTGATCCGGTAGAAGAGGTCCTTCCGGAACGTCCCCTTCTCGACGAGGTCCTCGAGGCTGCGGTTGGTGGCGCAGAGGACGCGGACGTCCACGGCGATCTTCTCGTCGCCGCCCACGCGTTGGAAGGTGCGCTCCTGGAGGACCCGGAGCATCTTGGACTGGGTGGGCATGGGCATGTCGCCGATCTCGTCGAGGAAGATCGTGCCCCCGTGGGCCTGCTCGAACTTCCCGCGGCGGCGGACGATGGCGCTCGTGAAGGCGCCCTTCTCGTGGCCGAACAGCTCGCTTTCCAGGAGCGTCTCGGTGAGGGCGGCGCTGTTGACGTCGATGAACGGGCCGGAGACCCGCGGCCCGGCGGCGTGGAGCGCGCGGGCGACGAGCTCCTTGCCCGTGCCGCTCTCGCCCACGATGAGGACGGTCGCCTCGCTGCGTGCGGCGCGGCGGATGAGCTGGCGGACGCCCTCCATCGCGGCGGACTTCCCGATCAGGTGCTCGGGGGAGTAGGCCTCCTCGACCTGCTCGACCAGGCGGGCGATGGCGTTCTGCTGGCGCGTCATCTTGACCGCGTTGGCGAGCGAGACGACCATGCGGCGGGTGTCGATCGGCTTGGTGAGGTAGTCCACGGCGCCCCGCTTCATGGCGCCGATCACGTCGTGGATCGAATCCGAGGCGGTGACGATGATCGACGGGATCTGCGCATGCTTGTCCCGGAGCTTCTGGAGCAGGTCCAGGCCGGAGGCGTCGGGCAGGGTGAGGTCGATCAGGAAGAGGTCGGGCGGGTCGTCCGCCACAGCCCTCAGGCACTCCTTCTCCGTGGCCACGAGGTCGATCGAGTAGCCTTCCTTCTCGGCGATGGCCTTGACCAGGCGGGCGGAGGTCGCGTCGTCCTCAACGTAGAGGATGCGGACCGCGTCGGGCGATTTGCCTGCCATCCCCGGCAATCTTAGGTCATCCGGGCCCGATCCGCAAACTATGGAGCTCGGGTTCATGGCGAGGGTTCCCCTTCCTGGTTCGTCTTTGAGTCCTCGGACCGGCCGGCGTCGAGCACTTCGCGGATCTTGCGGACGAGGGCATCGGGGCTGAAGGGTTTCTCGAGGAAGGCGGTGCCGGGGCCGAAGACTCCCCGGGAACCGATGGCCTCCTCCGTATAGCCCGACATGTAGAGCACCTTCATCTCGGGCCGCAGGGGCCCCAGCCGCGAGGCGAGCTCCCGGCCGCCCAGGAGGGGCATCACCATGTCGGTGACCAGAAGGTGGATCGGGCCGGGATGTTCGCCGCTCGCCCGGACCGCCTCCTCGCCGTTCCCGGCGACCAGGACGGTGTAGCCGTTCTGGCCGAGGATCTCCCGCAACAGGCGGCGGAGGGCCTCGGAGTCCTCGGCCAGGAGGATCGTCTCGGTCCCCTTCCGCATCCGGAGACGGGTGGGACGGCGCAGGGGGGCATCGGGGAGGGCGCCCACGCGCGGCAGATAGATCTTGAAGACGGACCCCCGGCCCGGCTCGCTGTAGACCCAGATGTCTCCCTCGCTCTGCTTGACGATCCCGTAGACCGTGGCGAGCCCGAGTCCCGTCCCCTTGCCCTGCTCCTTGGTGGTGAAGAAGGGCTCGAACAGGTGGGCCTGCACGGCCGCGTCCATGCCACAGCCCGTGTCGCTGACGGAGAGGAGGACGTGGGGGCCGCGGCGGGCGCGCCGGTGGGCCTGCAGGTAGGCGTCGTCAAGGTCGATGTTGCGCGTCTCGATCGTGAGCGTCCCGCCTCGCGTCATCGCGTCTCGCCCGTTGACCGCCAGGTTCATGATGATCTGCTCGATCTGCCCCTGGTCCGCCTTGACGGAGCCCAGCGCCAGGCCGAGCGTGGCCTTGAGCTCGATGTTCTCGCCGATCAGGCGCCGGAGGAGCCCGTCGACGCCGCGGACCACGGCGTTGAGGTCGAGCACCCGCGGCTGGAGGACCTGGCGGCGGCTGAAGGCGAGGAGCTGCCGGGTGAGTTGGGAGGCGCGGTGGGAGGACTTCAGGATCTCTTCGGAGTAGACGTATCCGGGGTCGCTGCCCCCGAATCGTGCCTGCAGGAGCTCCGCGTAGCCCGAGATGGCGGTGAGGAGGTTGTTGAAGTCGTGCGCGATGCCCCCGGCCAGCTTGCCGATCGCCTCCATCTTCTGCGACTGCCGGAGCTGTTCCCCGAGCTGCCGGGTCTGCTCCTCGGCCGCCTTGCGCTCCGTCATGTCTGCCACGACGGCCATCGCGCCGCAGATGGAGCCGCGGGCGTCGCGGAGGGGCGCCATGGAGACGCTCAGGTCGATGGGGGACCCCGACTGATTCTGGGCCCGGAACTCCGCGCCCGTGAGCGCCTCGCCGCCGAGGACCCGGTTCGTCAGGAGCCCGAAGGCGTCCTCCCGGCCTGGGGGGGCCAGGGGAGGGATGATGCGGCCGAGTACCTCGTGGGCCCTCCAGCCGAAGATCTGTTCAGCCGCCGGATTCCAGATCCGGAGCTTCTGGTCGGCGTCCGTCACGGCGATCCCCAGGGGCGACGCCTGGATCAGGGTGCGGAGGGTCTCGTTGGTCTCCCGCAGCGACTCCTCGGCGCGCTTGCGGTCGCTGATGTCCATCATCGCGCCGATCATGCGCACCGGCTTCCCGTGCTCGTCGTGGATGACGTAGCCGCGGTCGAACACGCCGGCGTAGGAGCCGTCGGCGCAGAGGTAGCGGTACTCGTCCAGCCAGAACCGCCCGCCGCCGTCGATGACGGACCGCACGCAGGACGTCACGCGTTCTCGGTCCTCGGCATGGATGTGGGATTGCCACCGCTCGAGGTCGGTGCCCAGGTGGTCGGGCGGATAGCCCAGGAACGAGCGGACCCCCACGTTCCACCAGATGCGGTTGGCGACCAGGTCCCAGTCCCACACGGCGTCGTTGGTCGCGCGCGCCATGAGCTCGAACCGCTCCTCGCTGATCCGGAGGGCGTTCTCGGCGCGCTTGCGCTCGATCGAGTAGCGGATCGCGCGGACGAGGAGGCTGCTGTCGACGTGGCCCTTGACGAGGTAGTCCTGGGCGCCCATGCGGATGGCCCGGTCGGCCAGCGATTCATCCTGGAGGGCGGTCAGGATCAGGATGGGGATGTTGCCGTAGACTTCCTGGACTTTCTCGAACGTCTCCAGCCCGCTGCTGTCGGGGAGGTTGAGGTCCAGGAGGACCGCGTCGAGGCCGCCTTTCGAGAGGCGCTCGAGGGCGTGCGACAGGTCCTCCACGGTCTCGACCGTGAAGACGTCGGTCCGCGGTTGTTCGAGGAGGGCCTCCATCAGGACGGCATCCTCGGGGGTGTCCTCGACCAGCAGGAGGTGTATGGGAGTGGCCTCGGGCCGCGGGCGGACGATGCCGTCGCTCTTGGGCTGCGAGGCGAACACTCCGGCGCCCGAGGAATTCTGGGTCGGGTGCAGATTCAACATTCTTCTGGAGAGACCGGAACCGGCCCAGGGAATGCAAAACTCGTGCCACGGGGGAAGGGATGTTCCGGGGCGCGGTTCCTTGGCCGCCGCGGTCAGGTCGACAAAAATGTCGGTTATCCCCGGTTTTTGTCGGATCGGCGGCGGTCGGGCTGGCCGGCGGCGATCGGGTCCGCCAGCTCTTTGCCTCCCCTATGGGGCATCAGCAGATCGGTGAGGCGCTCCGCCGGTTGGAGGAGGTGGCTTCCCCTTTCCCCGAGGGGCCGGTATAATCCGGTTCCCTCTGGGGGAGTCGGGCCGTTAGCTCAGCGGCTAGAGCATCTGCTTTACACGCAGAGGGTCGGGGGTTCGAACCCCTCACGGCCCACCACCCGCCTTCGCTCGCCGGCTTGTCCCGCCGTAGCCTTGGCGGAGGCGGAAGGCGAGCCAGAGGCGGATGCCCCGCCGTAGCGCCAGTCCAAAAGATGTGCGAAGGCGGGCCCATCGACCGCGGCGAGCGACGGCGTGATCTGACGTCGCCTTCGTCGGCGTGCCGGTCTTGTCCCAACCCTGCTTGCAAGCAGAACGACATCTCCCCTCTTCTCTCCTTTCAACTTGCCTCCCTTGTACGCCCTATCCCCCCCGGAAATCGTTCGACAGGTCGCGACGAATCCCATACGATCCAGCTTTCCTCTAACCTTGGGAGCACCGCCATGAAACTCCTCGTTGCTCTCCTCGCCGCGTTCGCCTTCGCGCCGGTCGCGCAGGCTCAAGACGTCAAGCGCGACATCCCCTACGCCACCCCGGCGGTTGAACGGCAGGTGCTCGACATCCACGCCCCCAAGGACGCGAAGAACCTGCCCGTGGTCTTCTGGATCCACGGCGGCGGCTGGCAGGCCGGAGACAAGTCGAGCGTGCAGGTGAAGCCGAAGGCGTTCGTGGATCGGGGATTCGTGTTCGTCTCGACGAACTACCGCCTGCTCCCCAAGGTGGAGATGGAGACCATCTTCCGCGACGTCGCGAAATCACTGGGCTGGGTGCACAAGAACATCGCGGACCACGGCGGCGATCCCACCCGCATCTTCGTCATGGGCCATTCCGCGGGGGCGCAGCTCGCCGCGCTCCTCTGCATCGACGACCGCTACCTCAAGGCCGAAGGGGTGCCCTTCTCGGTGCTCAAGGGGTGCGTCCCCGTCGACGGCGACACCTACGACGTCCCCGCGATCATCGAGACCGCCGAGACCCGCCGCCGCGTGCACGGCGAGCCGCAGGCGAAGGTCGGACATCGCGAGAAGTTCGGAAACGATCCGGAGAAGCACCGCGACTACTCGGCCGTGACCCACGTGGCCAAGGGGAAGGGGATCCCGCCGTTCCTGATCCTGTACGTCGCCGACCATCCCGACACCTCGGCCCAGGCGAGGCGGCTGGCCTCGGTCCTCAAGGGCGCCGAGATCCCGGCCACCCTCTTCGGCGCCCGGGAGACGAACCACTCGAAGCTCAACGACACCCTCGGCGTGGCCGACGACCCGGGGACCAAGGCGCTCGACACCTTCCTGGCGGGTCTGCTGAAGAAGTGAGCCCGGATCCCTCGCGAACCCGATGGAGGGTTTCGTCCTGGGCTCCCGCTCGCGGCTTGCCATCCCGGGAACAGAAGGTCCTCAGAGTCTTCCCGCTTCCTTCCTGCCCTCCCTATCCAGTCCGGCGGCACTGGGGTTCTGATCCTCGTTCGACGATGACGTCAGCTTCTCCGGGGAGCTGCGGCCGGCTTCATCTCCTCGGAAGCTTGAAGAGCAGGAAGAGCGAGGGGAGGAGCGTCAGCGCCGCGAACTGGCCCAGCAGCATCGCCAGCGCCGTGAAGAGCCCGAAGGTCACCGTCGGGACGAACTTCGAGAGTGACAGCACGATGAACCCCGCCACCACGATCGAGGTCGCGATCCAGATGGCCCGGCCGATCGTGGCGTGCGAGCGCGTCACCGCGGCGCGGCGGTCGCCGTTCGTCGCCGTCAGCTCGATCCGGTAGCGCACCGTGTACTGGATCGCCGCGTCGATCCCCACGCCCATCGCGATCGACGAGATCATCACCGTCACCATGTCGAGCGGGATCCCCGTGAAGCCCATCGCGCCCATCACCCCCAGCACCGGGAGCACCTGCGGCACCAGGACGACCAGGGAGAGGATCGGCGCTCGGAAACACAGGACGAGCATGAGGTAGATCGCTCCCAGCACCATGAGGAACGTGTCCTTCTGGCTCTGGATGAGCGACTGGAGCATGTTCGAGTAGAGGACGAAGACGCCCGTGGGGCGGGGGGCGAGGTCCGCGAGCTCGGGCTGCTGCCTCAGGTGCTCGGCCAGGCCGTCGAGGATCCTCTTCCGGTTGAGCGTCGGGGCGGTCTCCCGGAACCGCACGAGGACGCGCGAGACCGTGTAGTCCCGGTTGCAGAGCTCGCCCACCAGCCCGGGATTGACCCCCGTGAACTTCATGGGGCGCTCTTCCTTGCAGGTCGGACACGGCTTGGAGCGCTCGGTCCCGGCCGGCGGGTCGGGCTCGCCCGCCTTCGGGGCCTCGCCCTTCAGCGCCTTGCATTCGGGGCACTGCCATTCCAGTTTGGGGCCCGCGAGCAGGACCACCGTGTTGACCAGCGCCTCGTCCTTCATCGCCTTCAGGGCCTTGCGGGCCTCGTCGATCAGCGTCTTCAGAGACCGCACGTTGCCGGTCTCGGGGACCGACTGGAAGTAGGATGAGGCCGCGGTGAGCGCCTGCAGCCCCTCGGGGGTCTTGAAGAACCCGGGCTTCTTCGAGGTCAGCATGATTTCCATGGGCGTCGTCCCGCCCATCCGGTTGTCGATGTAGTCGAGCCCCTTGTAGACCTCGCTCTTGGGCCAGAAGTAGTCGATGAACTTCGTCTCGACCGTGATCTTCGTCGCGCCCCAGGCCGAGAGGCCGAGGAGGGCGGCGCTGAAGAGCACGACCCATCCGGGTGCGCCGAGGACGAGCTGCTCCAGCCAGCGGACCGGACCCTTCAGCTCCGAGGCGGTCCCCGCGCCCGTCACCTCAAGGGGCCGGAGCGGACGGGAGAGGGCGGGCAGGAAGAGGAAGATGCAGGCCAGCCCCACGGCCATCCCGATCGTCATCATGAGCCCGAAGACGCGCACGGGATTGATCCCGCTCGTGAGGAGCGACGCGAAACCCGCCATCGTGGTCGTGCAGCTGTAGAGACAGGGGACCCAGATCTCCCGCCCCGCGCCCGCCGAGGAGTCGAGGTTCGACTCGGCGGGGAAGAGCGAGCGCCGCTCGCGGTAGCGCTCGACGAAGTAGACCGTGTACGGCAGCACGAGGACGAAGAGGAGGACGGGGAGGTTCGAGGTGATGACCGTCACCTTCTTTCCGGTCATCGCCATGGCGCCGACGATCACGACGACGGGGATGAGGCAGGCGAGGATCGGCATCACCGTCCATCGGGTCTTGCGGTAGATGACGAGGAAGGCGAGGAGGAAGAGGACGAAGCTGGCGACGCCGAAGATCTCGAGGTCGGCCGAGACATGTTCGACGAGGTTGACCGTGATGATCGGGAGCCCCGAGAGCCGGATGGGCTCCTCCATGCGGGGGCTGAAGCGGGCGGCGACGGCGCGGACGGCGGCGATCAGCGCCTTCCGCCGGGCCCGGAGTTCGGTCAGCGCCGCCTCGTAGTCCTTCTCGAGCGCGGCGAGCGCGGCCTTGTCCTTCATCCCCTGCGCGCGCGACCACTGCGGCTCGAGACGGAGGAGGCTTTCCGGCACGTCCAGGTAGACCAGGATCGAGAGGTCGCGGCCGTCGGCCGAGATCAGGTTGCCCAGCGCCTGGGTGTGCTCGAGGAGCTCCTTTTTCGCCTTCGCGACGTCGGCCTTGGGGCTCGAGAGCGGCGTCGGGACGGGGAAGCCGCCGAAGGCGGGGGGCTGGTTGCGGAGGAGCGGCACCGAGAGGATCGAGAGGATCGACTTCGCCCGCGGGGCCTTGCCCAGTTCGCCGGACAGCTCCTTGAGGAGGTCCAGCGACTCGGGCGCGAACCAGTCCGCCCGACGGGCGCAGACGATCGCGTACTCGTCGTAGCCCCACTCGGCGCGCGTGATGTTGTAGTAGGCGAGATCGGGGTCGTCCTCGTTGAGCAGCGCGTTCGTGCCCGCGTCGACGCTGAAGCGCGGAAGGAACGCCCCCATCGCCGCGGCGGCGGCGAGGAAGAGGACGGCGATCGGGATCGCCCCGCGGTCGAGCAGCTTCCTGTACATCAGGTGGCCCGCGCGATCTCTTCGATCGCGTCCGGGTTCTCGACCGAGGTGGTGTCGCCGAGCGGCTGGTTGAGCCAGCGTTTGCGGATCGTCCCGCGCACGATCTTCGCCGACCGCGTCTTGGGGAGCATCCGGACGAACCGGAGCAGCTCGGGTCTGAGCGTCTTCCCCAGGTGCTTCACCACCTGCTCGCGCAGTTCCTCGCGGAGCGGCTCGGAAGGCGCGTGGCCGGGCTTGAGGACGACGAAGCAGGCGATTGTCTCGCCCTTCAGGTCGTGGGGGATCCCGATCGCCGCGGCTTCCGCGACGGCGGCGTGCTCGAGGAGCGCGCC
>CAZSCC010000576.1:0-5432 GCA_964604905.1 uncultured Planctomycetales bacterium
GACGAGGGCGACGATGACCGCGACAAGCGCCCAGGGCATCCGGACGGTCCACTCGACGGGCGCCGCTCCGACGGCTTCCAGGAGCGCGTTGACGGGGCCGTAGCGGCTGTTGAAGAGCATCCACCAGGCGATGCCGGCGACGAGGGGGGCGACGGAGGAAGGGATGAGGAGGAGGCTGATGACCGTTCCGCGGCCGCGGCGGAGGCGGTGGAGTGACAGGGCCAGGATGAGGCCCAGCGCGAGCTCGAGGGTCACGGCGACGACGAGGACGATGCCGGTGACTACGATCGATTTCAGGAACTGGGGGTCGCGGCAGAGGTCGGTGAGGTTCCCGAGTCCCCGGAACTCGGGCGGCGCGTCGGCCTCGGCGGGGAACGAATGGAGGGCGGCGTAGAGCGCGTAGAGGAGGGGGCCGGTCCCGACGGCCAGGAGGAGGACGGTCGCGGGGGCGACGAGGAGGCGTCCGAAGGTCCGGGAGGTCATTCCTCTCGCCCTCCGCCGAAGGTGAGGCCGTGGACGAGATGCTTCTGCATGGCCCAGGCGAGCACGAAGGCCGGGAGGACCGAGAGGAGGGAGGCGGCGGCGATCTCGCCGTACAGTTCCGCGATGGCGCTCCTGAGGCGGGGGAGGTAGACGGTGACGGTGGCGACCTCGTCGCCGGCCAGCTGGTAGGCGAAGAGGAACTCGTTCCAGGAGAAGATGAAGGTGAAGAGGGCGGTGACGGCCATGCCCGGGCGGAGGAGGGGGAGGCCGATCCGGAGGAAGGCCTGGAGGGGGGAGGCGCCGTCGATGAGGGCGGCCTCCTCGAGGTCGGCGGGGAGGCCGCGGACGAAGCCGAGCATGAGCCAGACGGCGAGGGGGACGTTGAGGGTGGTGTAGAGGAGGATGAGTCCGGCGTGGGTGTCGAGGAGCCCCAGCTTCCGGAAGATCACGAAGAGGGGGACGATGAGGGCGACCGCGGGGAGGAACCGCTGGGATAGGAGCCACATGGCGAAGCCGCGTCCGCCGGTCTTGTGGCGGGCCATCCCGTAGGCGGCCATGACGCCGAGGGCGGTGGCGAGGAGGGTCGAGGAGCCGGCGATGACGAGGCTCGTCCAGAGGAAGGGGAGGACGGGGTCGCTGGTGGCGGAGCCGAACCAGACGGTGCGGACGTTGTCGAGCGGGAGATTCGCCGGGAGGAAGGAGACGGGGCGGGAGAAGATCTCCCCCCGCGGGCGGAAGGCCGTGAGGGTCAGCCAGTAGACCGGGAAGAGGGCGAAGAGGAGGGCCGCTCCCGTCACGGCCCACGCCCCGGCGCGCGCTCCCCGGTTCATGACTTGATATCTAACTGAGATCTCAGTCAGATGTCAACAGGAAAGCGATACAATTCCCGGATGAACGCCGAGGGCGAGTCCGAATTCGGCGTCCCCATCCCGGGGGAGGTGCTGCCTGGGCGGCTCTGGACCCGCACGGGATACCGGGACGGCGGGAAGCCTTTCGATTGGGAGGCCGTGTTCGGACGGTCTGCCCCTCGCGTGGTCGATCTGGGCTGCGGCAACGGGCGCTACCTGATCGGGTCCGCGATCGCGCGGCCGGAGCGCGACCATCTGGGCATCGACCTCGTGCAGACGGCGGTCGACCACGGCGCGCATCGCGCGAACAAGAGAGGGCTTCCGAACGTCCGCTTCGTCACGGCGGACGCGGTCCGCTGGCTCTTCGAGCGCCTGGTCCCCGACTCGGTCGATGAGATCCATGTCTACCACCCGCAACCCTATTACGAGGAGCGGGACGTCGCGAAGCGGATGCTGACGCCGGAGTTCCTTGAGCGGGCCTGGACGGTGCTCCGGAAGGGCGGACTCCTCGTGCTGCAGACCGACAACAAGTCCTACTGGCAGTACATGCTGGGGGCCGTGGGGAAGCATTTCGACCCGGAGGTCGTCCCCGGGCCATGGCCGGACGCGCCCGGGGGAAGGACGAGGCGCGAGATCGTCGCCCGCCAGAAGGGGCTGGTGGTCTGGCGGATGGTCGCCACCCGCCGCGAGTCCCCGCGGTCGGGGGATGTTCCGCGCCCGGATTTCGACGCGAACCGCCCGAGATTCAGGAAGGGATCACGATGACGGGGTCGCCGCCTCGCCGCCCGAGGCGGACGGGTCGAGGTGGCGAGGGTGACGGGGTTCGAACCCGCAACCTCCAGCGTGACAAGCTGGCGCTCTAGCCAATTGAGCTACACCCCCGGATTGTGAGTGAACGAGGATCGGGGGGAGGCCGAGTCGACCGGAACTGTCGACGGGGACGGCGACCGTCCCGATCCGGTAAGCGATCAGTTTATATCGGCCCGTCGATTCGTCAAGCACTAAGAGACAACGCTCGACACCCGCGCACTCTTCTGGTACCCTCGCGCCCCGATGACCGACACCCCCGCCGGCGTGACCTTCGAATCATTCGGCCTCCACCCCTCGCTCCTGAAGGCCGTCACCGACCTGGGCTTCGCCCACCCGACGCCCATCCAGGAGAAGGCGATCCCTTACGTCCTCCAGGGTCGCGACCTGATCGGTTGCGCCCAGACGGGCACGGGGAAGACCGCCGCCTTCCTCCTCCCGATTTTCCACCGCCTCATGGCGGGCCAGAAGGGCGGGACGCGCGTCCTCGTCCTCGAGCCCACCCGAGAGCTGGCCGCCCAGGTCGAAGAGGACTTCCGAGACCTCGGGAAGTACACGCACCTGCGCGCCCAGACCGTCTACGGCGGCGTGGGCTTCGGGCCGCAGACCCAGGCGCTCCGCGGCGGCTGGGACATCATCGTCGCGACGCCCGGCCGGCTGCTCGACCACATGGAGCAGGGCCACGCCAACTTCGACCGGCTCCAGACCTTCGTCCTGGACGAGGCCGACCGGATGATGGACATGGGCTTCATGCCCGACCTCCAGCGGATCATCCAGCGCATCCCGAAGGTCCGGCAGACCCTCTTCTTCTCCGCGACCATGCCGCCCGAGATCGAGCCCCTGGCCCGCCAGATCCTCAAGGACCCGCACATGATCGACGTGGGCCGGCGTCCGACGCCGGCCGCGGGCATCACCCACGCCGTCTACCCGGTGGCGCAGAACCAGAAGACTTCGCTCCTCACGCTCCTCCTCCGGACGCCCGGCCTCAACTCGGTGCTCGTCTTCACCCGCACCAAGCACCGGGCCGACCGCCTCGCCGACCAGCTCAAGGCGCGCGGTTTCGACGTCGAATGCATCCACGGGAACCGGACCCAGGGCCAGCGCGAGAAGGCGCTGGAGACGTTCCGGGAGGGGAAGGCCAAGGTCCTCGTCGCGACCGACATCGCCGCGCGCGGCCTGGACATCCAGGACATCACCCACGTGATCAACTACGACGTCCCGAACACCGCCGAGGACTACGTCCACCGCATCGGCCGCACGGCCCGCGCCCTGGCGGTGGGCGACGCGTTCACCCTCGTCTCGTTCGAGGAGACGGCGGGCATGCAGGACATCGAGAAGTCGCTCGGCCAGAATCTGCCGCGGGTGACGCGGCCCGACTTCGAGTACGGCCCGATGACGCCTCGCGTGCCCGTCGCGGCCGCCCCGACGCCCCCTCCGCCGGCCCACGGGATGCATTCGCTGCGCAAGCCGGTCCGGCGCCGCGGCCGCATCTGATCGGCACCGCTCTCAGCCGTCAGCTGTCTGCTCTCAGCTGATGGCTGAACGCTGACGGCTGACAGCAGTGCGAGCAGCGATAGAAATAACGGCGAGCACCCAGATCAGAGCGGCTTGCCGCATCGCGCGCAGGCGCGGCGGGCCCCATCGCCGACCTCCCCGCAGGACCCGCAGCGGGTCTCGCCCTCGCGGACCGCGAGATCGATCTCGCCCGTGGCCTCCGCCCCGAGCCCCTCGCCGCAGACCTTGCACTGGGTAGAGCCCTTGGGATTGAGCGTCTCGCAGAAGCCGCACTTCAGGTACCGGCCGGTCTCCTCGAGCGCCTTGGGGTCCTTGTCCTGGAGAAGGCGCGCGAGGTCCTCGAGGAAGGCGGGCAGGTCCGGATAGCGGCGGTCAGGCGACTTGGCCATCATCTTGCCGAGCACCGCCTGGACGCCCGGCGTGAGGGTGGAGTCGATCGACCGCGGCGCCTTGGCCCGGACGTTCAGGTGCTGCTCCATAAGCTCCGCCACGGTCCTCCCCTCGAACGGCTTCCGGCCCGTGGCGAGCTGGTAGAAGATGACGCCCAGCGAGTAGAGGTCGGTCCGGCCGTCGATCTCGCCGCGAAGCCACTGCTCGGGGGCCATATAGGTGGGTGTCCCGACGATCTGGTCCCCCAACTCGTCCTTCGTGCCGCCCAGGCGGGCGAGGCCGAAGTCGGTCAGCCGCGCGCGCCCGTCCTCGGTCACGATGATGTTCGCGGGCTTGAGATCGCGGTGGATCACGCCGGCCTTGTGGGCCGCGGCGAGCCCCTGGGCGACGTCGTTGACGGTCTCGAGCGTCCCGCGGAGGTCGGGGATGCCGAACTCGGCGATCCGGTCCTCCAGCGTCTGGCCGCGGAGGAGCTGCATGACCATGAAGAAGTAGCCCTTCTCGCAGCCGACGTCGTAGACCTGGACGATGCCGGGATGTTCGAGGCGCGCGATGGCGCGGGCCTCGGTCATCAGCCTCCGCTCGAAGGTCTCGTCCCTGGAGGAGGAGGGGAGGACCTTGATCGCGACGTAGCGGTTGAGGCCGAGGTGCTTGGCCTTGTAGACGGCGCCCATCGCGCCCCTGCCGATCAGCTCGACGATGCGGCAGCCGCCGAGCTCGAGGCCGACGGGCGAATCGCCCGCGTGGAGCGTGGCCGCGACGCCGATCCCCGCCGCCTCCTCAGCGGGGTGGAGCGTGGTCCCGTCGGCGGGGCAGGACATCTCTCCCTTATGGTCGCGCGAGACGTTGTACCGTTCGGAGCAGACGGGGCAGGCCATGATGGTGTAGAACTCGCCGGCGAGGATATCCCGCACCTGCTGGGGGTTGAGGGCGCGCTGCTCGACGAGGATCTGGCCCAGGTTCTGGAAGACGCCCTGCGCCGAGCGTTCCGCCTGCAGGCGGAGGCCGGCGACGACCTGCTGGGGGGTGGCCAGGCCGAGCTCGACCACCCGCTTGCCGAAGGGCACGCGGGGCGGGGCGCCGGGGTCTGGCACCCGGTCGAGCGAGGCGGACGAGGTGGGTCTCATACGTCCTTCAGCTACATAAAATATGTAAAACAGGGCGCGAAATCAAGGTAAAAGTGAGCGAATGCGCTACTTCAGGGGGCGGGGGACGATCGCCTCGGTGGGGGACTTGTCGAGGTACTTGAGCGGGCTGAGCAGAACCTGGTCGAAGGCGCCGCCCGCCCCGGCGGTGATCCGGATCTGCGCCTCCGTCCCCTTAAAGAAGACCGCCGGCTCCACCGACAGCCACGACCAGCCCGGCTTCACCGTGCGGAGCTTCGAGGCC
>CAZSCC010000577.1:0-29125 GCA_964604905.1 uncultured Planctomycetales bacterium
GACGGTTCGGGCCTGCTGCGCCTCACCCACACCCCCTTCGAGGAGGGCACCCCCGCCTGGGGCCCGTAACAAAAAAGACCGTCTTTTTTGTTACGGCTACCTGAGGAGACGGGTGGCGCGCTCGATCTCGGCGGCGTAGCGCTCAATGACTCGGGCCGTGCCCTCGATCTGGGCGGCCGCCTCGTCCCACTTCCGCTCCTCGATCGCCTCGCGGATGCCGGGGAGGGTCTTCACGCCGTACCCGGTGTAGAGCCCGGGGGCGTAGATCGAGTGCTTGAACCAGGGGCGCCGGGGGAGACCTTCGTCCCGCGTCAGGGCCCGCTCGCTCTTCAGCAGGACCACATCCAGGGCCTTCTTTGCCTCGAGGGAGAGCCGCGCCGCCCCGGGGCGCGCCGCGTCGTGCTCCTTCGCGCTCCGCGATAGCCGGTCGACGGCCCTCCGAAGCGCAGCGAAGTCGAGAGGCGGCACCGGTGTCTGCGGCTTGGGCGCCACGAACGTCTCCTTGGGATCGGCCGCGGCCTCGAACCGCCCCTCGCGGATGAGCCGGTTCCGCCGCTCCGTCTCCTGTCTCGTCTCGTCGGCCAGCGCGGCGACCTCCTTCGCATAGGAGGCGATCGCCTCCGCCGACGGCCCGAACTCGAAGGGGAGGACGTCGGCGTCGGCCAGCCGGAGCACGATCCGGCCGGCGGTCTTCACGAGCGCGATCCCGTAGTCGAAGTTCGGGTCCACGAACCGCACGTAGTGGTCGAAGGAATCGTAGATCGAGTGGTACGACCCTCCGCTCCCCTCTCCGCCGTAGCGGAGATCGAGCGAGGCGACGCCCAGGTGGTCGAGGAAGGCCGTGTAGTCGGACCCGGACCCCAGGGCCCCGAGCCGGAAGTCGGCCCGCTCGCCCGCCTCGCGCCGCTCCTCGGGCGTCCCCCGGGTGAGCCGGAGCGCGCGGAGACGCTCGGCGGCGCTCATCTTCCGTTGCGGATCGGGCACGTCGCGGGCCACCCCGTTCACGAGCCTCTCGAGCGAGTGCGATCCGGCGGCGCGCAGGAAGCCCCGGCCGTTCGAGTCCGAGTTGATATAGACCGCGGCCTTCTCCTTGAGCTCCGCGGCGTGGGTCTCGCACCACTCGGTGGACCCGAGCAGGCCCTGCTCCTCGCCGTCCCAGGCGCAGTAGACGATCGTCCGCTTCGGCCGCCAGCCGCCCTTCGCGAGCTCGCCGATCGCGCGGGCCTCCTCCATGACCGCGACCATCCCGCTGACGGGGTCCTCCGCGCCGTTCACCCAGGCATCGTGATGGTTGCCGCGCAGGATCCACTGGTCGGGCCGCTCGCTGCCGGCGAGACGGGCGATGACGTTGTACGTGGGGACGAGCTTCCAGTCGAACTCCAGCTTGAGGCGGACCTTCGCGGGGCCCGGGCCGATGTGGTAGGTCGTCGGGAGCGAGCCGCGCCACGCCTCGGGCGCGACGGGCCCGCCGATCGCCTGCAGCAGCGGGAAGGCGTCGTCGTAGGAGATCGGGAGGACGGGGATCTTCGTGAGGGTCGGCGCGTCCTTCAGCGCGAGGCGCTTCGCGTCCCGTGTCGAGCCGAAGCCCGGGGTGAGCGGGTCGCCGGGGTGGAGGGGCATGTCCATGACCGAGCCGCGCTGGGCGCCGCGCGCGCTCCGCCACGCGCCGCGGGGATAGACGTCGCCCTGGAAGTATCCGTCCTCGTGCGGGTCGGAGTAGATGAGGCAGCCGATCGCGCCGTGCTCGGCCGCGACCTTGGGCTTGATGCCCCGCCACGACCCGTAGTAGCGGGCGATCACGATCTTGCCTTTCACGTCGATCCCGCGCCGCTCCAGCTCCTCGTAGTCCTTCGGCACGCCGAAGTTGACGTAGACGAGCTCGCCCGTCACGTCGCCGTCGATCGAGTAGGCGTTGTAAACGGGGAGCTGCTCCTCCTTCTGGCCGGAGGTCGCGTCCTCCTTCAGGGCCGGTTCCTCGAGCGCCGCTTTGAACGCCGCGGGAGCGGTCATCTCCAGCAGCCGGACCTTCGGGGTGGGGAAAAGGACGTCGAAGGTCTCGATCGTCGTCTCGTAGCCCCACGCCTTGAACTGCGCCGCGATGAACTCGGCGTTCTCCTTGTCGTAGGGCGACCCCAGATGGTGGGGCCGCGCCGCGAGCCGCTTCATCCAGTCGCGGAGGTTGTCCGCGCGGAGGAGGGCGTCGAACCGGGCCTCGATCTCGCGCGTCGGCGCCTCCGCGGCGGGCGGGGGGGCTGACGAGCATCCCAGGGCGACGGCCAGGAGGGCGAGGCGGAGTTTTTTCATGGAGGGACTATAACAGCGCGGGGGAGCAGGGTAAAGTTCAGCGGATATCGAAAGGAGGGATGAGCCATGTCGAGCGTGAAGGGACCGTTGGTCGGGACGCTGGTCTGCGGCGGCCTCACCTGGGTGATGTGGTCGACCGCGGTGGACGCCCAGGCGGGCATCCATAAGGATTACCACGGGCGCCGGTCGGGGATCAAGCAGCTGCTCGCCTCGGTGGCCGAGTCGCTGGGTCCGACGGGCTCACTCGTCGTGGGCGGGCTGCTCACGCTGGGAATGATCGGCTGGCTGGTCTACACGCTCAAGCAGAAGGGCAAGGCCGAACAGCAGCCTCCGGCGGCCCCGTAGGTCCTGCCGGCTTCCCGCGAAGTCCTTGAAGGAGCCGATCCTCCCGTTAGAATGGGGGCCATGAAAGACCTCCTTTTCACGGCGGTCGCCGCCGCGCTCCTGGCGGCCGCGGGCCTCTCGATGCTGAACGCCGCCCCGCCGCTCGCGCGCGCCTCCCGAGAGGAGCGGGCCGAGTACAAGTACACCTCGATGGCCCGCTGCAACACCAAGGACTGCCACGGTGCCGACGCCGTGAAGGGCTCGCCCGGCCTGAACGAGTACACGGTGTGGAAGGCCATGGATCCGCACGCGAAGGCCTTCACGACCCTCTACAAGGGCCCCTCAAAGGCGATGGGCGTGGCCATGGGGATCGCCAAGGTGTTCGACAGCCCGAAGTGCCTGAGCTGTCACACCAAGGTCGTGCCCCCCGACCAGGTCGCGGCGGGCCAGAAGTGGTCCGTGCAGAACGGCGTGTCGTGCGAGGTGTGCCACGGGCCGGGGGAGAAGTGGATCGACCCCCATGCGACCCCCAAGGAGAAGGACTGGTCGCACGAGAAGTCGGTCGCGGTCGGGATGATCGACCTGCGCGAGGTGACCGCCTGGGCGGTGCAGTGCGCGAGCTGCCACCTCCAGATCGAGCACGACATGGTGACGGCGGGCCACCCGCGCCTGCATTTCGAGCTCGTGGACTACAACGCACGGACGGGCGCGCATTGGAAGACGGAGAAGCATCCCTCGATGCAGCCCGACTTCGACGCGCGCGCCTGGACGGCGGGGCAGGTCGTCTCGCTTGCCGAGGCGCTCCGGAATCTCGGGAAGAGCATCAAGGCCGGCGCGCCCGAGAACCGGCTGAAGGAGGCGCGCGAGCAGGCGGGCGCCTACGCGCTCCTGCTGAAGCACGTCGCCGGCTTCGCGGCCCCTGCGGAAATTCCGAACGACGCGGCCAAGCTCGAGGAGGCGGCCGCCGCCGTGGAGAAGCAGACCAAGGGCCTCGCCGCAGCGGGCGAGTCGCTGCTCGCGAAGCTGGCCGCCGAGGAGGCGCCCAAGGAGTTCTCCGCGGCCCGTCAGGTGGCGCTCGCGTTCCGCGCCCTCTCGAAGAAGGTCGACGCGAAGGCGGCGATCGACGCCCTCTGCGTCCACATCGCCGCGAAGAACGAGAAGGCGTTCGACTCCGCGAAGTTCGCCGCCGACTACGAGGCGGTCCGGAAGAACTTCAAGTAGAGTCCGCTAAGTACGTCCCTTCGAGAAAGTGGAGATCACACTCACCACAAAGGACACCTTCTACCGAAAGAGAGGGAGACCGGGTGCTTTGTGGCTTTGTGGTGCAAATCCTCCTTAGAACGTCACCCGGCGACCGGTCCGCTCCGAGCGGATCCCGGCATCCAGGATCTCCTGCGCCAGCAGGCCCGTCTCCGCACGACAGAGCGGCGTGAACGGACGCCCGCTGCGGAGCGAATGGACGAAATGGTCCGGGCCGTTGCGCCGGCCGGCGGGGAGGCGGGGGAGGGGGATCTCCTTCCGGTTCTGCCGCTCGGCTCCCCAATGGGAGAAGTCCTCGGGACGCGTGTAGGTGCGGACCAGCTTGCCTCGCACGGTCTCCAGGGTCCCTTTCGTCCCGAGGAAGAGAGCCTCGTGGAAATCGGGGTTCTGCGTCCAGGAGGCCTGGGCGAGGGCGGTGCGCGTGGGCCAGGTGGCGATCAGAAGGGCGTTGTCGTCGACCCGGAGCCCGGGCTTGACCAGTCTGCGCGCGACGGCGACGACTTCCTTGGGGCGCCCCCAGAGGGCGGCCATGACGGCCGCGCCGTAGCCGGCGTAGTCGACGATCGCACCTGCGCCGTTCTCCTTCGGGTCGTACAGCCAGCGCCAGAAGTAGGGGGAGCAGCCCGCCTCCTTCGGGCCCTGGTGGGCCATATGGATGCGGGCGTGGAAGATGGGGCCGATGTCGCCGGCTCCGGCGAGCTCCATCGCGCGCGCGAACGCGGGGTTCCAGGCGGTCGGCCAGTTGACCATGAGGCGGGTCCCGTGGCGCCGCGCAGCGGCGAGCATCCGTCGCGCGCCGGCGGCGGTCGCGGCCATCGGCTTCTCGACCAGGGCGTGGAGTCCACGGGCCGCCGCGGCTTCCACGATAGGGACGCTCCCGGCGTTCGAGGCGCAGACGAGCACCGCGTCGGCCTCGACGCGCGCGAAGAGCTCGCGGGGACTCTCGAAGAGCGCCGTCACGCCGTGCGTGCGCCGCAGCTTCTCGCGGAGGGGGCGGTTCGGGTCGGCGCCGCCGACGATCCGGACGCCGGGAATGCGGGCGAAGTCGGGGAGGAAGGTCCAGACGTGGTCATGGACCAGGCCGGCCACGAGGAGCCTGAAGGGTTTCATCGGCGTCACTTGAGCGGCGCCGTCGCGGGCTTGTCGGTCACGGTCCACACCTTTCCTTCTCTCATGTAGAGCTTACGCTGTTCCTCGAGGGTGAAGGGACGCGAGCCCAGGCGGCCGAAGACGCTCACCTGGTTTCCCGTCTCGTCCGCCGCCCGGTCGCGGTCGAGTGGCTTTGAGAGCGCGATCGCCGGGCCGCGCGTCGGATAGGTCGCGATCAGCGACGGCGTCGGCGTGGGACTGAAACCGTAGTGGCCCGGCGTCGTCGCCGGCGAGACCAGCTGCAGCACCCGCAGGCCGTTCCGGCCGTCCGCCACGTAGGCGAAGAGGCTCGCGTTCGTGGTCGCGATGCGGACCGCCCTCGTGTCGTTCAGCGCCCCGCCCAGGTCGAAGAACGCCGGCGCGCCGGGCTGCTCGGGTTTCTCCACGTCCACGATCGCGAGCCCGCGCGGGCCCGCCGCGATGTAGGCGTAGGTCCGCGCCACGGTGAGGTTGAACGCCTGCTTCATCGGGACGGAGGCCTTGAGGACCGGCTTCTCGGGGACCGTGATGTCGACGACCTTCAGGCCCTCCGAGTCCAGGACGAACGCGTATCGGAACTGGACTGCGACTGCGTGGGGGAGCACGATCGCCGGCGGGCCCAGCACGGCTGCGACCGACGGCTTGAGCGGGTCGTCCAGGTTCGCGACGACGAGGCCCTTCGGCGCGCAGAGATAGGCGCGGGCGCCCGCCACCGTCAGGTTCGCCGCGCCGTCGAGGAGGCCGTCGGGATTCCACGCGAGCGCGCGCTTCAGGAAGTTGTTCCGCGGATCCCCGTCGGCGAGCGGCATGACGTCGATCAGGATCAGCCCCTCCTCGGCGTCGGTGACGTACGCGTAGCGGTAGAGGGGGTGGAGCTTCGACTCCTGGTTCTCCTTCCAGAAGGACTCGGGCAGGAGGCCGTTCCGGTCGTGGACGGGCATGTTCGTCGGCAGCGCCACGGCGGTGGCGAACTTCGTGGTCACGTGCGTGTTCTGGCCGAGCGGCGAGACCGGCGACGTCACGATCCTCTCGGAGTAGCCCTTGTTGTCGACGTTGGCCACGTCGTAGGCCCGGAACCCGCCGCTTCCGCAGGCGGCGTAGAGATACTCGCCGCGGAGCTGGAGGTCGAGGACCTCTCCCCCGTGGTGGGCGGCCTCGGTGAGGGTGCGGCCCCGCTTCACGTGGGCGGCGTGGTCGTCGGGATAGGCAAGCCGGTGGAGCTCCGAGCCGATCACCGCCTGGGGCTCCTCGCGTTCGGAGACGACGACCGCTTCGAGGCCCGAGCCCCCCTCCGCGACGTAGGAGTAGCGGCCCATGAAGTTCACGAAGTGGGTCCCCTGGAGGTAGACCTGGGCGAGCCACGCGTTGTTGTCTCCCGCCTGGGACAGGTGGCAGTCGGTGCAGCGCCTCGACTCGCGCGTCCGCACGGTGTGGGCGAAGTGCGGGTTGAAGGCCTGAGAGCTGTAACCCGGGGCCGAGACGGGCGGCTGCTGGAGGTAGATCCACTCGCGGTTGGCGTTCTGCGAGCTGATGATCACGGCGCTGCTCGAGCGGACCGGCGCGACCTTCCCGCCCTTCAGCGGCCCGTGGCGGCCCAGCATGAAGATGTCGTCGCGGACGACCTGCGGGTTGTAGGACGTCCAGTTGCGGCTGGTGTCGCCCTCGTTGTGGAGCATGGGGCGCCGCTCGTTGGCCTTCATGGGGAGGTGGCAGCCGAAGCAGCCGGTGGTCCACGAGGTGTGGCAGGTGTAGCACTCCATGCGGGTGGACTTGTGGGCGAGGAGGTCGTCGGAGGCGGGCACCACGCCCCAGGAGCTGGCGTCCTTCCGGACCGTCTTCGCGTGGGCCGCCGCGGCGTTGTACCAGGGACGGCCGTTCTCGCGCGTCCGAGCCGGGTCGGGATTGATGATGTCCATGACCTGGGGGACCTCCCAGACCTTGTCCTTGTTCATCATCGAGCGCTGGAGCGGGGCCATCTCGTCGCCGCGCCACTCGAAGCGCGGTTCGGCCCAGGGGGTCTTCAGGTCCGTCAGCTTCATGCCGCCGGCCGCCGGGCCGCTTGTCTTCTGATCCTCGGCGAAGCGGGTACGGACGTTGCCGTGGCAGTCGGAGCAGCTGATCTCGATCGCATTGGGGACCTCGCCGTAGAGCCGGCCGTCGCCGTGGTTGTCCTGCTTGAAGTGGCAGTCCACGCAGTGCATGCCGCGCTCGGCGTGGATGTCCATGAGATGGACGGACTTCTTGAACCGCTCGGGATCCTCGAACGGGACGACCTTGTCGTCCTTGTCGAGCAGGTTGCCCTTCCGGTCGCGCTTGTAGACGGCGCGGAACATCCAGCCGTGGCCGTGGTAGTCGGCGAACTGGGTGTGCTTCAGCGTCGGATTGAGGTCCGAGGAGTTGGCGAGGAATTCGGGGTCCGACCATTTCCCGCCGACCGCCGCTCCCTCGGGGTTGGAGTTGAGCGCCGCCGCGCGCTCCGAGGCGGAGGGCCGCTTCTGCTCCGGGGGCCACATCGCCGCGGCGTCGGTCTCGTAGTCCCACATCTGGAACCCGAAGAACGTGTTCACGAACGAGTTGGGCTGATGGTGGTGGCACGTCATGCACTGGCTGGAGGGGATGGAATTGGTGAAGCGGTGGGCGATCGGGTGGCCGGACTCGTCCTTCGGGATCATCGCGTCCTGCCCGGCGCTGCGGCCGCGGTTCCCGTGCTTCCCATAAGGTCCCGAGTGGACCTCCGAGCGATCGTTGGCGTAGGTCACGTGACAGGCGGAGCAGCCGCTGGAGCGGAAGTCGCCGGGGTGGTCGTTGGTGCCGAGGAAGGAGAGGTGGGGGTCGTTGAGCCGCGTCTTCTGAGGGTTGAGGAGGACGGGGTCGAAGCGCAACTGCGTCCCGAATCCGCGGTCGCCGAGCTTCATGTCGGGCCGGCCGGGCTCCTCGGCCGGATTGGGCAAGCCCACGTCGGACGGGTTGGCGCGGGAGACGCGGCCGCCGCGCTCGAAGGCGCGGAGGATGTTCCCGGGCTGACCGATGTTCCAGCGGGGCAGCGGATCGAGCGAGGGGAGGACGCCGCGCGCGAGTTCCTTCTCCGTGGGGGGGCGGACGGTCTTCTTTCCCTTCTCGACCTCGACCACGCCCTGCAGCCGCTGGGGGGTGCCGTCGGGCCCGTAGCTCTCGCCGAGCACGTAGTTCTTCAGCGGGAGCGCGCCGTTGTTGTAAGCCGCGGCGCCGGGGAGCATCGCCGATGTGGTCATCATGCTGCGGCGGCTGAACTCGACCTCCTTGGGATGGCATCCCCCGCAGGCCAGGTGGGCCACGCGCAGGTCGCCCGGGTTGACGAAGCGGACGTACTCCGGGTCTTCGCGGTTGAGGAGCGTGTACGACCGGACCGGGTTGGCCGACGTGGGCCACTCGTCGGGGAAGCGCGCCGCGACGTGGGCCGACCTCATGATCTCGAGGAAGTCCCTTCCAAAGGGACGCTGGTTGGGGGTCCCTTCCGGCCGCTTCGCCGTCGCGTTGCCGCCGTGGCAGTCGGTGCAGCCGAGGCGCACGTCGGCGACGTGCATGTCGGCGTCATCCCAGAGGCCGGGGCCCGCCTTGTCGGGCGCCATGGTGTGGCAGCTGATGCAGCCCGCGCTCTTCGCGGCGGCGGCCTCCCGCGTCTGTCGGCCCAGGTCCTCGGGCGGACGGGCCTGGGGCGCCGGATCGCCGCCGCAGGCGCCGACCAGGGCGAGGAGGAGGGCGAGTCTAAGGCGCGACATAAGACCTCAATAGATCAGCGTGAGCTGGGCGAAGACGGAATAGAGCGGGTCGGAACTTTCGTAGAGGTCCTTGAACCCCTCGCCGGGAAAGAACCCCGAGGCGCCGGCGGTGAGGATGACGTTGTTGTTCAGGAGCGGCCGCGTCACGAGTCCCAGGCTGAGCTCGAAGCCCAGTTCGCGGTCGATCCGAGGCTGGTACGTGAAGAGCTCGAGGGGCCGCGTGTCCTGGAACCACAACAGGTTGGCGTTGAAGACCGCCTTGACCTCGGGGAGCACCTCGGCGTCGATGCCGAAGTTGGCGAGGAAGAGCCCCGGGTTGACGAAGTTCTGTTGACCCTGGCTCTTGCTGCTCCGGAGGGCGGGCAGCTGGCTGTTGCGGTTCACCAGCTCCACGCCCTGCAGCTTGATCGCCTGGCGGTTCCAGAAGCTGAAGGCCCCTCCGGCGAAATTGGGGGACTCGAAGATCGAGTCGAAGCCGGTGGCCTTGTCGTCCGTCGGGTCGTGGTCACCGGAGGCCCAGAGGAACGAGGCTCGGGCGCGGATCCAGTCGATGTCGTAGGAGAGCTCCAGCGCCGCCAGGTACGCCTCGATGTCGGTCCCCCGTCCGGCCAGCGGGTTGAACTCGTCCCGGCCGAACGCCGCGTAGAAGGCGTGGGTCAGGTTGAGCGTTCCGATGTGCCCGTCGCCCGCCCAGCCGGCGTAGACGGCGTCCACGTCGTGCGCGCGGATCGTCCCCATCACCGCCGGGCGGACCAGGAACTTGTTGTCGTCGTACTCGTATTCTCCGTTGTCGTGGCTCCCGTGGACGCTGAGTTGCGCGGTGTAGCCCGGCCAGAGGAAGTCCTGGACGTACACATTCCCGACCCAGACGAGCTGGTCGCGCCGCTGGTCGGTGTTGAGGCCGCTGTTCGTATCTTTTTCCAGGGGGTCGAACGCGGCGAGGTTCCACTGGATGCGGTTGGAGGCGAGCGTCCCGAAGAGCCGCGCGCCGAGGTTCGTGTCGCCGAAGAGGAGGCCGCGGAAGTCGCTGATGAACGGCTGGATGCCCGCGCGGAGCGAGACGAAGTCGTAAGAGTCGCTGACGTCCAGGAGATGGATCTCCGCGAGCGCCTCCTGGAGCGCGACGTGGTGGTCGGTCCGGTCGGTCCCGTCCTGGACATTGGGCTTCAGGACGGCGTTCTCCCGGACATCGACGTGGTTGGTGTTCACCACGGCCGTCGCCCGGAGTTCCCAGCTGCGGGGCCGGAAGGAGGTCTCGCCGTGGTAGAGCTCCAGCGTGGCGGCGAAGTCCTGGGTCACGGCCCACTGCTCGCCGCCGCCGAAGAAGTCGGGACGGCTCCCGGCCGCGGTGCTCGCGCCGCTTGGGACGGGGAGGGTGCGGGCCTCGATCCCCGTGTCGCTCCGGCCGGTGAAGACCATGAAGATGTTCTGGCCCAGGATGGGATAGTCCCCCTTGAGGACGTTCTGGCGGTACGGATCGGGGAAGCGGCCCGGCTGGTTGAGGAAGTACTCGGGGAAGGGGATCTCCCAGCGATCCCGGACCGGGACGGAGTCCTGCATCTTCTCGCCGGGCGGCTTGGGCTCCTGGGGCGGAGCCGCCTGGAAGATCAGGGCCAGGAGGAGGGCGGGGATCATCGCACCCCCTCGTAGGGGTTGCGCGGGAACTTGACGTAGGGGAGGCGCGTGCCCCGCACGAAGAAATTGTCGCACTTCAGTCCGGGAGGAGGCTCGAAGCCCGCGGCGCCGGCGGCTGCGACCAGGTCGTCCTGGTCCACGCCGTCGCCGCTCACGCCGATGGCGCCCACGAGCACGCCGCCCTTGTAGAGCGGGATTCCTCCCGGGAAGATCGTCATCCCGTTCCCGTCGGTGGCGTCGCCCGTCGTCCCGGGCGTGACGTCGAGGCCGGCGATCCCCGCGCCCAGGCCGCCCGGGAGCGCGTCCTGCACGCCGAAGAGCGGCCCCGCCGCCGTGCCGTCGATGCCGGGCGGATAGTAGGGCTGCGCCATCCAGCCGACCGCGCGCGTCGTGACGGCCGCGTCGAGCGGGAGGCCGGGGATGGGCTCGCCGAGCGCGGCGGTCGCCACGCCGTCGCTGTACGCGAGCACGGTCCGCGCCTTCTGCGCGGCGAGGTCCAGGCTGAAGCGTGTGCAGTCGTCGGGCCGGAAGGCGCCGAGGATCGCGCCCGTGGTATCCACGACGGCAACCGTCACCTGCGCGCGGCTTCCCAGCGGCCGGCGGATCGCGGCGCGGACGCGGTACATTTCGGCGGCCGCGTTCGAAAGGATGGCCGTGACGTCGCCGACGGTCAGCGGCCCGCTGCTGAGGATCGGGAAGACCAGTTGACCGGTCTGGCTGGAATAGGTGACGGTCGGGATCACGGGTTGCGGGCCGCCGGCGACGATCGGCATCACGACGGCGCCGGGGGGCGGGAAGGCGGTGGTGGGGAGGACGTACGGAGGCGCCGCCTCGGCGAACGCGAGCCGGATGCCGTCGACGAGGATCTCGCAGGCCCGGATAGAGTGGGGCGCCATGAAGCCGCGCGTCCCGGCGACGGCGATCTTCTCGTCCGCCGAGGGAAGGGTGCCGCTCACGCCGATGCCGCCGACCAGGAAGCCGCCCTTGTAGAGCGGCAGGCCGCCCGTGCCGCCCGAGAAGCCGTTCGGGTCGGGCAGAGGCGTCGGGTTGTTGCTGTTCGGGGCGCCGCCGGGGCCGACGCCGCGCACGACGTCGCCGCCGGTGTCGTTCGAGTTCTGGACGCCGTAGAGCGGCCCCGCGGGCGTGTAGAAGACGCCGGGCGGGAAGTGGGCGTCCACGATGTAGGCCGCGGTGCGCGTCGTGAAGGCGTTCTGGTTGCTGCTCAGGAAGGCCGCGGTCCGGGCCTTCGCGATCGCCGCGTTGATCCCGGGTGCAGCGTCGGGGGGGAGCGTCGCGGAGACCGGGAATGCGGGTCCGAGGGGCGCCAGGGGCATCGCGAAGACGCCGAGCACGAAACCCTCGCGATCGACCAGCGCGACGACGGCCAGCGCGCCGGAGGCGGTCGCCTGATCGACGGCCTGGCCGATCACGGTCTCGATCTCCGGTACGCTGAGCGGCGTGTAGGCGGGAAGGGGACCCCCTCCCCACTCCTCGACCAGGAAGGCGCAGGGGTCGTTGGCATCGTCGTCGCCGATCCCGCAGCCGAACGACCAGGCGACGGCGATCAGGGCGACCGCGAAAAGCCGGGGACTCATTTCAGCACGTCTCCGATCTTGAGCCGTCCCTCCGGGCTCCGCTCGCGGGACTTGTCGTGGTAGAGGTGGCATGTCACGCACGTGGAGGGCACGCCGCCGGAGGGACTATGGCATTTCGCGCAAAGCTCGCGAGGCGGCATGAGGACGTCGGCCGTGAGCTTGCTTGTCTCGGCGCCGCCGTGGCACTCCGCGCAGCGCAGCTCGCGGTGAGTCTCGTGATTGAAGGTGGAGTGGAGGAACCAGCGGCGCGGCGCGCCCCGGGGGATTCCGGGGCGGGTCACGACCGGCGCTGTGACGGGAAAGTCGGCCCCCAGGTCGGTCTTGTGGCATTTCATGCAGCCGTCGGGGTCGGAGGTGAAGAGCGGGATCTCCGCGTCGGTCACCAGCTCGGCGAGCGCGTCGCCGCCCTTGCCCTCCTTGGCGAGCCGGCTGCGCAGGAAGTCGCGCACCCGTTCGGGCGTCTCGTGGGGCACGGGGACGTCCTTGAGCTTGAGCGGGTGGCAGTCGCGGCAGTTGGACTCGTAGTTCACCGGCGCGGTGTAGGCGCCCGTCGGGGCGGGCGGGTGGCAGTAGACGCAGGAGAGCCGGCCCTCCTCGATCCCGCGGCGGCCCTGGAGCGTCTTGAGCTGCGACTGGAGGAGCTCGCGCTTGGCCTGCGTGTCGGGATGGAGGTGGACGGCGTGGTTGAAGGAGACGACGGTCGGGTCGGGCGTCTTCTTCGCCAGGAGCGCGAACTCGGGATGGCCGTCGCTGAAGCCGGAGATCTTCGGATGGAAGGAGCGGCCGGCGTCGGTCGTCTTGAGGTCGGCGTGGCACATGACGCAGTTCGCGTTGCGCACCTCGGCAAGCTTGTGGGAGCCCTTGTGCTCGACGTGGCACTGCGAGCAGCCCGAGGAGGTCTGGGCGCCCTTGGGCCCGCGCAGGCCGGCGGTCATGTTCCCGTGATGGATCGGTCCGTCGTGGCAGTTCAGGCACGCCGAGTCCAGCCGTTCCTGCCAGCCCGCGGGGTCGGTCAGCCGCGCGCTCCACGCCGAGGTGTGGCACGTGTCGCAGCGGGTCTCGAGCATGGCGTGGCGCGCCGCGAGCGGTCCGCTGTTGTAGATCCGCTCGTCGCGCCGCACGGCCATGAAGCCCACCCAGGCCGCCGCGAGGACGGTGACCGCGATCGACAGGATCCTCCTCCACCGCCGGTACGGGGCGGGGCGGCGGAAGTAGGTCAGGTCGATCCGCTGGGCCCGGACTTTGGTGTCGCGCAGGGTCGGCATCAATACCTCAGCGACTGGACCGCGTGGACCGCCGAGAGGAGGAGCAGCGCGTAGGAGAGCGGCACGTGCACGAGCAGCCACCCGTGAAGCCAGTGATGGAGCCGGACCTGCGTGGCGAGCTGGCGGCGCTCCTCGCACTTGAGCTCGAGGTCCTTGAGCGACGGGTGGAGTGCGGGGGGCAGGAGCGCCCGCACGGTGGTGAAGGCCATGGTCGACTGCGCCGCGCTGGCCAGGGGGCTGGCGTGTGGCCCCCGCTCGAGGAAGGGTCGGATCTGATCGAGGTAGAATTTCTTGAGCGGGGCCGAGCCCTCGGTCACCTGCTGTCCCGGCGGGGTGTAGCCCAGCGCCCCGACCAGCGCGGTCACCTGGATCTCCGCGCTCGTCAGGAGCTGCTCCAGGACGTGGTCGATCTGTCCGTAGATGGTCTCCATCGGCACGCGCAAGGTCATGATCCGGGGGAGGATCTGCTGGAGGACGAGCCCCAGGATCCCGCTCAGCGTGACGAGGATGAGGAGGACCAGGAGGGTGACGGTCATGGCCCCGCCGAACCGGAATCCGGCGTGGAAGAAGACCAGGGGGACGAGGAGGAGGCCAAACCAGAGGTGGGCGCGCATCCACATCTCGGGCCGGCCGAGGCGGAGCGCGGGGAACTTGCGGCGCGCTCCGAGCAGGCCCGCGAAGGCCATGAGGGCGAAGGCGGCGATGCCGAACGACAGCCCGATCCAACTGCCGCCGCTGGGCCCGTTGAGCGACAGGATGTGGTAGGGCACGTAGACCGCCGTACCTGCGGTCGTGAGGAGTGCGACGGCGATCGCCCAGGGCTTGTGCTTGGCGTCCAGCAGCATGACTACGAGGGCCCGGCGATCCGGTTGAGGAAGAACTCCTTGGGGTCCACCCGGAGGGCGGCGCCGTGGGGGCACGCGTAGACGCAGCTGGGCTCGCTCATGCCGCTGCAGAGGTCGCAGGTCACGGCCTTGGACTTGACCTCGGCTTTATGGGGGCCGGGGCTCGCGGGGTCTTTTTCCATTTCCATGCCGGTGACCGGGTGCATGTTGATGTTGCCGTACGGGCACTGCTTGGCGCAGAGCCCGCAGCCGATGCACCAGTCTTCGACGAGGATCTCCAGCGAGTCCTTCCGGTGGATCGCGCCGACGGGGCAGCCGACGAGGCAGAGCGGATCGGCGCACGAGCGGCACGATGTGGCGACCAGGTATTTGTCGAAGCGGACGCCCTCGCGGACGAGGCGGGTGATCCCGTCGTGCGAGTCGGCGCAGGCGCGGACGCAGTCGTCACAGCGCGTGCAGCTCTCGAGGTCGAGGAGGAGCAGGTTGTTGGCCTGCATGAGGCCTTGCTCGAGGAGCTGGTCGAGCGGCAGGTTGGTCACCGCGACCGAGGTCGCGGCGGCGGCGGCCTGGACGCGGTCGAGGTCCTTCTGCATGGCCTGTCGGACGCGCACCGAGGTTCCCATCAGGGCGGAAATGTCCACTTTACTGATGCGGACCATTTCGGCGTGGTCGACGGCCGTGCAGGTGGCGGAGCGGACGCCTGAGCCGAGGATGCCCGCCGCGCCGAAGTAGTCGCCGCGGTGGAGGTAGCGGACGACGAGCTCGCCGCCGGGGTATCCCTGGGAGACCTTGACGAACCCGAGGCGGACGAGGTAGACCGCGTCGGCCGGGTCGCCCTGCTTGACGATGACCTGTCCGGGCTCGTAGCTGGCGAGCTCGACCTTGGCGCTGAGCTCCTCGATCTGGGAGTCGCTGAGTTCGTCGAAGATCGTGAGGCTGCGGAGGTGGGTGCGCACGGCGCGCTGGCGGTACCCCGAGTCGAGCTTCTCCTTGAAGACCTTCGAGCGCTTCTGGAGGAGACTGAGGATGTTGCGGAGCATCTCGAGCATCTCGCAATCCTCGGTGGCGCGCACGGTGGCCGAGCGGGGGTAGAAGTTGAGGCAGGTCATCTCGCCGAAGAGGTCGCCCGGTCCCATCTGGGCGACGGGATGCTCCAGGTCGAGGTCGACGGGCCCGTCGATCGGGATCATGCGCCGCCGCCGGTCGGTCTCGCGCGGGTCGTCCTTTTCGCCCTTGAGGATGGAGGAGAACCGTCGGAACCACCGACCGATCCCGTGGCTGAAGTTCTTTTCGCTCTTCTGGGTCTTGACGTGGGCGATCCGGGTGGCGATGTAGATCTCGACCTTGCCCTTGAGGATGTAGTAGGCGGTGGAGCCGTATTCGCCCTCGCGGCAGATGAGGTCGCCCTTCTTGAATTTCCGCAGCACGACGGCGCCGGGGTATTTCTCAAGGGTGGCCTGGGTGATGCCTTCGAAGGGGGCGTACTGGAGGAGCTGTTCGGGCCGGAGGGGCTCGCCGATTCCCAGGTTGATCTGGGTGATGGCCTTGGGGGCCTCGGGCTTGTGCGGATGTTGGGGTTCGGCCATGGTCGGCTCAGTTCCCCGGGTGGGGGGCCCGATCCGGACGGTGAAGGGTGAAGTTCAAGGGGCGTTGTCCCGAAAGCAGCCGCTTTTATCGTCCGTTTAGCAGGTGCTGTCAACCGAATTCAGGCGGTTGCGGCGGGGGGCGGGCGGCGGGGAAGGACGGAGATTCACACGTGCATGGCGCGCTGCTTGGGGCCTCCGGATCTCATCCCCGCGGCCCCGCTGCGGGGAGCCCGTTTCCTTCAGGTTCTCCCGCCCTCAGGGCAAGGGTCAAGTCCTCGCCATGCGGCTGCGACAGAGGGCCAGCAACAGGACCCCTTCGATCCCCAGGAGCCCGCAGCCGCTGCCGCTCCCGCTTCCGGCGTTGCCGGTACCGGCCGGTGCCGGGTCGGCGGCCGGAGAGAGGCCCAGGGTCCCGTTCGAGCTGGGAGTCGAGGGATCGTCGATGACGGTGAAGGTGACGGAAACGAGTCCTTCGTGCTGACACCCGTGTCAGCAAGGTGTCAGCACAACCTTGTGCCGACCCCACCCGCACAACTAACCCCTCGGGGGACAACCGCGTCGTCCTCCCCAAGAATGGCTGGGGCGCTAGGATTTGAACCTAGACAAGCAGATCCAGAGTCTGCGGTGCTACCGTTACACTACGCCCCAGTAAAGAAGCGTTTTTAGTAGTGGAACGCGGCCTATTCTAGCCGCAGCGGAGGAAAAATCAATAGCTCTCTGCCGACCCCCTGCCTACAATCCCCCTCGATGACCGACGACCTCTTCTCCGTCGCGGGCCAGGTCGCCCTCGTCTCCGGCGCCAGCCGCGGCATCGGACGCGCCCTCGCCCAGGGCTTCGCGAAGCGCGGCGCCACCGTCGTCATCACCGGCCGCGAAAGGGAGACCCTCGAGAAGACCGCGAAGGAGATCGGCGCCCGCGCCGTCGTCTGCGACGTCAGCGACCCCAAGGCCATCGACCGGCTCGTCGACGCCGTCCTCAAGGACCACGGACGCGTCGACACCCTCCTCAACGTCGCCGGCGTCAACCGGCGCATGAGGGCCGAGAAGCTCACCGAGGCCGACTACGACTACATCGTCGACATCAACCTCAAGGGGCCTCTCCTTCTGTCGCTTGCCGTCGGACGCACGATGCTGGAGAGAGGGAAGGGGAGCCAGATCAACATCACCTCGCTCAACAACGACCGGCCCCTCCGCGGCGTCATGGCCTACGCCGTCAGCAAGTCGGGGCTCCAGCAGATGACCCGCGCGCTCGCGATGGAGTGGGGGCCGCGCGGCGTCCGCGTGAACGCCCTCGCCCCCGGGTTCATCCTCACCGACCTGACCCAGAAGCTCTGGGCCCAGCCGCCGATGAAGGCGTGGGCCGACGAGAACACGCCCCTCAAGCGGCTCGGCGTGCCGGAGGACCTGGTCGGCGCCGCGATCTTCCTGGCGTCGCCGGCGTCCGCCTTCATGACGGGACAGATGCTCACCGTCGACGGCGGCTGCTCGGCGGGCTCCAACTGGCCCATCCCCCTGGAGTGACGCCTACTCGGGGTCGCCCAGGATCTGGATCTCCCTGAACTGGACGTGGAGGTCCTGGTCGCCGTGCAGTTGGAGCGCGAAGCGGCCCTCGAGGCGGCCCCTTTCATCCTTGAGCAGCTCCGCGGTCCGCCAATCGTTCAGGTTCACCGCGACCCGCGTGCCGCGCGCGGAGACCGTCATTGAATTCCACTCGCCCGGCTTGAATCCCTTCGCCACGTCCTCCTTCTTCGGCTGCAGCACCCATCCGCGGCCGTCCGAGCAGTAGAGGCCGCCCGCGTCGCTCTTCGGATGGATCTGCGCCTGCAGCCCCGCCATGCCGAGCGCGCCCTTCTCCTCGCTCCGGAAGTAGAAGCCGCTGTCCCCCTCGAGGCTCCGGAACTGGAGCCGGACGCTGAAATCCCGGTGGACGGCGTCCGTCACCATGTGGCCGAACTCCTTCTCAGCCTTGGCGTGGCGCCCCGTGATGACGCCGTCGGCGATCGACCACTCCCCCTTGCCGATCGGGTGCCAGCCTTCGAACGTCTTCCCGTTGAAGAGCGGCTTCCACTTCCGTCGACCCAGGTCCTTGATCCGCACATTCCGGAAGCGGACCTTCACGTCCCTCCCGGAGTGTACCTGCAGCGCGACGAGGCCCTCGAGGTCCACCGAGTCGACGTAGTCGACGATCGGCACCTGATTGATCCACGAACGGAGGCGATCGCCTTCGCAGCGGATCGTGACCTTGTTCCAGTCCTCCGCCTTGAAGGCGCCCCGCGAGATCGGATCGTCCGGCACGTCCTGCAGCAGCTTCCGCCGCGCCTCGTCGTAGAGTCGCCCCGACGACGGACGCGTCCGGTCGAGGTCGAACTGGTAGCCGATCATGACGCCCTTCTCGTCGATCCGGCTGCGGGCCTGCACGCCCGAGTTGCCCGTCCCTTCGTGCTTCGTGTCGAACTCGAGGATGAAGTCGCCGTACGTCTTCGCCGAGCAGAGCCAGCCGTACTCGCCCGTGCCGGTCAGGCCGAGGATCGCGCCCTCCTCGACGCTCCACTTCCCGCCGCCCTGCGGGACCCATCCGTCGAGCGATGTTCCGTCGAAGATCGGCTTGAAGCCGTCGTCTTGAGCGAGGAGCAGAAGTGCGGTCAAGAGGGGGGTCATCGCAGCACCTCAGATCTTCACGGCGCGCGTGAGCAGGTATTCCTGACGGACGACGTTGTCCGTCGTGTAGGACGCGATCAGCGCCGCGGACTCTCGCCGGTAGTCGGCCAGCTTCTGCGGCTCCTTCTCGAGCGCCTTGAGGGTGCGGACGAAGGGCCCGATCTTGTGGGCCTGCCACTCGAGGAAATGCTCGGGGCTGAGCGTCGGGATCCCCATGATCCCCCGCTCGAAGTGGACGTCCTTCACGGCGTTTCCGAGCCGCTCCTGGACGACGGCGATGTTCCCCCAGAGGACGGGCGACGGCACCCCCTGCGGGGGCGTGACGTACTTCGCCGTAAGCGCGAACGCGCGGCCCACGAACTGCTCGGGCGGCCAGGTGGCGAAGGCGATCCTTCCTCCGGGCTTGAGGACGCGCAACATCTCCTTGAGGGCCAGTTCGGGGCGCGGCGCGAACATGTGGCCGAACTGGCTGAGGACCGCGTCGAACGACGCGTCGGGGAAGGGGAGGGCCTCCGCATCGCCCTCGTGCCACGCGATCTCCGGCACCCCGGCCAGCGGCGCGTGCTGTCGCGCCTGCGCCAGCAGCTCGGGCGTGAGGTCGAGTCCCGTCGCCTTCGCCCCCGCCCGCGCGGCCGTGATGGCGACCACGCCCGTTCCGCAGCCGACGTCGAGGAGGGACGATCCGGGCCTGATCCCCGCGAAGCGGACCAGGTGCCCCGCGGTGATCGTCGTGAAGGTTGCGACCTCGCCGAAGTTGCCGAGGGCCCAGGTCTCCTTCTGCCGGGACTTGAATTCCGCGATGGGGTCTGCGGTCATCTCAAAGCATCCTTGCGGCACAGCCGCCGTCGACGAGCAGCACCGACCCCGTGATGTAGCTCCCCGCGTCGCTCGCCAGGAGCAGCGCCGGGCCCGCCAGCTCCTCGGGCTTGCCCCAGCGCAGGAGCGCCGTCCGATCGGAGAAGTGCTTCTTCTGCTGGTCGTTCAGCAGCTTGCCCGGGAGGTCCGTGAGGAACGGCCCCGGCGCGATGCAGTTCACGGTCACGTTGAAGGGCCCGAGATCCAGCGCGCTCGCCTGCGCGAAGCCGATCAGCGCCGACTTGGTCGCGCAGTAGCCGTTCCGGCCCTCCTTTCCGCCCAGGCCGAGCACCGAGGAGATGTGGATGATCCGCCCCCACTTGCGTTCTTTCATCCCCGGCACGAGCGCCCGCGTCAGGCGCATCACGCTGGAGAGGTTGAGCTGGATCATCGTCTCCCACGCCTCGTCGGTGATCTGGTCGACCGGCTGGGGGAGGTTCGTCCCGGCGTTGTTGACCAGGATGTCCACCTTGCCGAGCCGCGCGAGCGCCGCCTTCGCGAGCTCCTCCGCCCCCTTGGGCTGGGCGAGGTCGTTGACGAGCCACTCGACCTTCCCGATCTCGGCCGCCGCGGCGCGAAGCTCCTCTTCGTGGCGGCTCGTGATCAGGACGCGCGCGCCGTGCTCCACGAAGCCGCGCGCCATCTCCTTGCCCAGACCGCGGCTCCCGCCGGTCACCACCGCGGCGCGGCCGGTCAGATCGAACAGTCGGTCGCTCATGCGTCTCCTCTCGAAGCCCCGATATCATACACGTTGTGCTGCGGACGGGAAGGAGACAGAATATCCGCTTATGAACCTGAACGAGATCTCCTCGCGCGTCCTGGACGGCACGAGCAAGGGCCTTCCCTCGCCGGGGACGGTCACGCCCGGCTCCGTGAAGGAGAAGGGCTGGAACCTCCTCCGGGAGGATCTGACGTTCCCCGTCATGGTCCTCCTCGACTCCGCCGTGGAGCACAACCTCCGGACCATGGCGACGTGGTGTTCGGCCAACGGCTTCCTTTTCGCCCCCCACGGCAAGACGACGATGTGCCCGCAGCTCTATCAGCGACAGCTGGGTGCCGGCGCGTGGGCGATCACGGCTGCCACCGCCCAGCAGGCGATGGTCATGGTGAAGCACGGCCTCAAGCGCATTCTGATCGCCAACCAGTTGGTGGGCCGCGCGAACATCCGGTCGATCGCCTCCGCGATGAACGCCGATCCCGGCCTCGAGATCCATTGCATCCTCGACAGCCTCGAAGGGGTGCGGCACCTGGCGGGCCATCTGAAGGACGCGGGCGCGAAGCGGCCGATCAAGGTCCTCCTGGAAGGCGGCCGGGAAGGCTGGCGGACCGGCGTCCGCTCGCTCGAGGAGGGGCGCCAGGTGCTGGCGGAGATCCGGCTCCATTCCGGGCTCCTCGAGTTCAGCGGCTTCGAAGGGTACGAGGGCATCGCCCGGCTCGAGGAGGGGGCCCAGGTCAAGGACTACCTCGAGGGGTTGATCCGCACGGTCGACACGCTGGCCCGCGAGGTCCCGACCCTCGCCGAACCCTACCTTTTCAGCGTCGGCGGGACGTCGTTCCTCGACTACCAGCAGGAGGTGCTGCCGTCGCTCAAGGGGCGCTACCGGGTCGTCGTGCGGAGCGGCTGCACGGTGACGCACGACCACGGGAACTATGTCGCCCATATCAAGAGGGCGCGCGCCCGCGGGGTCGGCGAGGCGGGCTGGCCCGAGCTCCGGCAGGCCCTCGAGCTCTGGTCGGTCGTCCAGTCGGTCCGTGACGGGAAGACGGCGATCCTCACCTTCGGCCGGCGGGACTGCCCGCACGACGGCGATTTCCCCGTGCCGCTCTACGTCGTCCGCCCGGGGCAGGCGCGGCGCGACGCCCAGCCGCTCGAGGGCGCGAAGGTCGCCAAGCTGAACGACCAGCACGCGTTCATGTCGATCCCCCCCGGGGTCGAGCTCCACGTGGGCGACCGCGTGTCGTGCGGGATCATCCACCCCTGCACGGCCTTCGACAAATGGCCGGTGATCCCATTGGTGAATGACGCGTACGACGTGATCGATCTGTACTGCACGTACTTCTAGGGAGCTGTCAGCTCTCAGCGATCAGCCGTCAGAAAGAGAAGATAGAGGAGAGGGGATCAGAACTTGCCGTACTTGAGGTAAGCCTCCCTCGGATCGGTGCCCTCCAGGATCGCCTTCCGCACCAGGTTCTCCTTCTGCATCACCGCCTCGGTCTGCGCGACGATGGTCTCCGCGATCGCGCCCGGGATGATCACGACGCCATCGGCGTCGGCCATCGCGTAATCGCCGGCGCGGATCGTGAGCGCGCCGATGCGGATGGGCTCGCCGAGCGCGTCCATCACCCAGCGCCCCGCGATGTCGGAAGGGGTCGTGTAGCGGCAGAAGACCCGGAAGCCCATCTCGAGGATCGCCGTCGTGTCGCGGCATCCGCCGTCCACGATGTAGCCCCGCACCCCGCGCAGCTGGAGCGTCTCGGAGGAGAGCTCGCCCATATGGGCGAGCGAGAGATCGTTGGGCTGGCAGAGGACCACGCTCCCGGAGGGCGCCCTCGAGAGGAAGGTGGTCCACTGGAGGATCGTCTCGTGCACGCCGAGGTCGGTCGTGCGCCGGCCGCCCACGGGGAAGACCGGCCCCGCCAGCCTCCACGCGGGGTCGAGCGGGCGGATGCCGTGGGGCAGGGCCTGGTCGGGAAGGCCCGCCTCGCGGAGGACGTCGAAGACCGCGCCGCTGTAGCAGCGTTCGAGGCGTTCGGGGAGGGTCACGGCGACTCCAGGATTTCCTTCAGGCGCCGGCCCACGGGCTCCACCTCCTCGGGCTCCAGCATCCAGACGGCCACTTCGAGCCACTCCCCGATCACGGGCCGCACCTCGATGCGCGGGTCCCCGTCGCGCAGCCGCTTCACCACCTCGGCGGGCTTGAGCGACCGGTCCCAGCTGATCTTGAGATGAGGGACCGCGTTGGCGATCTCGGGGACGAACGTCTCGGCCTTCACGCCCTTGACGGCCGTGACGAGTCCGGCGATGGCCGCGCAGCGGGCCTCCCATTCGCGCCACCGGGCCTTGGGGTCCTGCTTCAGGAACTGCTCCAGCGCGGCCCAGAGGCCGACGATCTCCTCTTTCCCCACCTTGTTCGTCCGGCCGATCACGTCAGTGTTCGGGCTGTTGTTGAGCGTGGCCGCCTCGATCAGGTCCTTCCGCCCCAGGAGGAGCCCCGAGCACTGCGGCCCGCGGAGACCCTTGCCGCCCGAGAAGGCGGCGAGGTCGTAGCCCATCTTCAGGAACCGCGAGTAGTTCTCGGCGGGCGGGACGTCCGCGGCCGCGTCGATGAACGCCGGGACGCCGAGCTTCTTCGCCAGGCCGGCGAACTCCTCGACGCCAATCTTCCCCGCCGGGCCGTGGACGTTGAAGTAGAGCAGCATCGCGGTCTTCGGGCCCGCCGCGCGCGCGACGTCCTCCGCGGTCTCGACCTCGACGATCCGGGCGCCGGCGTTCCGCACCGCGTGGTCGTAGCCGTTCCGGTGGGCCTTCGGGAGGATCACCTCGTTCTTCATCCCCTCCGTGTCGGGCAGCCGGCGGATCTTCTCCCCGTCCTTTCCGGCGATGCACGCCGCGGTGCCCAGGGTGAGCGCCGAGGCCGCGCCCGCGGTGACGAGGGCCGCCTCGCAGCCGACGAGGGCGGCGATCTTTCGGCCCGCCGCGCGGTGCAGCTCGGGAATGCTCACGTAGTGGCGCGAGGCCGAGTCGATCGCCTCGACCACCTCGCGCGGCATGCGCGAGGCGCTGAGGTTGGTGTAGGTGCCTGCGGCATTGATGAGCGGCCGGACGCCCAGTTCCTTGTAGACGTCGCGCTCGGCGCGAGGCGAGGATCCCATCAGAGAAGCAGCTCCGGGGACGGCCGCCAGGCCCTGGAGGAATCGTCGACGGTTCGAGGGCATGCGTGTGTCCTCCCCATGTGAATACGCCCGATTCTAGACAGCGGGGCGCGGCGCCGCTAGAATCTCCGCGCCGACGTGAAGAAGAAGCAGGGGAGAAGGGGTAAGAGGGCCGCCGCGCCTGCGGTGCCGCTCGCGCAGCTCGAATTCCTGAAGGGCCTCAATCCCGAGCAGCTCCGCGCCGCCACCACCACCGAGGGGCCGCTCCTCGTCCTGGCGGGCGCCGGCTCGGGGAAGACCCGCGTCATCACCTGCCGGATCGCGTATCTCCTCTCGAAGGGCGTCTCCCCGAAGGCCATCCTGGCGGTCACGTTCACCAACAAGGCCGCGCGCGAGATGCGCGAACGGGTGGCCGGCCTGGTCGGCGGAGCGCACGCGAAGGAGCTCACGGTCAGCACGTTCCACTCCTTCTGCGTCCGGCTCCTCCGCGAGCACGCCGAGCTCCTCGGCCTCAGCCGCACGTTCACGATCTGCGACGATGCCGATCAGCTCAGCGCCGTGAAGGGCGCGCTCCGCGAACTCCGCATCCCCGAGGCGCGCGTCCACCCGCGCGCCGCGCTCTCGGCGATCTCGCTTTTCAAGAACCGCCTGGTGAGGCCGGAGGAGGCGCTCAAGCAGGCGGTCGACGACTACGACGAGCTGATCGCCCGCGCCTACCGCGCCTACAACGGTCACCTCAGGCGCTCGCGGACCGTCGACTTCGACGACCTCCTGCTCCTGTCCGGCGACCTCCTCTCGAAGCACGAGCCCGTCCGCGCTCGGCTCGAGGATCGCTACCGCTACCTGATGGTCGACGAGTACCAGGACACGAACGGCCCGCAGTACGAGATCCTGCGGCTCCTGGCGGGGAAGCGCCCCAACCTCTTCGTCGTGGGCGACCCGGACCAGGCCATCTACGGATGGAGAGGGGCCGACGTCCGCAAGATCCTCAACTTCGAGCGCGACTTCCCGAAGGCGGCGGTGATCCGCCTTGAGACCAACTACCGTTCGACCGAACAGATCCTGGATGCGGCGAACCAGGTCATCCGGAACAACAGCTCGCGCCACGAGAAGATCCTTCGGCCCTCGTGCGGCTCCGGCGAGCCCGTCCGCCTCTTCCCCATGGAGGACGAGGAGCACGAGTCGGAGTTCGTGGTCGACGAGATCGTCCGCGAGGTGCGCGCCGGCCGCGCGACGTTCAGCGACTTCGCGATCCTCTTCCGCACCGCGATCCAGCCCCGGACCTTCGAGGCACGGCTCCGCTCCGCGCGCGTCCCCTACGAGCTCGTCGGGGGGATGTCCTTCTTCGACCGCAAGGAGGTGCGCGACGTCCTCGCGTACCTCAAGCTCGCGGCCAACCCCGACGACGAGGCCTCGCTCCTCCGCGTGATCAACGTCCCTCCGCGCGGGGTGGGGAAGGCCACGATCGAGAAGGTCGTCGAATTCGCCACGAAGGAGGGGATCTCGGCGGGGAAGGCGTTTGAGAAGGCGGGCGTGACGCCCGACGCGCTGCACTCCGTCTCGGCCTTCCTCGGCGTGCTGGCCGACACCGCCCGCCGCGTCCCGGAAGCGGGACTCGTCCCGTCGATCCGCGAGCTCCTGCTGGCGGTCGACTACAAGGCCGAGATCGAGCGCTGCTATCCGGACGCGATCACGCAGTTGGCGCGCGCGGCGGCGGTCGAGGAGGTCCTCCACCTGGCGGATAACTACGCGCGGCGGACTCCCTCCGCGACCCTGATGGGCTTCCTGGAGGACGTCACGCTCTCCGAGGAGGAGACGGCGGACGAGCCCGAGGAGGGGCAGAAGCCCGACGCCGTGATGCTGATGACGCTCCACGCCGCGAAGGGCCTCGAGTTCCCGCGGGTCTATTTGGTCGGCGTGGAGGAGGGCCTCCTCCCGCACGCCCGTTCGATGGCCGAGAACACCGTCGAGGAGGAGCGGCGGCTGATGTACGTCGGGATCACCCGGGCGCGCCGGCACCTGACGATCACGCGCGCCAAGACGCGGGCGAAGTACGGCCGCCGCGACCCCTGCCTGCCCTCGCGCTTCCTATTTGAGATCAAGGGCGAGACGCCTCCGTTCTCCACGGCTCCCCCGGCTCCGAAGGAGGAAGACGCGAAGGCCCCGGAGAAAAAGCGCCGCACCCGCGCGCCGAAGTGATACGTTAGGGCCTCGTGAGCGACATCTACCGCATCCACACGAAAGCCCCCGGTCCCGCGGGGAAGTTGCCGGTCACCGAGGACCTCCTCCTCAACCACCCGAGCGGCGACCTGTTCGGGATGACCATGAACGCCGCCATGGGGTGGACGCCCGGCGAGCTCGGCCGGAAGCAGTTCCTGATCCTTTCGACCCAGGGCGGCGTCCGCGCGCCCGACGGCCACCCCGTCGCGCTCGGCTACCACACGGGCCATTGGGAGATCGGCCTCCTCGTGCAGGCGGCCGCGCAGGAGCTGAAGGCGCAGGGAGGCATCCCCTTCGCGGGATTCGTCTCCGATCCGTGCGACGGGCGCACGCAGGGGACGGTCGGGATGTTCGACAGCCTCCCCTACCGGAACGACGCCGCCCAGGTCTTCCGGCGGTTGATCCGGTCGCTGCCGACCCGCTCCGGCGTCCTCGGGATCGCGACCTGCGACAAGGGACTGCCCGCGATGATGATGGCGCTCGCGGGGATGAAGGATCTTCCGTCGGTCCTCGTGCCCGGCGGCGTCACGCTTCCTCCCGAGCAGGGAGAGGACGCGGGGAAGGTGCAGACGCTCGGCGCGCGCTTCGCGCACGGGCTTGTCACGCTCGAGGAGGCGGCCGAACTGGGCTGCCGCGCGTGCGCGAGCCCCGGGGGCGGCTGCCAGTTCCTGGGCACCGCGGCGACGTCGCAGGTCGTGGGCGAGGCGCTCGGGATGTCGCTCCCCCACTCGGCCCTCGCGCCCTCGGGGCAGCCCGTGTGGACGGACATGGCCGTCCAGTCGGCGCGGGCGCTCGTGGACCTCGAGAAGCGCGGCGTGGCGCTCAAGGATATCCTCACGCCCGCGGCGGTGAGGAACGCGATGACGGTCCACGCCGCGTTCGGCGGCTCGACCAACCTCATCCTCCACATCCCGGCCATCGCCCACGCCGCCGGGCTGCCCCGGCCGACGGTCGAGGACTGGATCGCGGTCAACCGCCGTGTCCCGCGCCTGGTCTCGGTCCTCCCGAACGGCCCGGTGCAGCACCCGACGGTGCGCGTCTTCCTCGCGGGAGGCGTCCCCGAGGTGATGCTCCATCTGCGGCGGCTGGGCGCGATCGACGCGGGCGCGATGACGGTCGCGGGGCGGACGTGGAACCAGGTGCTCGACGAGTGGGAGAAGGGCGAGCGGCGGGCGCGGTTCCGCGCGATCCTGCGCGAGCAGGACGGCGTCGACGCCGACGACGTCATCCGCTCCCCCGAGCGGGGCCTGTCGAGCACGATGACGTTTCCCCGCGGCAACCTCGCCCCGGAGGGCTCCGTGGTGAAGAGCACCGCGATCGATCCCTCGGTGCTGGACGCGCAGGGCGTCTACCGCCGCGAAGGTCCGGCGCGGGTCTTCACGAGCGAGCACGAGGCGATCGCGGCGATCAAGAAGGGGCAGATCAAGGCGGGCGACATCCTGGTGCTGCTCGGCTGCGGGCCGCTCGGGACCGGGATGGAGGAGACGTACCAGCTGACGTCGGCGCTCAGGTACCTCCCGTTCGGCAAGGAGGTGACGCTGGTGACCGACGCGCGCTTCAGCGGGGTCTCGACGGGCGCGTGCATCGGGCACGTCGGGCCCGAGGCGCTGGCGGGCGGCCCGATCGGGAAGCTGCGCGAGGGGGACCGGGTCCGCGTGGTGATCGACACGCGGAAGCTCGAGGGGAGCGTCGACTACGTGGGCGGCGACGATCTCGCGGCGCGTCCGGCGCGCGACGACGTGAAGCCCCATCCGAAGCTTCCGGAGGACACGCGCCTCTGGGCGGCGCTCCAGCAGGCGGGCGGCGGCACGTGGGGCGGCTGCGTCTACGACGTCGACGCGATCGTCAAGCGGCTGGGCTAACCCCAGGTCACGGCATGGACGGCGAAGGTCCCCTCGAGGGTCTTCTCCCCTGCGTCGGTCTGGACGCGGATCTTGATCCTGCCGCGGAGCGTCTTGTCTCCCTCGGAACCGTCCCATTTCCCGATGAACTTTTCCGCCGTGAACGAGCCGCCCAGCACCTTCATCTCCGGCTTTCCGGGAAGCGTCAGGACGGCGTTCTTCGGCTCGCGGGGGTCCCCGCCCGAGGTCTTGAGCTCGACGCTCTTCCCGAGCAGGTTGCTCCACTTCTCCTCGTAGTCGACCTTGACCCCGGGTGGAAACTCGCCGACCAGCGCGACGCCGGGACCGAGGATCTCGAAGATTTCGGGGTCGTCCCCTCGCTTGATCAGGAGAACGTTCATGACCTCGAGCGGCACCCGGACGTCGGCGCCGTCGACCTTGAGCGTCAGGGCCCACTCCTTCTTCGCCGCCGCGCGGGCCTTCGCAGCGTCCGCTTCGGAGCCGTCTCCGCACGAGGCCAGGAGGAGGAGCCCAGGGAGGAGCCTGAGGTTCATGAGAGTCCTCCGTCTATTCCATGACGCGCGCCGTCTTGATCCGGTCCAGTTCCTTGTACTCCTTGTCCAGGTAGGCGTTCCCCTGCTCGAGGATCTTCTTCTGCTGCGGGGTATTGCCCCAGCCGGAGTGGAGCTTGTCGGCGACCTCCATCCCCTCGACCACCTCCGCGAAGGGGGCGAAGCCCTGCTTGTCGAGCGCGTCGTTGTCCTTCAGGTTGATGAAAACGTTGACCGTCCGCGAGTGGGGCGCGCCCTTGGCGAACGAGACCGTGCCGCGGACGTTCTTCTTCTTCACGGGGTCGTCGTCGATCTTCGCTTCGGCCCACTTCTGCGCAATCTTGGGATCCCCGCTGTAGCCCCACTGGGCGATGTACTTGTTGACCACCCGGTAGAAGCGGACATCGTCGTAGAGGCCGCCCTTGACGAGGGTGTGGAAGCGGTCGGCGCCATTCGGGGCCCAGTCGCGCACGACCTTGAGGACGAGGTCGCCCTTCGGGGTCTCGAGCTTCACCTTGAACTCCGCGGGCGCCGGCTTGTCGGGGGCGTCCTGGAGCGCGAGGGCGGCGACGATCGCGAGCGTGATCCTCATCGTTTCCTATAATACACCCCCGTGGAGCGATTCCGCGCGGGCGATCTGGCGGGCGTGCGGGCCGGGAAGGGCCCGCCGCTCCTCCTCGCCCATCCCATCGTCTTCTCGAAGGCCTTCTGGGCGCTCGACCTCTTTGCCGAGCGGTTCGAGGTCGCGGCGTTCGACCAGCGGGGCCACGGCGAGAGCACGGCGGAGGGGATCGATCTGGACACGATGGCCGACGACCTTGGCCGCATTCTCGATCATCTGGGGTGGGAGCGCGCGGTCGTGGGGGGGACGTCGCTCGGCGCGGTGACGACGCTTCGGTTCGCGATGCGCCATCCGGAGCGGGTGACGCTGCTGGTCCAGGACCTGCCGGGGTTCGGTCCCGGGAGCTCACGCAACGTCGAGAGGACGGAGAGGATGGCGGAGGCGTTCGCGACGGGAGATCTGGACGAGGCCGCGCGGCGGACGGTGGAGGGCCTGAGCCCGCAGCGCGCGAAGGCGTGGGAAGCTGCGCTCCGGGCCGACTGGGGGAACTATGCGCCGGCGTCGATCGGGCCCAAGATCGCGGCGGCGCTGCGGGGAACGGCGAGATGGCGGATCGTCGAGCGCTGGCCCGACGACCTCTCGCGTCTCGCCGTGCCCGCGCGCATCCTCGCCCTCGACGGCGACCCCGCGCATCCCTATGATGTGGGCCGAACCATGGCGCGCACGATCCCGGACGCGAAGCTCATCGCGCGAGTCCCCTCGCTCTCCCCGGCCACGATCGCGCGGCAGTGGATGGAGGTCATCCATGGCCGATAGGGGGCACATCCCAGTACTCCTCAAGGACGTCCTCGCCGCCCTCAAGCCG
>CAZSCC010000578.1:0-3394 GCA_964604905.1 uncultured Planctomycetales bacterium
AAAGGTGGACGTGTTGGAGAAGGTGGGTTAGTAATGTGGGCCGGTTGGCCCCTCCTGGAATCTAACGGAGGATCGGACAACCTCCCCCCCTTGGCGTCAGGTGGAAGCTCGGGTTTGATGGAGATGTCCTTGAATCGATTCTTCTCAACGATCCATTCCTCGGTGATATCTATTTGTTCCCATAGTTTCAGCTTTTCGGCGCAACTCCTGCCTCCAAATAGGAAGGCGGCACCAAAGATCACTAGAATCGTAGCGATTCCAGAAATAGTCCTGGCCACGACCGAATCGAACAATCCCTCCTTCTTCTCAGGGGCCTTTGGCGCATCTTGTGGTACCGTGGGTTCGATCCCGTCCATAGCCACCTCCACCTGAGTCTGACAACGCTCTTGACGGCGACTGCAATAATGCTGTACGGCCGGAGACTGAATCTGACTTTACCACAATGCAGGAAGGACGGGGGCTTTGATTTCCTCTATTCCCGAGTTGCGCCGGTTTGGTCCATCATCGAATCCCGTGGCAAGCTTCAGGCGCCCAAGTTATACTGCGGCCCGCCGTCGTCCGGAGAGGTGGCAGAGTGGCCGATTGCGGCGGCTTGCTAAGCCTACTTTGGCATTTCTTGGCCCTTTCGTCATCATCCACCAAAATGCAGCAACCTTCGTCATACCAATGACTTAGGTCAGTTCCGGTTGTCCGTTCGAGTGAGCATGGCCGGGCGCTCGTACCCCCCTTTCGGCCCTGCGCACTACTCATCCTGCTACTCAGGTCCGGGGGCCTCTTTTCGCCTTCGCGCGGACGATTTGGGACAAGGGAGGCACGAGAAACCGTGACAACACAAGGGAGGCGCAAGGAGCAGCTGTGGACCAGCGCCTCGAATGAATTGCTGGGCCGTTGTCGGGGGTCACTTCAAAACCAGCCAGCGTGGGTCAGGTGAAAACCAGCCAGCTATCCGATCAAAAGTACCATCAATCCGCGGCTTTGCCAGTCCGATCTTTCAGTCTGTAGCTCTTCCCGCTGATCTCGATCACCTCGGCGGTCTGTAAGAAGCGGTCCAGGATGGCCGTGGCCGACGGAACGTCGCCGATCAGCTTGCCCCACTCCTCGATCGGCCGATTCGAGGTCATGATCGTCGATCGTGTCTGGTGGCGCCGCATGATGATCTCGAAGAGGAATTCCCCGGACCTTTTCGGAAGCATCTTCATCCCCATGTCGTCAATCAGCAGCAAGTCCGCCTTCAGGTACTTCGCCATGGTGCGTTCCTCCCCCGAAAACGCCTCATCCTTCATGAACTCCCTCACCACGTCGAAGATCGAGCGGTAGAGCACGCGGTAGCCCATCTTGATCGCCTGGTAGCCCAAGGCCTCCGAGAGGAACGTCTTCCCGACCCCGGGAGGGCCCAGGAAGAGGACATCGCGCGAATCCCGGATGAACTGGCACGTCGCCAGCTCGTAGATCTGCTTGCGCTTGATCGACGGGTTGAAGTCCCAACTGAAATCCTCCAGCGACTTCGCCCCCTGGCGAAACGCCGCCAGCTTCACCCGCCGGTTGATCATCCGCTCTTTGCGGATGTTGAGTTCGTCCTGGAGCACCAGCTCGAAGAACTCCTCGTGGCTGAGGCTGTTCCCCCGCGCCTCCTGAAGCCGAACCTCCAGGGTCTGGGCCGCCCCGGACAGCCGTAGCTTCCGGAGCGTCGTCGCCATCGCTTCCTTCATAGGCCCTCCTTCTTAAAACTCACCTTTGAAAAATGTCCGTACTCCTCCATGTCCCGGATCAACGGATGCTTCTCCATGAATTCGAAGTTCTCCTGCCGGCTCGGCTGGGCCAGCAGTTGCCGGAGTGCTCGCAGCCGATACTGCCCGTGGGTCAGCGCCAGCTCGCACACCGATTCCATCTGGGCCACCGAGTGCCGCGTGGTCAGGCTGAGGAGGCCGTTGATCACCCGTATCCCCTCAATGCCGCGCTCCTCGATCACCGCCCGGGCCCAGAGTTCAGTCTTCGGGCCGACACGCGCGGCGCGGCCCAGGAGGTAGTCCGCCCCTCGTTCCACCCGGGAGATCTTCTCGGAAGCCAGATGCCCAGCCTGCGTGCTGAAGCGCCCTGGCTCCAGGCGCACATGCGTGGCGATGAGCTGGAGGTGATGATCGAGGATCCTGACCAGCCTCGTGTCGAAGCGGACCCAGACCTCGTGTCCCTGGTACTCCGGGGGCGTCGAGTAGTAGGCGCCCTTCACCTCGACGTGGGCATCCCGGTGGACTTTCCGCCGCCCTTCGATGAAGCAGGGGAATCGCTCGGCCGGCAGCGGCTGCAGCGTGGACCGCTCGACCTCCAAGAACTGCTTCTTCACCTGCTTCTTGATCGTGCCGTGGATCCGCAGATCCGCGACGTTGGCCTCCCAGTATTGGAGATGCTCGTTCTGGGACTGGAGTCCCTTGAACTTCAAGCCGCGGAGCGCGTTCTCCTGGGCATAGTCGACGCCTCGTTCGACCTTCCCCTTGTGGCGGGGCGTGTAGGCCTTCGTCGGCAGGAAGACCGTGCCGTAGAACCGGCCGAACTCCTCCACCTTTGGATTGAGTTCGGGATCGAACCAGTCGGCCTTCGTAACCGCGGCCCGCAGATTGTCGAGCACGACGGTCTGGGGCACTCCTCCGAACGCGTAGAAGGCGTTCTCCAAGCAGCGGATGAAGTTCTCGGTGCTCTGCTTCCAGACGACCTCGCTGTACCCCTTCCGCGAGTTCGACAGCACGATCCGGAAGAGCCAGGGTCGCCTGCGTTTGCCGTCTTCCAGTTCGATCCAGGCTCCCTGCCCGAAATCGACCTGGCACTCGGTGCCGGGGAGGACTTCCATCCTTCGAAACGGCGGCGGATGGGTGGTGCCCAGCTTCCGGACGTAGCGTTTGACGCTCTGGTAGCCACCCTTGAAGCCGTGCTCCCCGACGAGATCCTGGTAGATCCTCCGGGCGGTCAGGCCCAACTCCAGCTTCTGGAGGATGGTCTCCCGATGCCGCTCACAGCGGCTTTTGCACCTCGAAATCCCGGGGGTCACTTCGGGAGCTGGAGTGGCTGGTTTTGGCGGGTCGGAGGACGCCGGGGAGGCCGAAACAGGGCCCGGATCCAGGGGATTCCCGGGGGTCACATTGGCTGGTTTTGGATTCAGCGCCCGGACGTACTTACGGACCGTGTCCCGGTAGAGCCCCAGCTCCCGGGCGATCCTCCGGCAGGACCATCCCTGCTTCCACAGTAGCTCGATCGCGTGTATCTCGGCCATCTTGAGCACGTTCGCCATCTTTCCTCCCTTGCCTGGGCAGGAAGTCTAGATGGCGTCCCCAAAATGGCTGGTTTTGAAGTGACCCTACGTGGCTGGTTTTATGTGACCCCCGACACTGGAAAATATTTTCGG
>CAZSCC010000579.1:0-6596 GCA_964604905.1 uncultured Planctomycetales bacterium
CTCCGGAAAGACGCTGCGGGTCCCGGGATTCTGGTTCCAGGACTACAAGCGCTCGCTCAAGGACCCCAAGGCCGAGGGGGCGGCGCGGGCCGAGGTCCTGGAGGCGGTCGGCAGGGCCGAATGGCGCGTCCGCTTCTCGAGCACCGAGATCGGGGCGCACCGCGTGGTCCTCGAGCTGAAGGAAGGGGCGCGGGTCCGCCGGAGCGCGCCCCTCGAGGTGAAGGTCGCCGAGGGGAGGCGCCGGGGGCCGATCCGCGTCAGCCCGCGGAATCCCAACTATCTTGAAGACTCCTCCGGCCGGGCCTTCTTCCCCATCGGGCAGAATCTCTGCATGTCGCCCGACCGCGAGGGGACCTACTTCTTCGAGCGCATCCTCCCGAAGCTCGCCGCGAACGGCGCGAACTACGTGCGTCTGTGGGAGGAGTACTACGTCCAGGGCGACCTCAAGCGCCCCGCCGCGCCGGGCGACGGCTCGAACTGCGGGTTCCCGCTGGAGACGTTCATCACGGGGATCGGGAAGTACGACCTCGAGTGCTCGTGGAAGCTCGATTTCGTGAGCGGGCTCTGCGAACACCTGGGCATCTACTGGCAGCTCTGCCTCGAGAACGTGGTGTGGTGGAACACGAAGCTCAAGCACCGGTGGAAGCGGAACCCCTACAACGCCGAGCTGGGAGGGCCGTGCAAGCAGCCGGCGGACTACCTGAGCGACCCGGTCTGCCGCGAGCGGGCCGCGCGGCGCCACCGCTACTCGGTCGCCCGCTGGGGCTGGACGACGAACCTCGTCGCCTGGGAGATGTGGAACGAGGTGGACAACATGGAGGGGTTCAGCCCCGAGGCGAATGCCGACTGGCACCGCGACCTCTGCGGCCGCTTGCGCGCGCTCGACCCCTGGAAGCACCTGGTCACGTCCAGCTGGCGCGATGGGAAGATGTTCTCGCTCCCCGAGATCGACCTCGTCCAGGCCCACTCCTACTGGCCCGTGGAGTACGACGCGGCGCAGTACGCGATCCAGGACAGCGACCACCTGATGCGCCCCTACGGCAAGCCCTTCTTCTTCGGCGAGCAGGGGATGAACGGCCGCTTCGACCTGGACCCGGAGGGCAGGGTCCAGCACGACGCGCTCTGGGCGACGGCGCTCTCCGGCGCGGCGGGGCCGGGACTCCAATGGCACTGGACCCCGTACATGGAGAAACACGACCTCTATCGCCACTACGCGCCGCTCGCGAAGTTCGTGAAGGACGTGGACTGGCCCGCTCACGCATGGAAGCGAGTGGGGATCGCGCGGCCCAGCCAGCCGGTGAGCCTGAACGTCTACGGCCTCGCGGCGGGCGACCGGGCGCTCGTCTGGGTGCACGACCCGCTCGCCTGGCGCGTCCTCAAGGGTCAGCCCGTGAAAGGCGAGAAGCAGTCGGGCGCGAGCGTGAACGTCACGGGCCTCGACGAGGGGAACTACAAGGTCGAGTTTTTCGACACCGCCGCGGGGGTCGTCATCGGCGGGGACTCGCAGCCGGCGCGGCCGCTCCGCCACTTCGGACGCGGCCTCGACCTGCAGCTGCCCGACTTCTGGGGCGACCTCGCGGTCCGGATCACGAAGCGTCGCTGACCCGGATTTGTTTCAAAGAAGTCGCCCACGATGGGGGATCATGGCCTACTCTTAAGTCGACATCACAACCTCCCTCACCTCGGGGTGCCGGGAAACCGGTGAACTGGAGTGAGGGAATTTTATTCCCCCCCGCAGCGCCGGTTCCGACCGCGCCGCGATCATCATGGGTTCGCCCCTCCGCTCCAGACCGCTTGCCCTTCAAGGGAGCCTTCGGGGTGGGAAAGGACGGCGGAAGGAGCCGCTCATGGACATCTCTCGCCCGCCGAGCTCGTACCGGGAGGCGGTCGCCCGGGCGGATCAGATGTGCAAGGGCGGGCTCCGGAGAGCTGGAAGCTTGAAGCCTGAAAGCGGTTCTCCCGGGTAAGATGGTGGGCATGGCGCCGCCCGCTTCCGAACTCCGGCTCGGCCTCTCCGGCCGCAGCCTCTCGTTCACGAACGGCGCTCCCTACTGCCTGGTGTGCGGCCGCCGGCCGTTCGGGACGCGCACGCTGGCGTTCAAGGACACCGACTACGCGAGCCGGAAGACCGAGGCGGCCAACCTCCTCCTGCAGCGGGTCCACCCGCTCCTGGCCTGGGCCAATCGCGCGCGACTGGTGTCGTTCAAGCTCGACGTCCCCCTCTGCTTCCGCCATATCTGGCGGGGGCGGGGCCTGGAGATCGGGGTGATCGGGACGTTCCTCCTCGCGACGGCCGCGGTGGTCTGGCTGGGCGTCCTCGGCAAGTTGCCGCGGGGGGCGACCGAGGTCGGCTCGATCCTGAAGGGCCTGCTGGTCGCGATCGTGCTCGTCCCGGGCTTCATCATTTGGAACAAGGGGCGACGCCGGCCCGTCCTCCCCTGCGACGTCCGTCGCGAGAGCGAGACGGCGGTCGTCCTCACCTATCCGGAAGATCCGCCCCTCCCCCGCTGAACGGGTCGTATCGAGTCCGTGAAGTCGAGGTTCAACACAAAGGCACGAAGCTCACCGAGGCATGATCAGGAGTCTCAGTGTGCTGGGTGACTCGGTGTTGAATCTGGTTCCGGCACGCGCCCGCGGAATACCCGGCACTCCGGAGCATCCTACCTGTTGATGACGCCGCTGCTCCTGTTCCTGGCTCTCCAGGCCGACGGAATCGCCGAATGGATCGATGGCCTCGGCGACGAGGATGTCGAGGTCCGGGAGAGCGCCACGCAGGCGCTCCGCACGGCCGGGGACCGCGCCCTCCCGGCCCTGATCGCCGCGGCGGAAGCGACGGACCCCGAGATCCGCTCGCGCGCCCTGAGCCTGCTCGAGGAAGCGGCCCGCCATGCCCCGATGGACTCCCTCTGCCTCTCCCTCGACGACCCGTTGCCGGGGGCTGCCGGGATCCAAAGGGTCACTCTTCGCGCCACGAACGCGGGCCTGCTGCCGGTGCTCGTGCACCGGCCGAGCCTGGGGATCTCAGGCCTGGCGTGCAGCCCCCCCGGGAATCCGACTTTCGCGTGGCTCGAGCCCGGCGACACCCTCCAGATCGAGATGGAAGGTCCCGTGTTCCGGGGTCCCGTCACGCTCAGGCCTTTCTACATGAGCCCGACCGCCGCTCGGACGATCACGATCCTGCCTCTCACGAACGTGGATCCTTCCGACGCCCTCACGACGCTCGAGGATCTGTTCATCAGGGGGGTGTCCCGGGAGCCCGAGACCCTCCGCTTCGCCTGCGATCCGCGAACGAGAACGATCATCGTCGAAGGCGATGGGGATCTCCTGGAGATCGTGGAGCAGGTCGTCGCCGAGCTCGATCGAGCGGCCGTTCCGAGGCCGGGGCCGAGGCGCTTCCAGATGGGACACCGCGACGCGATCAAACTCGAATTGCTGCTCAAGGGGCTGGTTCTACCCGCCGGCGACGGCCGGAAATGAGAAACCCCTCCGTGTCGCCACGAAGGGGTTCCCGGATCGGTCTTCAGGATCAGTAGACGAAGAGCATCTCGCGGTACTTGGGCAGCGGCCAGAGCGCGTCGTCGACGATCAGCTCCAGCGCGTCGGCGGCCTCGCGGACCGAGGCCATCGCGGGCACCACCTTGTCGCGGTAGTACTTCGCGTGCTTGGCGTGGTCGCCGCCGTGCGTGTCGGCGTCGGCGCGGGTCTTGTCGAGCTCCCGGATCGCGTCGGCCAGGGTCGCGGCGAGATCGCTCACCTGCTTGAGCTCTCCCTCCGCGGCCGCCGTGGAGGCCTTCTTGGAAGCCTGCTGGGTGCGGACGACCGTGGTCGCGAGGTCGCCCTGGTACTTGAGGGCGGCGGGGAGGATCGACTGGCGCGCCAGGTTCGAGGTCATCAGCGCCTCGATGTTGATCGTCTTGATGTAGTTCTCGAGCATGATGACATGGCGGCTGGCGACCTCCTCCTTGGAGAGGACGCCGTACTTCGAGAGCATCTGGACGACGTCCTTGTCCTCGAGGACGTGGACGGCGTCGACGGTGTTGCGGAGGTTGGGCAGGCCGCGCTTCTCCGCCTCGGCGTGCCACTCCTTCGTGTAGTTGTCACCGTTCCAGATGACGCGCAAGTTCTCCGCGAGGACCTCCTTCACGACGATGTTGATCGCGTCGTGGAGGGTCTTCTTGGCCTTGAGCTTCTTCTCGAGCTCGGTCGCGACATAGTCGAGCGATTCGGCGACGGAGGCGTTGAGGTACGTGTTCGGGCGGGCGATCGCCTGGGAGGAGCCGACCGCGCGGAACTCGAACTTGTTGCCCGTGAAGGCGAAAGGCGAGGTGCGGTTGCGGTCGGAGGCGTCGCGCGGAAGCGTGGGGAGCGTCGAGGCGCCGATGTCGAGAGTCCCGCCGGAGCGGCTCTTGCCCTTGCCGCCCTTGACGATGCCGTCCACGACGTCCTGGAGCTTCTCGCCGAGGTAGACGCTGATGATGGCCGGCGGCGCCTCGTTGGCGCCCAGGCGGTGGTCGTTGCCCGAGTGGGCGATGCCGACGCGGAGGAGCTTGCCCCAGACGTTGACCGCGCGGAGGATGACGGCGAGGAAGACGAGGAACTGGGCGTTCTCCTCGGGCGTGTGGCCGGGCTCGAGGAGGTTCTCGCCCTTGTCGGTCGCCATCGACCAGTTGTTGTGCTTCCCGGAGCCGTTCACGCCGGCGAAGGGCTTCTCGTGGAAGAGGGCCTGGAGGCCGTGCTTGTTGGCGACCTGCCGGAAGGTCTCCATGACGATCATGTTGTGGTCGCAGGCGACGCCGGAGGCCTCGAAGATCGGCGCGACCTCGAACTGGGCGGGCGCGACCTCGTTGTGGCGCGTCTTGAGGGGGATGCCCAGCTTGTAGGCCTCGTACTCGACCTCGTTCATGAACGCGAGGATGCGGGCGCGGATGGAGCCGAAGTAGTGGTCCTCCATCTCCTGGCCCTTCGGCGGCTTGGCGCCGAAGAGGGTGCGGCCGGCGGCGATCAGGTCGGGCCGCTGGAGGTAGAAGCCGCGGTCGATCAGGAAGTACTCCTGCTCGGGGCCGACGGTCGAGTGGACGCGGGCGACCTCCTTGCCGAGGATCTTGAGCAGGCGCACCGCCTGCGTGGAGAGCGCGTCGATCGAACGCAGGAGCGGGGTCTTCTCGTCGAGGGCCTCGCCGTTCCAGCCGCAGAAGGCGGTCGGGATGACGAGGGTCTTGCCGTTGACGTTCTCCAGGATGAAGGCGGGGCTGTTGGGGTCCCACGCGGTGTAGCCGCGCGCCTCGAAGGTCGAGCGGAGGCCGCCCGAGGGGAAGCTCGAGGCGTCGGGCTCGCCCTGGATGAGGAGTTTTCCGGAGAGTTCGGTGATGGCGGTCCCGTCCGAGGTGTAGTTGACGAACGAATCGTGCTTCTCGGCGGTCGAGCCGGTCATGGGCTGGAACTGGTGGCAGTAGTGGGAGGCGCCCTTGGCGACGGCCCACTCCTTCATGGCGCTCGCGACGGCGTCGGCGTTGGCCGAGTCGAGTTTCTCGCCCTTCTCGATGGTGCGGACCAGCGAGGCGAAGACCGCCTTGGGCAGGACCTTGCGCATGAGCGCCATGTTGAAGACGTTCGAGCCGTAGACGGCGCCGAGCGGCGTCTTGGCGTAATCGAAGCCCGAGGTCACGGGCTGCGACGAGGCGATGGCCGTGATCACCCCCTGGCGTGCGTTTGGCATCGTCGGTATTCCTCTCCTATTCTGTCGACAGGGTCATGAAAGTCCGGATCGGTCGCACATGATAGGGACCCAACCCCATCGCGTAAAGAAAAAGACTCCGCTCGGAAGCCCCACCCCGGCGGCGACCCATGAGTCGGACGGACCCCGAACGTGGGAACAAAAAAGCGGCTTGGCCCTGGAAAAGCAACTCTCGTGCCACGGCCCTTGAGGAACGGCCTCACGGGTTATCCTCTTGGAGGGAAAGGAATTAGACCGCTCGGCGGGCCCCGGACTCCGCTGTCTCGTCCTACCGTGGGGTAGGACCCTCACGAAAACCCCACTGCGCTGTATTTGGACACAAAAACTCCGACGCAGTTTTTGTGTCCGTCCGGACACAAAAGCTGCGTCGGAGTTTTTGTGTCTCCCCCTACAGGAGTTCCTTGACGGGGAGGCCGCCGTCCACGAGCTTGAGGGGACGGCCGGCCGCCTTGTGCTCCTTGGAGGGATTGATGCCGAAGGCCCTATAGATAGTTGAGAAGAGGTCCTGGACGCTCACCGGACGGTCCTGGATCTCGAAGCCGTCGGTCCGGCCCACCACCCGGCCCCCCGCCAGACCCCCGCCCCCCAGGGCCACCGACCAGCATTTCGTGAAGTGGTCCCGCCCGCCCGACCCGTTGAGCCTCGGCGTCCGCCCGAACTCGCCCATACAGATCACCATCGTCTCGTCGAGCAGCCGGCGGTCCGCCAGGTCGGCGGTCAGCGCCGCGTAGGGGCCGTCGAGCGTCTCCATCAGCGTCCGGTGGCGCGCGACGTCGTCCGAGTGGGTGTCCCAGTCCCCCATCGCCACCTCGACGAATCGCACGCCCGCCTCGACCAGCCGGCGCGCCATCAGGCACGCGCG
>CAZSCC010000580.1:0-1674 GCA_964604905.1 uncultured Planctomycetales bacterium
CGGGTCGGTGGCCGCCGCCGTCAGGGCGGCGGCATTGGCTTCGGTCCCCACCCGGCCCAGGGCCTTGGCCGCCGCTTCCTTGACCACCGGCTCGCCTCCGAGACCGCGGGCCGCCAGCGCCTCGCGCTCGGCGTCGCCCACCTTGTCCTTGGGAAGGAAGCCCAGCGCAAGCGCCGCGCCGGCCTTCTTGGCGGGGGTGTCGCCTTCCAGAAGTTTGGTCCGGATCGCCTCTACCCCGCCGGCCGGAGTGTGGGTCTCGACAATCTTCGCGGCGGCTTCGGCCACGAAATATCGCGTCGCGGCGTTCCCGGCGGGTTCCTTCTCGGTCTCGCCGCCGATGAAGACCAGAAGGTTCGCGAGCGCGTCGCCGCCCAGGTCCCGGGCGTCGGCCACGAACACGTCCTTCGCCTTCTGGAAATCGTCCACGATGCGGGTGGCGCGATCGAGGTCGGCCTTGGCGTCGCTGGACGTCCACTTGCGCGAGTCCACCTCCTTGAGGAACATCTCGCGGTCGAAGAGCTTCACCGCGTTGGCGTCGGTCGAGCGGGACTGGAAGCGCCAGAACCGCTCGACGAGGACAACGACGCCGCTGGTCTGCTTCCACCACTCGTCGTACTTCGCCTTGGCCTTCTGCCGCTCGGCGAGGGGCTTGTCGGGCTCGTAGGTCTTGTCCCCGCCCTTGTCGTCCTTCTCGTAGACGAAATCGCGGTCGGTGATCTCCTTCAGGGCCCGGAAGGCGGCGTGGCGCACGCGGGTGTCGTTGTCGTCCAGCGCCTTGATGAGCGCAGGGAGGGTCCTGACGAGGGCGATGTGTTCCAGCGCCTCGCAGGCCGCCTGGCGGACCGCCTCGTCGTTGTCCCAGTCCGCCTCCGAGGCGACCGCGTTCTTGGCCGGCTCGTCGGTGACGGCCTTCATGAGCCGCTCGGCGAGTTTCATCTTGTCGGCCGTGATCGACGTGTTGACGGCGCCGGCGGCGCGGCAGCACGCCTCACGGACGTTGCGGTCCTTGGCGTCCATCCCCTTGATGAGCGCTTCCGCCAGGGGGCCGGAAATCTGGCCGATCCAGCTGAGCGCGGACGCGGCCTCGCGGCGGGACTGAGCGTGGGCCTTCTCGTCCCCGATGATCCCCGCGAGCGCGGTCTGGATGTTCGAGGCGGATCCGATGTTCTGGGGGATGTTGTGGCGGATGTCGGCCGCCGCTTTCCTCATCTTCTCGGCCTCGGCCTTCAGCTTGTCGACCATGGCCTTGGGCTCGGGCTTCCCCGTCCCCTTGTCGAGGGGCACGTTGATGTCGCGGTCGAGGTTGCTCGCGCGCTGGTCGAGCGACGCGGCGTCGTTGTACTTCTTGAAGATCTTCTGGAAGGCGTTGGAGGCGCCCGCGCGCATGAGCGCGTTGGGGTCGTTCAGCTTCTCGACGACGGTCGCGATCCCCGCTTCGTCGATGACCTCGGCCAGGTAGCCGCCCGAGAAGTCGCGAATGACCTCATCCGGAAAGCTCAGGCCCCAGACCAGGCCGGGCACGGCCTCCTTGTCGGCGGCGGTGGCCTTGATCTTCTCGAGCGCGGCGGTCTTCTTCTCGTTCAGGTCCGAGGGGGCGCGGCCGGCGGTGACGCGCCAGGCGTCCAGCTGCGCGTGCAGCTTCTGGAGGCAGAGGTCCACGCCCTTGAGGCCGGC
>CAZSCC010000581.1:0-1891 GCA_964604905.1 uncultured Planctomycetales bacterium
AGAGATCCGGGGGCTGGAGGAGAGCGAGCAACGCGACTGGGTCGACGTCCAGTCGCAGGTCTTCCATGCGCGACTGACCCGGCGACCCGAGCACCTGACCCGGGCCCAGACCCTGCTCGACCGGTACCTCCCCGCGTGGGCCGGCGAGGGAACTGAAGGGAAGGCGAAGCAGCTTCGGGAGGAGATGCAGAAGGAGCTGGCCGGGGCGGCCGAGGGCGAGTCGGAGCGCCCGCACCGGATCTTCGAGCGCGCCAAGAAGTGCGCGGAGTCGGGGAAGAAGGCGCTCGCGCGGGTGATGCTCCAGACGCTGATCTCGAGATATCCCCAGAGCGACGTGATCGCGGAGGCCCAGGGACTCCTCCAAAGCTTGGGCGAGTGAGATGGGCTACGGAATCGACCTCGGATCGACCTCGGTGAAGGCAGTGGCGCTGCGCCGCACGCTGGGGGGCTATAAGATCACCGGCGTGGGGCGGAAGCGCGTCCCGAAGGGCGAGGGCGCCCTCCTCAAGGTCCTCCACGAGGCGTGCGGTCCGAACGGCCAGCGCTCCGCGGTGGTCGGCCTGTCGGGGCGCGACATCAACCTTCAGATCGTCCAGCAGCCCGCGATGAAGGCGATCAACTACCGGATCATGATGGGCTACGAGCTCGACCAGCGGAAGGGCCAGGCGACCGACGTCTACATGGACTTCTGCACGCTCCGCGAGCCCGACCAGTTCTTCCCGCAGTACCTCGCGCTCATCGGGATCGGCAAGAGCACGTACGTGGACGGCCGTATCGACCTCCTGGCGAAGACCGGCCTGGACGTGCGCGACGCGGTCCCGAACTCGTTCGCGCTCTACTCGGCCTACCGGAACGCGTACGGCGTCGAGGGCGGGACGGTCCTCCTCCTCGACATCGGTTCGGACAACATGGACATGGCGTTCGTCCGGGGCGGGAAGCTCGTGTTCGCGCGGAACGCCTCGAGCGGAGCGCGGGTCTTTGACGGGCAGATCGCCGGGGTGCTCAACCTCTCGATGGAGGACGCCGAGCGGGTCAAGGTGGCGCGCGCCAACCTGGGGCCGGCCCGCAGCGAGGCGGAGGAAGAGGACGAGATCCGCGGGCCTATCCGGTCGGCGGCCGGGCAGATCGCGGGGTTCATCACGTCGTCGATCAACCACGCCAAGCTCCAGCTCAACGATCGGGAGCTGGCGGTCGATAAGGTCTACCTTTCGGGCGGCGGCTCGCGGGTGCGCGGCCTTCCAGAGTACCTGCAGGGCGCGCTCAAGATGCCCGTCGAGATCCTCGACCCGTTCCAGAAGGTGGACACCTCGGAGGTCGACCGGCTCGGGGGGGAGGAATGGCGCCAGCTGCCGACCGATCTGGCGGTCGCGGTCGGGCTCGGACAGCTCCTGTCGCCGCCCTCCGGCGCGGCGGGGTCGGTGCTGTCCATTCTCCCCGACGCCCTCAAGAAGCGCCGCAACTTCTTCCGCTCCGCCCTCTGGCTCGGCGTTGCCGGAGGGGCGATGACGGCGATGCTGCTTGTGCTGACCGTGCTCGGCCTGATCCGGAAGGGGACGCAGGAGTCGGCCCTCGAGAAGTTCAAGTCGGACAATCGGGAGGTGAAGGGGAGGATCGACGCGATGGACGCGCTCGAGGTGGAACAGCGGGACCTCGCGGCGAAAGTCGACTCGCTCCTGACGCCCGTCACGGGAGGCCGGGGCATGCTCGACGTGATCGCGCGGCTCAAGAAGACCCTCCCTCCCGGCGTGCTGATCCGGGAGGTGCGGCTGGCCGAACCCAACGCCGGCCGGCGGGGCGAGCGCGACCGGGGCCCGGACTCGTCCGACCGCGTGCGCGTGGCGGTCAACGTCCGCGGTCGCGGTCTGGTGATGGGCGAGCTCGAGAGCGCCGA
>CAZSCC010000582.1:0-4544 GCA_964604905.1 uncultured Planctomycetales bacterium
CTGGAGCTTGATGATGCCGTCGAGGAGCGCCTCGGGGCGCGGCGGGCAGCCCGGGACGTAGATGTCCACCGGGACCACCTTGTCCACGCCCTTCACCACGGAGTAGCCCCACTTGTAGTAGGGGCCGCCGCCCACGACGCACACGCCCATCGCCAGCACGTACTTCGGGTCGGGCATCTGCTCGTAGAGCTTCTTGACGACGAGCGCCATCTTGGCGTTCACCGTCCCGGCGACGATCATGAGGTCAGATTGCCGCGGAGAGGCGCGAGGGATCACGCCCAACCGGTCCCAGTCGTATCGCGACGCAGCCGTCGCCATCATCTCGATGGCGCATCAGGCGATGCCGAAGAGCATCGGCCACAAGCTCGACGCGCGGGCCCAGTTGGCCACCGCGTCGATGTTCGTGATCACGATGTTCTTGCCGAATTTCCCCTCGATGAGGCTCATACCCCTACTCTAGCATGAGGGACTGAAGAGGTCAAACTTCTGACACGAAGGGCCTGAAGCCCAAGCTGGAAGTCGGAAGTTGGAAGCTGGAAGTCCGACGTTAGACCCGCACAAACAGGTCGTCTCCGACCACGGCCGACTCGTACTTCCGTACGCTCGAACCCGTCACCGACAGACAGTGGCCGGTCGTCACGTCGTACTTCCACTGGTGGAGCGGGCAGGTCACTGAGAAGCCCTCGAGACTCCCCTCCCCGAGCGGGCCCGCCTGGTGGCCGCATTCGTTGGAGATGACGTGGAAGATCCCGTCGACGTTGAAGACCGCGATCTTCGGGCCGCCCAGCTCCGTCACTTTCGACGCACCGGGAGGGACCTCCGAAGTCTTGAGCGCAGCGATCCACATCACGACGGGCGCAGGAGCGGGAGCGGGAGCGGGGCCAGGAGCGCGGACGTTTGCCTCCTCGGGCGGCTTCGTCCGCGGCGGAAGCGGCTCACGACGCGGCGGCGGCGCCGTTGGCGCGAGGGGAGCAGAAGCGTCAGCGGGAGCGGAAGCGGGAGTCGGCGCCGCCGCCGCGCCGGTCTTGGGGGTCGCGCAGCCGTCGCACCCCGCGACGGGGGGGGGCGCCCCTTCGATCTCCTCCATCTTCACGATGAAGCGGTCTCCCCCGCCCTCGGGGACCAGGGTCACCTCGCGGAGAAGCATGTTCTGGTCGACGACGATGCCCTTCCCCTTCTTCGTCTCGAGGCGCGTCCCGCGCGGCGGAAGCAGGTCGCGCGACTCGGTGTAGGTCGTGTACTCGTAGCGCAGGCAGCAGAGGAGCTTCCCGCAGCGCCCCGTGATCTTCGATGGATCGGCCGTGTGCTTCTGGATCTTGGCCATGTCCATCGTGATGCCGCCGAGCTCCTTGAGGTGCCCGCGGCAGCAGAGCTCGAGACCGCAGTGGCCGGCGTCGCCTACGAGACGGGCCTCGTCGCGCGCCCCCACCTGCTTCAGTTCGATCCGGGTCCGGAATTCGCTGGCGAGGAGCCGCACGAGTTCGCGGAAATCGACCCGTGTCCCGCTCGTGAAGTAGAAGATGATCCGCTCGCCGCCCCAGACGTAGTCGACCGACTTCACCCTCATGGGGAGATTCAGCTTCTGGATCAGCTCGCGGCAGGTCTGGAGCGCCCTGGGGACGCCCTCTTTTTCCAGGCGCTCGGCCTGCTGCATGTCCTCGGGGCCGGCGCGGCGAAGCACGTCCCAGAGGCTCTCTGGAGGCAGCGAATCCGGGATCGGCTGAAGCGGGGAGAGGACCTCGCCCACCTCCTTGCCCCGGTCCGTGCGGATGACGCAGTGGTCGCGCGTCCGGAGGTCCTCGTGGTCGGTCTTGAACCGCGCGACCATGCGCATCTTCCCGTAGCGGACGTTCGTGAAATAGGCCATCTAGTCCTTCCTGACGACGCGGAGGTGACCGCCCGACTTGGCCCCACTGGCTTCCATCTCCGCGGCGAGCTTCCGCACTTCCTTTTCCATTTCGTCGACAACCTCCGCATCCTTGACTCGGCGCAGCGGCTCTCCCTTCTTGAACAGGAGCCACTGGCCGCGCTCCCCAGCCGCACCGATGTCCGCTTCCGCCGCCTCGCCGGGGCCGTTGACCGCGCAGGCCAGGATCGAGATCTTCATCGGCACCCGCACGTCGGAGATCCGCTGCTGGAGGCCGTTCACGACCTTTTCGTGCTGCACGGCTGCCCTCCCGCACAGGGGGCAGGCGATGATCTCCGGCTCGCGGACCCGGCGGCCCGTGGCCTTGAGGATGTCGAACCCCGCATGCATCTCGAGCCGTTTGTCCCCGGTCAGGGAGACCCGGATCGTGTCCCCCAGTCCCTCCAGCAGGATCCGGCCGATTCCGATCGCGCTCTTGATCGTCCCGTATCCGGGCAGCCCCGCCTCGGTCACGCCGACGTGCAGCGGGTAGTCCGTCGCCTTTCCGAATCGCAGATAGGCGCTGATGACCGTGTCCATCGAGGTCGACTTCAGGGAAACCACGACGTCCTTGAAGCCGCAGGTCTCGAGCCATTCGCAGTGGCGCATGCCGCTCTCGACGATCGCGTCCGCCGTGGCCCAGCCGTGCTTATCGAGGAGGTCCTGTTCCACCGATCCCGAGTTGACACCGACCCGCATGCAGATCCCGGCGTTCTTCGCCGCGTCGGCCACTTCCTTCTCGCGCCGCCTGGCCTCGTCGTCGAAGATCGATGCCTTCCCGCCGACATTGCCGGGATTGAGGCGGACCTTGTCCACGCCCTGCCTGATCGCCTCGAGCGCGAACTTGGTGTTGAAGTGGATGTCGCAGACGAGGGGGACCGTCGGCGGAAGGAACTTCTTGATCGCGCCGAGGGCCTGGGCGTCGCCGATGTCGAAGGCGGAGACCCGGACGATCTCGCAGTTCGCCTCGAGCATGTTGCGGATCTCGGCCTTCGTGGCCTCGACATCCGAGGTCTTGGTCGTCGTCAGCGACTGGACCCAGATGGGGTTCGCGCCGCCGATGACGAGGCTGCCGCAGCGGACTTCGCGGGTCTTGTGCCTGGGTACCATGCCGTCGTGCTGGAGGCGCCGGAAGGAGCTATTTCCACCGACTCATGATGACGAGGTATTTCTGCCGGTACGGCCTGACGCCCTCGTCAAGATAGGGCGGAACGGTCGCTTTCTTCGGAGCATCCACTCCATCGTCGTACGTCTTCGGAATATCGAACGTCCAGTTCTTCTTGGGTCCGCGGGCGCCATCCGCCTTGCGATCGACCGGCCGGTCGAGCTCGGTCGTGTCGACCATGATCTCCTCGGGGACGCTGGCGCGCTCGTAGCCGATCAGGCTCCACCCCTCGTTCTGGCGGTCGCGGATGAACTCCTTCGCCTCGTCGAAAGGCATGGGGCCGAAGACCTTGCGCTCGTCGTCCGGGCCCGGAAGGTCCCATTCGTGGGGCCGCTGGCCATAGTTCCTGTAGTTCGGCTCGCGCATGAGGCATCCGCTCAGGAGGACCGTCGCCGCCGCCAGACCGAACGCGGATTTCATCCCTATCATTCTAGGTTGCCCTCCCCGTCGCTGCAACGGTTACCTGACCTCGAAGGCGCAGGAGACCGCGAACGAGCGACCGCTCGCGCTGCCGGTCAGGGCCAGCGTGTAACGGCCCCCCGGGAAATCGGCGCTCCCCGTATCGGGACGGACGAGGACAACCTGTTTCTTCAGGTTGGCCGGAATCCCGACCTTCGCGTCGATCGGGATGCTGAGGCCGTCCGCCCCGGCCACCCGGACTCCTTCGAGATAGACGTCCTCGTTGATCCAGAACTCGAGGAGCAGGGCGTGCCGGTTCTCCTTGGTCTTCGTTCGAAGGTAGCTCGCCGCATTCCCGACGATGCTCCCCGCGGGCGCCTCGAGAACCGCCCCGCCTTTCCCCTTCCGCCCCCCCACTTTCGGAAGCCGGGCCACCGGCGCCTTGATCGCCTGGTCGTAGAGGGCCAGCGGGGTCGGCAGCCGCGATTCGAGGTCCTTGATGCGCGTCATGTGGGAGGGATGGGTCGAAAGGAACTCCGGGGTCCCGCCGCCCGAGAGACGCTCCATCCGCTTCCACACCTCGATTGCCTGCCGAGGATCGTACCCCGCGCGGGCCATGAGCTCGAGGCCCAGCCGGTCGGCCTCCGACTCGTGTTCGCGGCTGAAGGGCATGAGGACGCCCACCTGGGCCACCACGCCGTAGCAGCCCAGGACGGTCTTCTGCTTCTGCGGGTCGTTCCCCCCGATCACCTCGGCCGCGATCGCGCCGATCGCCTCGGCCGCGAAGCTTTGGCTGATCCGCTCCGCCCCGTGACGCAGGAGGGCGTGGGAGATCTCGTGGCCCATCACGAACGCCACGCCCGCCTCGTCCTCCAGCACCTGGAAGAGGCCCGTGTAAAAGGCGATCTTCCCCCCCGGCATGCACCAGGCGTTCAGGGTCTCGTCGTCGACGAGCACGCGGTATTCCCACTTGTACGCGGGCTTGTTCGCGACGGCGGAGAGCCGCTTCCCCACGCGCACGACGGGATCGAGCTCCGCCGGGCTGCTCGAGATCGTCGACGCGGCCAGGGCCTC
>CAZSCC010000583.1:0-1981 GCA_964604905.1 uncultured Planctomycetales bacterium
CAAAACATAAACTAACACAAATAGAACCGGCCCCCAAGCGCCAAAACTTTTAATCCAATCCAGGGTCTTTTGGAGAAGCCCTGAACGGTTCAGGATATAAGCGGCGACTAGGACAGTCAAAAGAAAAATAAAGCGATAGACCGTTTTTTTCATGTTTACTGCTGTTTCACTTTCAGGGATTATATAAAGCCTTAAGGCCAGCGCAATCGCCGAAGCGATTGACTGTTCTCGAATCCGAATTCGAGGGACATCACACCGAATGCCCGAGTTAAGTCATGTCCCCCGGTCTTTGTTTACTTGACCTCTTTTTACGGCTTATACGTTGCGAAAGCCAAATTGGGCGGCAATTTCAATAGACTTTCCTTGATGGCAGATATAAATTTCAGGAACCGGCACACTCGCTTTTTGAAGGCGCTCGAGCCATCGTCGAATCCGCGCGGTCTGTTCTTCAGCGCCGAATTTAAAAACAGACCCTTCTCCCAAATCAAAGAGGGCAAATAAAGGCGGCTTGACATCATTTGGAAAATGCTCCGTATCGCGCAGGCATTTTTTCAACTTTAAATCCAGCTGCTCATGTTTTGAAATCACCTCAACGCGGGATTTAAAATCAATTTTGCCCCAATCCTCCGCCGTGCGTTGCGAGAGCATCATCCAGAGCGAAGCATAATGAATGAGGATTTGTTTGCCTGGGTCAAGATTTTTGGAATGATTGATAATAAGCTGGGCCAGGTTTCCGGGATGAAAATTCGATAAGCCGCCGCTTAAATCCATAAATAATAATTCAAGCCCGAAAAATCCCCGCATTTGAGAAGCGGCCGTTTTGAGAGTTTCTCCCAACAATTCCCGAAACGCTTGCCAGGCAACCGAGTCCTCTTTTAAAACTATCCACGCACAAAAAAGAGAGCGCGTCTCAGAGCCAATGCTCAACTTGTAATGGTAAAGGCCGGGCGGGACAATACCTTGAAACTCAACCGAATCAAACGCCGGCAATAGTTTGAAGCCTGTAAATTCCAGGGGCAGTTGAATCGGCGGGGTGTGACGTAACAGCACGGCACCGGTTCCGGGAGCGCCACTTCGGGAACTCTTTTTCACGATGGCAGGAAGCGGTAAACAACGCTTAGGATCAAAGCCCATAAGAGAGCTTGAAGCATAAGGCTCCGTCCGCGGCTCCGGAGCTTCCGGGCAACTTCGGCATTTTCAATTTTCCGCACGCCGGAATCCAAGTTAACCAGTCCCCGTTCGGAAAGAATCGCACAGGTTTTCTTCCGTGCTTCAAAAAGATTGAAAAGTCCGAATGCCAGCGGAAAGAAAATAAAGCCTCTCATAAACCGGTCGGCATGAGTCCCAAGCAGCCAGAGAGCCCAAAATAAAGTCAGCCCCGTGATGCCAATACCAAGCCACCTGCGCTTGCCCGCCTCGCGCGGTCCAAGATTCGATTCAAAAAATTCTCCCGAAAGCGACTGCTCATAATATTGAAAACACGTCCGGCACGTCCCGTCCGGAGCCACCCATTCGGGATGCTCCTTCTTGATGGCATCCACCACGTGCTGGTTGGTATGATCCAAAAAAACCATTAAATCCCGCGGCGTCTTTTTTCCGCAAAGCGGACAAGTAAACTCATTCATCAAATACCTTCCTTTTCATTTGTATTCACCGGGGCGCTTGTAACATTTTAACATTTAACAGGACGCCGTCCAGCAGGAGACGTTAAATTAAGTTAAACTCTACCTCTCCCCTGCAAAGAGCAGACCCTCAAGGTCGGCCGAGCGAATACTGAAGCCACAAGCTTCAAAAGAGCCTGTTGGAATCACAGGATTCCAGCGAGCGTGCCGAAAATATTGATTTTCGGCCGCGCTTGCCCGCCGTGCTATGTGGCGGGGAGGCATCCGGTTTATTCACAAAGCGGTTTTCTCATCGATTTGCGAAAGCGATGAGAAGGCCGGGTCAGGAGCCTTTCAACAAATAGCTTGTGCTTCGTCCG
>CAZSCC010000584.1:0-2251 GCA_964604905.1 uncultured Planctomycetales bacterium
AGGGCGCAGATCGTGTGGTTGTACATGTACTTCTGGGCGTTGCGCGAGCCCACGCAGCCCTCGGGGTCCTGGTGGCTCATCATCCACTGGAGGCCCTTGCGGACGACGTCGCCGAAGCAGATGCCGTCGTAGGTGTCCTTCGACAGGTGGGAGTAGCCGGCGCCCAGGAACGCGAGCAGCGACAGGCCGGTGTTGCCGGCGTCGAAGTCGTCGTGACCGGGGTTGGGCGAGCAGTTCCCGCCGCTGGCGTACTTGGCGACCTTCTTGCACTCGCCGATGTAGCCCTGGGTCTTCCAGGCGCCGTCGGCGCCCTGGTGGCGGGAGAGCCACTTGAGGGCCGCGAGCACGGCATCTTCCGTGTCGCCGCCGCCGCCGCCGCGGGCGACGAGGTTGCGCTTGCCGCCGAGCCGGCCGCCGTAGCGGCCGCCGCCGCCGCCGCCGCCGCCGACCACGTCGTAGGTGCCCTTGCCCTTGAAGGGCTTGTCGCTCACGAAGTCGAGGGAGTCGCCCTTCGCCTTCATGAACTCCTCTTCGTCGGCGGTCTCGTTATGGTCGGCCTCTTCGGCGTCCTTCTTGAAGACCGGGTCCTCGACCGATTTCTGCATGTCGAGGATCTTCTTGTTGGGGTCGAGGTCGCGGGGTTTCTCCATCTCGGGCTGGACGCGGGGCTTGCGGGGCGGGCTGACGACGACCGCCTCCTCGTCCTCCTTGGCCTGGACGACAAAGAACCAGCCCAGGATGAGCGCCACCACGACGTGGATGCCCGTGGAGATGGCCCACCAGGGGGTCACGGCAATGAGCTTTTCGCCTGTGGTCTCCGGTGGCCCGGAAGGCAGCTCCCGCTCTTCCTGGTCCTCCTCGACGGGATCCTCTTCGGGAGCGGGGACGGGTACTTTGCGGGTCGCCATAGACTCCTCCTCAGAAAGGCCCTAACACCCAGACTCGAAATCCTAACCCAGACGGTTTCCGACTGCAAGGACTACAAACGGAGCCCCCTGGGAAAGGTTCATCGGCGGGCGAGAAAATAAGGGGCCCGAGACGATCTTTCCGGGCGGCTTCGTATCGGTTGCAAGTGGTTGGAGTTCAGGTAGTTGGGTTAAGTGCCAGCCCCGGGGCCGGGCGTGCCAGTGAAAATCGGCCCCGGGGGAGGCGACAAATTGTCAGATTCGGGGCAGAGCGTCTCTGCCTTGGGTTCCAGGGTCCTTTTCTTCAGGCGGGAGGGTGGCTCGCCCCGTCACCCCTGAAGACCGCGCGCCCGCTCCGGCCCGCGCGACACCTTCTGCAAACGCGGACCCCTCGAAAAGGTTCATCGAAATCACCTCACCCCCAGAACGTTGGCGTACCGGTAGTAGACCTCGAGGGTCAGGCAGTTGATCGCCGTCGCATACACCCGCCCGCCCTCGCCGCTCCAGCGGTCGACGGGCTCCCACGACCCTCGCCGGCAGCCGGTCGACTTCACGTTCTGGTTCTTCACCAAGGCGTCCTTCATCGGCTCGTTCCACGAGAGCCACTTCGGACCCTTGGGGCCGTCGTACTGGAAGAGGGCGAGCGACGCGTAGTACCAATAATAGAAGTCCGTCGCGTTCCCCTCCCAGCGCGGCTTGTCGCGGAGCAGGAGATCGCACCCGTTCACGAGCCGCGCGTCGGACTTGTTCTTGTCCATGAAGATGCGGGCCATGACGGCGATCGACGTGAGCGCCTCGTGGTGGTCGAACTGCTCGTTCATCCCCGGGACGAAGACCTTGCCCGTGCCCTTGTGGGTGTAGCCCACGCGGCCGTACGACTCCTCCGTCACCTCGTCGTACCACGCGCGCGTGCCGTCGTAACCGCTCTTGGGGACGACGAGGCTCGAGAGCTCGGCGCTTTTCAGCACCATGACCGCCCAGCCGGTGACCGACGAGTCGTTGTCGCCGCTCTTCTGGCTGTAGCGCCACCCGCGGCCGGGGTTCTGCGCGGCGACGACGAAGTCGACCGCCTTCTGCGCCTGGTCCTTGAAGAGGGTCGAGTTGGTCAGCCCGTACGCCTCGGTGATCGCGAGCGCGCAGATCGTGTGGTTGTACATGTAGTGGCCCTGGCGCGCGCCGATGCAGCCGTCGGGATCCTGATGCGCCATCATCCACTGCATGCCCCTGCGGACGACGTCGCCGAAGGAGATGCCGTCGTGCATGTCCTTCGAGAGGTGTGAGTACCCGGCTCCCAGGAAGGCCATGAGCGACAGTCCGGTGTTGCCCGCGTCGTAGTCGCCGTTGCC
>CAZSCC010000585.1:0-6795 GCA_964604905.1 uncultured Planctomycetales bacterium
CGCGGTCGAGTTCCCCGAGGGCGTCCACTCGCTCACGGCGGGGTTCGGCAACGCGGGGACCGGCGACGTGCTCGTGACGGACGTCGAGTTCGCCCGGAGCGACGACGCCTCGATCGGCCGCGCGAACGCGACACCCGCAAAGACCGACCCGGCTCCGGCCGGCGCGCTTCTCGACTACCGGATGGAGGAGGGCCGCGGGCGCCACGTGTTCGACTTCGCGGGAGGCCCGTTCGGCGTGCTCGAACTGGCGAACGCCGACTGGGCGGTCGACGGCGGCCGACCGGCGCTCCGGTTCGCCGACCCTTCGCCGGGGCGGCGCGACGTCCCGCGGATGGGATCGATCGAGCAGAACTACCTGAAGTCGATCCCGTGGTCCGGCACGCCGGTGGCGATTTCCGGATTCCACGGCGGCGGTTTCGAAATCAAGGCCTTCACGCTCTCCACGTGGGTCAAGCCCGCGACGAAGATGGGTCCGGCTCAGCACGGGGGCAAGGGAGACCTCGTGGGGCTCGGGGCGCGGCGGTTCATCGTGCGCCTCCTCGGCCAGCAGGCGCCCTATCGCCTCTCCGCCGCGGTCAACGTCAACGACCAGTTCACAAGCGACGCCACGCTCGACGCCGACCGCTGGTATCACGTCGCGATGACGGCCGAGCCGACGGAGGCGAAGAAGTGGCGCGTGCGGCTCTACCTGGACGGGAAGCGCGTGCACGAGGGCGTGACGCAGAAGTTCGACGCGCCCGCCCAGATCCCGCCCTCCTTCATCCTGGCGAGCGAGATCTTCTACCTGCACGACGCCTGGTACCGCGGCCTGATCGGCCGCACGCTGCTCCTCGACCGGGCGCTGGGCGAGGCGGAGGTGGCCGCCTTGAAGTGATTTTGTGTACAACAGCATATCGGAGGGCGTAGGATAGGCGGACCCCTTGGAGGAGCCGCCCATGGCCTTCATCCTCGCCCTCTTCGCCCTCGCGCAGGGCACCCAGGCCGACTACGACCGCGCCGCCGCCCTTCCCCGCACCTTCCGGGGCAAGGTCGCGGTCACCGAGGTCAAGGCGACCTGGGCCGCCGACGGCAACTCCTTCTGGTACAAGCGGGGAACCGGCGAGTTCGTCCGGGTCTCCGCCCTGACGGGCGCGAAGGAGACCCTCCCGGCCGCCGGGAAGCCCGCCGAACCGCCCCGCGCGCCCCTCGCCCCCCCGCGTCCCGCTTCCGACAAGTCGCCCGACAGGGCCTGGACGGCCTTCTTCAAGGAGAACAACCTCTGGCTCCGCGGGAAAGAGGGCGAGGAGTTCGCGCTCTCGAAGGACGGCGCCGCCGACGATCCCTACTCGGGCCGGATCTGGTGGTCGCCCGACTCGAAGCGCGTCGTGGTCCTCCGCACGAAGAAGGCCCCCGAGCGCGTGGTCACGCTCGTCGAGTCGTCCCCAAAGGACCAGCTCCAGCCGAAGGTCCAGACCCTGAACTACGCGAAGCCCGGCGACCCGCTCCCGGTGGCTAAGCCACGCCTCTTCGACGTCGCCCGGCGCGCCGAGATCCCGGTGGGCGACGCCCTCTTCCCCACCCCCTGGAGCGTCGACCAAGTCCGCTGGGGCCTCGACGGGAAGCGCTTCACCTTCCGCTACAACCAGCGCGGTCACCAGGCGCTCCGGATCATCGCCGTCGACGCGGAGACCGGCGAGGCGCGGGCGATCGTCGACGAGGCGTCGAAGACCTTCATCGACTACGCCCACAAGCAGTTCCTCCACTGGGTGGGCGACGAGGAACTGATCTGGATGTCCGAGCGCGACGGCTGGAACCACCTCTATCTCTATGACGCCCGGGCGGGTCCGCTGAAGAACCCGATCACGAGGGGCGAGTGGATCGTCCGCGGCGTCGAGCGGGTCGACGTCGAGAAACGGCAGGTCTGGTTCCGCGCGGGAGGGATTCATCCCGGCCAGGACCCCTACCACGTCCATTTCGCGCGGATCAACTTCGACGGCTCGGGCCTCGCGCTCCTCACCGAGGGGGACGGCACCCACGCGATCGAGTTCTCGCCCGACGGCCGCTTCCTTTTCGACACGTACTCGCGCGTCGACCTGGCCCCGGTCGTCGAGCTCCGCCTCGCCTCCGACGGCACGAAGATCTGCGAGCTGGAGCGCGCCGACCTGGCGCCGCTCGCCGCGGCCGGATGGAAGGCCCCCGAGCGGTTCGTCGCCAAGGGCCGCGACGGGAAGACCGACATCCACGGCGTGATCTACCGGCCGACGAAATTCGACGGGTCTAAGAAATACCCCGTGGTCGAGGCGATCTATGCCGGGCCGCAGGGATCGTTCGTGCCGAAGTCATTCCGCGAGTTCCGCGAACCGCAAGCCCTGGCCGAGCTCGGCTTCATCACCGTCCAGATCGACGGCATGGGCACCTCCAACCGTTCGAAAGCGTTCCACGACGTCTGCTGGAAGAACCTCGGCGACTCGGGTTTTCCCGATCGCATCCTCTGGATGAAGGCCGCCGCGGCGAAATACCCGTGGATGGACCTCACCCGCGTCGGCATCTACGGGGGTTCCGCCGGTGGCCAGAGCGCGACCCGCGCGCTCCTCGCCCACGGCGACTTCTACAAGGCCGCGGTCTCCGACTGCGGCTGCCACGACAACCGCATGGACAAGGTCTGGTGGAACGAGCTCTGGATGGGCTGGCCGGTCGGACCGCACTACGCCGAGCAGTCGAACGTCACCCAGGCCCACCGGCTCCAGGGGAAGCTGCTCCTCATCGTCGGCGAGCTCGACAAGAACGTCGACCCCGCCTCCACGATGCAAGTCGTGAACGCTCTCATCAAGGCGGACAAGGACTTCGACCTGCTCGTCGTGCCGGGCGGCGGCCACGGGAGCGGCGGGAGCCCCTACGGCGTCCGGCGGACGCGGGACTTCTTCGTCCGCCATTTGCTGGGCGTCGAGCCGCGCCGGTAACCCGCGCGTGCTATCATCGTCTCATTCCCATGAGCGTGATCGCCCGGACCGTATCGCCCCTCCGCCGGATCTTCTGGGGCGGCGTGATCTGCGTGATAGACGTCAACCTCAAGGACGGCTCGTTCACCTTCGACCTCGTCAACGACGTCCTGGGTATGATCCTGATCACGTCGGGCGTCCTCCCCCTGGCCAGGCTCGAGGTCACCCCGAGCTACCGAAAGGCGATGAGCTTCGCCGCCTCGATCAGCATCCTCTCCGTGGTCAAGGCCTTCGCCGACCAGTGGAGCACCCCGAAGCCGCCCGCCCAGGAAATCGCCTGGATCCTCTACGAATATGCCGAGATCGCGGCGCTCCTCTTCTTCTGCTTCTCGATGCGCCTCCTCTGCCAGCACCTGGGCCTGGAGAGGCCGGCGCGGAGCTGGAAGGCGACGACGCTCTGGTTCGTCGTCTTCTACGCGATCCCGCTGGGGATCCTCCTGGGAATGGGCCTGATCCGCACGCTTTCGAACGAACGGGGGAAGGTCGACCTCGGTCCGCTGGGGCTGATCTTCTTCGTCTTCGTCCTCCCCCTCATCCACCTGTTCGTCTCGACGTCGCGGATGAGGAAGGCGGCGGAGGCGGCGGCATAGCCTCCCATGAGCGAAAAGTCGAAGGCCTTCGTGAAGGGCGGGTGCGGCTGCGTCGTCGTTTTCTTCGGGCTCGGCCTCCTGGCCCTGCTGGTCGGCGGTCGAGTGCGCATCGGATTGGGCGGACTGATCCTCCTCTTCGCCATCGGCGGGGTCGGCGGGCTCTTCTTTCTCGCCCTCTCCCGGAGGGGGCGATCCACGGCGCAGGCTCCGTTTCCTGAGCCGCGCCCCTGGACCTGCCTCGCCTGCGGGAGCGACAACGATCCCGGCGTGAAGCTGTGCCGAAACTGTAGCGAGCCCTACTGAGTCACGCCCTCATCCGCGCGAGGACATTGGCCGTGATCCGCTGCGCGCGGGGATCGGGCCCCTGCGGCGCCGCGCCGTGGGCCTTCGGATGGAGGTATCCGGGCGGCGCCCCCACGCCGTCCGCCCACCAGCAGGTCGCCGCGTTGAAGACGAAGTTCCCCTTCGGGCCGGGGTAGACGGTCGACGTGTAGAGGTTCTCCTGCCCGCCGTACTTGATCACGCCCTTCGAGACGATCTCGAGACCGGGGAGGTCCGCGGGGTCGCCGTGCCATTCCCAGCCGACGAGGCCCGGGATGCCGTCGCCCTCCTTCATCCCCGTCCCCGCGAAGAGCCAGTGGTCGGGCTTCGAGCAGAAGTAGGGCGAGCCGCCCATCACCGTCCCCGTGCTCCGGGCGCCGATCAGCGTCGCCTCGTTCGGGCCGGTCCGCGGCAGAGACTTCATCGCGGTGAAGATCCGGTCGCCCGTCTCGTCGCGCGGCCCGAAACGATCGATGCGCCGGACGATCCGGTCGGGCCGGCCGTCGGTCGACGGCAGGACCTCGAGCAGGCCGCAGCAGGTGTTCCCCGAGAGGAACGCGACGCTCAGCCCGTTCGCAATCGCCGACCTCAGGTTGTGGAACATCGGGAGCGAGTAGTACTCGTCGTGGCCCACCGAGAGGAGCCCTCGCGCGCGGAGGAGGCCCGCGCCGTCGGCGTGGGTGTCGAGGTTGGAGACGTACGAGACGTCGTACCCCTGCGACTCCATCCAGTAGGCCAGAGGGAACTCCCAGAGGAACCATTCGCCCGATCCGGTCGAGAGCGGCTGGTCGAGGATCTGGCAGTACTTCCCGTAAGGGCGGTCGAAGCTGACGTCGACGCCGGCGCCCCAGTACCACGTGCTCTTCCCGTCGTCGTAGAGCGAGAACTGGCTGGGCCAGCGGTTGTAGGCGTGCCAGGTCGTGTCCGAGCACTGGAGGAGATAGTCGCACGCGCGGTCGTCTCGGACGATGAAGGCGGCGTAGCTCTGGACCCCCTCGAGCTCGGCCGTCAGCTTCGCGAGGTAGACGCCGCTCGGCCAGTCGCCCGGGATCGCGATCGTCGCGGCCGCCTCCCAGCGGCACTCGCGGAGGCGGTTGGGCCCGACGGGCGGGTCCTCCTGGACGCGGCCCTGGAACGCGCCGAGTTCGGCGACGAGCCGCCCGCCGTCGCCCCCGTAGTAGCCCATCCGGTAGAGCTGGACGGCGAACTTCGAGGCCGGGTTCGTGCTCACGTGGAGGGTGACGGTCTCGCCCGCCTTCGCGCTGAGGCGACTGAAGTATCCCTCGATCCACGGACAGCGGTGTTTCGTCTTCGGGTCGATGCGCGGGGTGGAGAGCATCCAGTCGCGGGTGCCCCGCTTCTCGTTCTCCGCCTTCACCAGGCCGGGCTTCCGCTCGCGGGGAGGCATGGCCTGCGGGCCGGCCGTGCAGCCGGACAGGGCGCCCGGGAGGAGCGCCGCCACGCCGAGCCGCGAGATCGTATCCAGGGCCTCGCGCCGGGTGAGGTCGTCCATACCAACTGAACGCTCCGGAAGGCCCCAACTGTTCATCTGGACACCCGATGCCCAGATGAACAGTTGCTACTTCGGGAAGAGCACTCCTGAATCGAGGGGAACGAACGTGCCCTTCGCCGCCGGCCCGGTGCCCGACGAGAGCAGCAGCGAGCGGCGGACCGGGTAGAAGATCATCGACTGGAGGTTCGTCGGCGGCGCCGCCCCGACGAGCGCACGCTTCATGACTTCCTCGTCGATCCCGCTGCGCCCCTTGAAGTTCTCGTCCAGCCAGCGGAAGCGCGGGCAGTCCACCTTCTGCGCGAGCTCCGGCGAGACGAAGTGGTTGGTCGCGTGGAGCGTCCCCTTCTCGGGACGGCGGAAGACGACCTTCTGCGGCGAGCACTCGGCCAGCAGGTTCCCCCCCTTCGCGTCGAGCACCATGAGCGTCGTCGCGACCGTCACCCTCGCGTCCTTCAACATCTTCTCCGCCTCAGCGACCGTCGACGCCTCCTCCAGCACGCGGCGGAAGAGGATCATGCTCGACAGGCCGGCCGGGTTGTACCCGAGGCCCGGCGTCCCCGCCGTCGCGCCGACCGCGAGCCCCTTCTCGTTGAGCCCCGCGTGCGTCCCGGCGAAGAGCGGGTGGGTGACCGCGGCCCAGGCGACCTTCTTCTCGGGATGGCGGACCACCACCACGCCGAGCGGCACGAGCCCCCAGAACGGCTGGGGCAGATCGAAGTTCCGTCCCAGGATCGGCTCCGCCGATGCCCCGCCCGACGCGGCCGTCGTGCAGCAGCCCCCCAACCGCTTCCCCCCGTGCTCGACGTCGAACATCGTGTTGAAGAGGAGCCAGTCCTCGTAAGGGAGCCCCGACTCGCGCGCCGCGGCCTTCATCTCCGCGGCGACATGGGCGGGGATCGCCGCCGCCATCCCCTTCGTCTCCCCGCGGAGGCGCTTCTCGTCCGCTCCGGCGAGGAACTTTTTGCCGACCGACTGCTGCGCCGCGTGGATCCCCTTCTTCAGCAGCTTCCCGTACTGGGCGCCCATCTCGTCGGGCGTCCCGTAGACGTGGAGGACCGGGATGCCCCCATGCAGCTTCAGCGTGGCGCGACCATCGCTCCCCTCCTCCAGGACCCTGTCCTGGAGGAACGCCAGAGCCAGGAGGAATGCGATTCTCATGCCCTTCTCGACAACTTCGGTCGCCTCCACGTTCGCAGAAGACGCGGACCGGCCACTCTCCCCTCCCCCAGGAAATCTCCACAACGGGACGGAATTGAACGGCTTTACTATAATCGTGAGCCTGATCACGACCGAAGCCGAACTCGAGGAAACCCTCTCCCGCCCCTCGCCAGAGGCGGTGCAGGAGATGACCAAGCTCCAGGGGGATCTGGTGTTGCTCGGCGTCGGCGGCAAG
>CAZSCC010000586.1:0-6502 GCA_964604905.1 uncultured Planctomycetales bacterium
TGGGCTGTGCCCGCTGTCACGACCACAAGTTCGACCCGATCCCGACCGAGGACTACTACGCCCTCTACGGGATCCTCCAGGGCACCCGGTTCCCGTACGCCGGGTCCGACAAGATGAAGGTCCAGAAGGACTTCGTCCCGCTCCTCCCCCGGGAGAAGGCGGACGAACTCCTGAAGCCCCACGCGGAGAAACTCGCCGCGCTCGACGCCGAGGTCAAGGCGCTCGAGGAGAAGGCCGGCCCGGACCCGAAGCGCGTCCCCCCGGACCTGAAGAAGGCCCTCGACGACGCGCGGAAGCAGCGGGGGACGCTGGCCAAGAACGCTCCGCGGATCGACGACGCGTACGCGGTCTCCGAGGGGACGCCCGGCGACGCGCGGGTCCACCTGAAGGGCAACCCTCAGAAGCCGGGGCCCGTCGTCCCGCGCCGGTTCCTCCAGGTCCTCGGCGGCCTGCGTCCGCCCGAGGGGGCAAGCGGGAGCGGCCGCCTCGAACTGGCCGGCTGGCTCACCGAGGCGTCCAACCCGCTCACCGCTCGCGTCATGGTGAACCGCCTCTGGCAGCACCACTTCGGCGAGGGACTGGTCCGCACGCCGAGCTATTTCGGGAAGCAGGGGATCCCGCCTACGAACCCCCTGCTGCTCGACCACCTGGCGGGCGAATTCGTCCGGAGCGGCTGGTCCGTCAAGGCGATGCACCGGCTCCTCCTGAGTTCCCGCACCTATGGGTCGGCCGGCTTCCCGCGCCGCCGGCTCGACGCGGAGGAAATCCGAGACTCGATCCTAGCCGTGAGCGGCGCGCTGGACCTCTCGGCGGCGGGCGACCACGCCTTCCCCTCGCGGGAGCAGTGGGAATACAGCAAGGCCTCGCCCTTCTATGCGGTCTACCCCAGCGACCGCCGCAGCGTGTACCTGATGCAGCAGCGCCTGAAGAAGCACCCCTTCCTGGCGCTCTTCGACGGCGCCGACACCAACGCGAGCACCGCCGGTCGCGGCGCGAGCACCACGTCGCTCCAGGCGCTCTTCCTGATGAACTCCCCGTTCCTGCACGAGCAGGCGGAGAAGTTCGCCGCGCGGGTCGCGCGGGCCGCGCCCGACGTCCGCGCGCGGATAGACCTCGCGCACCGACTCGCCTTCGGGAGGCCCGCGGTCCCGGAGGAACTCCGGCAGGGCGAGGCCTTCCTGGCCGGCCATCCCGAGAGTCGCTGGGCGAGTTTCGCCAAGGTCCTCCTCAGCTCGAACGAGTTTATCTATGTCGACTGACTGCGGCTGTTCGCGAAGGCAGGCGATCCGCTCCCTCGTGGGCGGCTCGCTCCTCATGCCGGGAATCCTCTCGCGGCTCCTGGCGGAGGACGTGGCGGACCCCCTCGCCCCGAAGGCGCCCCACTTCCCCGCTCGGGCGGAGCGCGTGATCTTCGTCTTCCTCTCGGGCGGCTTCTCGCAACTCGACACGTTCGATCCCAAGCCGAAGCTCGCGGCCGACCACGGGAAGGAGATCTCCGTCGAGGGCTCCCACGGGAAGAAGCTGAAGCTCGTGAAGCCCTACTGGGCGTTCCGGCCGCGGGGCCGTTGCGGGATGCCCATCAGCGACCTCTTCCCCCATCTCGCGGAATGCGCCGACGAACTCTGCGTGATCCGCTCGATGAAGACCGACCACCGCGATCACACCCAAGGGACGCTCGGCATGCATACGGGGTCGGTGACGTTCACCCGCCCCAGCCTGGGAGCGTGGCTGAGCTACGGCCTGGGGACGTCCAACCGGAACCTCCCCTCGTTCATGGTGATCGCGCCCTACCTCCCGTTCGGCGGCGAGCAGGTGTTCTCCTCCGACTTCCTTCCCGCGACGCACCAGGGGACGCGCGTCGTCCCGGGGCCCGAGCCCGTCCCGTTCCTCAAGCCGCGCTCGCCGCGGGCGCAGGAGGACGAACTCGCACTCCTCGAGGCCTACAACCGGGGCCACCTCGCGCCCCGCGGAGACGACGCGGCGCTCGCGGCGCGCATCCGGTCGTTCGAGACGGCCTTCGGGATGCAGAAGGAGGCGCCCGAGGCGTTCGACCTCTCGGGCGAGTCGGACGCGACGCTCCGCCTCTACGGCCTCGAGCGCGGGAAGACCAGCGGCTTCGGCTGGCAGTGCCTCGCGGCGCGGCGCCTCTCCGAGCGCGGGGTGCGCTTCGTGGAGCTCATCGAGCGCGGGCAGGGCATGTACGACTCGTGGGACTCGCACGAGAACCTGGCGGCCGACCATGCGCGGCGCGCGAAGGCGGCCGACCAGCCCCTGGCGGCGCTCCTCAAGGACCTCCGCTCGCGCGGGATGCTCGAGAGCACGCTCGTCGTCATCACGAGCGAGTTCGGCCGCCCGCCCTTCGCGGACGGCTCGCAGGGCAACGGCCGGGGCCACCAGATCACCGCGTTCACGTCGATCCTGGCCGGCGCGGGCGTCAAGCCGGGCTTCGTCTACGGGGCCTCCGACGAGTACGGCATCCACGCCGTCGAGGATCCCGTCCACCTCCACGACTTCCACGCCACGATCCTGCACCTCATGGGGCTCGACCACGAGCGGCTGACCTACCGCCACCTGGGCCGCGACTTCCGCCTGACGGACGTGGCCGGCCGCGTGGTCAGCGACCTCCTCGCCTGAGCATCGCGAGCAGGCCGAGCGCGACGAAGGCGATCAACGTCGCTCCCGCTCCCGGCGACGCGACGCCGCATCCGCAGCGCTGATGATCGCTCTCTCCGCCCGGGCTCGCGGTCGAGGGACCCGGGGCGGGCGACGGCGGCGGCGGGACGGGGGCCGGCGGCGTCACGGGAGGAGGCGAGCCGCCTCCCGCGGACATCTTGTAGAAGTGCACGTCGGTGTCGAACCCGGTGACGACGACGAAGGCGTTGACGCTGGGGGCGTACCGCCAGCGGCCGTAGATCCCGTTCTGTCCCTCCGGGGGCGCGCCGGTCGCGGTCCCGACGGTCCAGGCCTTCGTCACGGGATCCAGGATGTACGGCGAGCCGCCGCGCCAGCCGACGATCTTGTCGGTCACGGAATCGTAGTCGAGCCCGACGTTCCCCTTGGCGATGAAGCTCGCCCCGCCGGTCGTGGTCCAGGGCTGTCTCGTGTAGTTCGCGTTCTTGAGGTCGTACGAGAAGACCTCGCCGTTCCCCACGACGATCATCTGGCCGCGCTTCGTGTCGACCGTGCTCGTGAAGTAGTAGAAGTCGTCGTTGTTGTGCTTCGTCCAGGTGTTGGCGTCGTAGTCGTACGACCAGAGCCCGGTCCGGCCCCACCACACCTTCTTCGTGGCAGGGTCATACGAGCAGTTGACCCCGAACCCGCCGCCGGACGTCGCCGGGGGATTCCGGTCGGTCCATTTCTTCGCGTCGAAGTCGAAGGTCCACGTCCTGTCGCACTTGGCGAAGCCGACCCCGGCCAGCGACCCGGCCTGGCCGAAGAACCGGTCGGCGTGGGCGACGTAGGCGAGCCCGCCGTACGTGTGACGCGAGTTCGGCGTGCCGTCCGCGTTGACCTCCTGGTCCATCACGGGATTGACGGTCGGGTCGGTGAGCCGCGACCATCCCAGCGTCGCGATGTCGAACGCGTAGAGCTCGTTCCCGTAGTAGTCGGCGTGACCGCCGCCCCAGAGGATGAGCCGGCCGCGCTTCGTATCGAGGGCGCCGCCGCCCCACGCGGCGATGACCATGGCCGGTCCCCCGACTCCCCAGGTCCCGGCGAACTGGCCGTTCGTGGGCGCCACGCTCCTCATGGGCGTGTTCGGCACGGCGAGCCAGCTGTCGGCCGGCATCGTGCCCGGCATCGCCTGCGCCGCCAGCGCCAACCCCGCGATCAAGATCCCGCTCATCATATCCATTCCCTCCTTACTTGCCGGGCTTGTAGAAGTGCAGGTCCCCTCCGGCGGCGGTCACGACGATGAAGGCTTCGACGGACGGGACATACCGCCAGCGGCCGTAGATGCCGTTCGGGGTCGGCGCGGGCGCGCCGGGCGAATCGTGGGCCATCCACGCCTTCGTTTCCGGGTCGAGCGTGTAGACCGCGCCACCCGCCCAGCCGGTGATCCGATCGCGGACGGGGTCGTAGTCGAGGCCCGGATTGCCCTTCTTGATGAGGGCGTCGCCGCCGGCCGTCTTCCACGCCTGCCGAACGGGGTTGCCGTTCCGGAGGTCATAGGCGAAGACCTCCCCGTTCCCCGCCACGATCCAAAGGCCGCGCTTCGTGTCGACGGCGCTCGTGTAGTAGTAGAACTTGTCGTCGTTGTGCTTCGTCCAGCGGTCGGCGGCGTAGTCGTAGGAGTAGAGTCCCGAGTTCTGTCCCCACCAGACCTTCCGGGTCGCCGGATCGTACGAGGCGTTACACCCTAACTGAGGCGGCGGGACCGTCCCGGCCGGCCTCCGGACCGACCACGTGCGGGCGTCGAAGTCCAGCGTCAGCGTGCTCTTGCAGGAGGCGAACCCATTCCCCGCTACCGCCCCGCCGAACGCGAACAGCCGGTCCGCATGCGCGTCATACGCGAGCCCGTTGTAGGTGGCTCGGCCGTTCGGAGTGCCGTCGGCGTTCAGCTCGTTGTTCAGGCTGGGCTTCGGATTCGGTTCCGTGAGTCGCTCCCACGCCAGGGTGTCCACGCTGAAGGCGTAGACCTCGTTGCCGTAGTAGTCGGTGTGCCCGCCGCCCCAGAGGACGAGGCGGTTGCGCTTCGTATCGAACGCGCCGCCGCTCCACGCCGCGACGACCGCGTCGGGACCCATCCTCCCCTGGATTCCCGGAAACTTCGCGGGATCGGGGGCGACCCGGCTCATCGCCGTCCCCGGGACGAAGCGCCAGCTGTCGGGCGTCATCGGAGGGAAGACCGCGCGGGCGACGAGGTCGGCTCCGGCCGCGGCCACGGCAACCTGCCCCGCGGCCACGTCCGCCGACTTCCGATCCGAGAGCCGCGTCAGCCGGACGAGCCCCTTCTCCACCTCGAGCCGCGTAGAACCGGTCGCGGCTCCAACGACGAACTTCGTGCCCAGGACCTTCGCCTCCGCCTCGGCCGTCCGGACCGTCATCGGCAGGCCCGCGGGCTGCGGGGCCACGTCCGCCGTGACCCGCCCCCGGACGACGAACAACTTCTTGCCTCCCGCGACCTCCAGCCCGCGGATCCGGGTCTGGGAGGCCAGCTCCAGCCGCGTGCGGTCGGGGTAGCGGATCACCGCGCGGCCTTTGGCGTCCGTCTCGAGGCCCTGGCCCGCGAAGAGGAGGTCTCCGGCGGAAACCCCCGCGCCTAAGGCCTCCTCCACGACGGCGATCGGAGGGGAGGTCTCCCCTTCACGGAAGAAGAGGAATCCGGCGACGGCCGCCAGGAGGGCCGCCGCCGCGCCCAGGACGATCTTCATGGGAATCGTCCGCCCGCGTTTCACCGCCAGCGCCTCCCCCAGCTGTCCGCGCTGCCGGCAGAGGGAGACGAAGAGATCGCGTCGCGCCCCGCTCTCCCGGAGCTCCGCGTTGAGCGTCGCTTCCTCGGCCCGAGAGGTCGCCCCGTCGAGGTACCGGAGGACGAGCGCGGCGAACGCGTCGTCGTCGCCGGCGAAGCGGGCGTCAGGCAGGGTCCGCCTTCCCCCCGCGGAGCTGCGCCCTCACGCACTCCGAGAGCGCCCGGTGGACCCGGGCGAGAGTCACGTAGACGGTGTTGAGCGGCTGGGCCAGCCGTTCGGCGAGCGCCTTGCCGCTCAGGTCGTCCCGGTAGCGAAGCTCGACCACGCGGCGCGACCGGGGCGGAAGCCTCTGGAGGCATCTCCGCAGGGCGTCGGCGGACGGCCCTCCGTCCGCGGCGGCCCAGTGGCGATCGAGGACGTCGAGCACCGAGGCGTCGAGCGACACGGGCGCCTTCGTGTGGCGCCGCAGGGCGTTCATCGCCTCGAGCCGGGCGATCGTGCGAGCCCAGGCCGGGAAGCCGTCGGGGTCCGCAAGCTCGTCCCGCTTCTTGAGCACGATGAGCGCGACTTCCTGGAAGACATCCTCCGCCAGGTGGGCGTCGCGGACGAACGAGGAGATGTACCCCAGCAGCATCGCCCGCTGCGCCAGGAGCAGCCGGACCAGTACTTCTTGCTCGACCGCCATCGCCACCCCGTTCACGTCGGCTCGCCTCCCCCACCCTACGTCGGGGGCGGTCCGCAACTGTACACCGAAATGCTCCGCGATAGATTTCAAAGAGTTTGATTTCTATCACGCCGAAATCGGGATACGACCCCGCGGCGGGGAGCGTTCCATATCAGGAAGCGGCAGTCGGAGCGGGACTCCTCCGGAAGGGGAGAAAGGAACACCTCGTGAAACATCTCGCCATCCGTGTCGCCATCGCCGGCCTCGCTCTTGCCCCCCTCGCCTTCGCGAAGGAAAAGCAGGAGACCCAGGAGAAGGAGCTCCTCCCCGGCCACTCCATCCACGGCGAGGCCTTCAACGAGGGCCCGCGCCAGAAGGCCTATCTTCTGGAGGGCATGGGGAAGGTCCAGTTCGACATCACCACGAA
>CAZSCC010000587.1:0-10500 GCA_964604905.1 uncultured Planctomycetales bacterium
CGAGGCCAAGGAGATTGCCCGGAAGGCGACCGGCCTGGCCACCGACCGGATGCTGGTCTCCGCCACGCACACCCATTCGGCGCCGGCGGCCATGGGGTGCCTGGGGACGCCCCTGGATGCCGAATACGCGGCGACGCTGCCGGCGAAGATCGCCCGAGCGATCGGGGAGGCGGTGGGGCGGCTCGCACCGGCGAAGGCCGGGTGGGCGGTCGCTCCGGCGCCCGGGCAGACCCATTGCCGGACCTGGATCCGGCGTCCGGACAAGATGCTCACCGATCCGTTCGGGGAGAAGACGGTGAGGAACAACATGCATCCGGGCTACCAGAATCCGGACGTGATCGGCCCTTCCGGGCCGGTCGACCCGGACCTCTCGGTCCTCTCCGTCCAGACCGCGGAGGGGCGGCCGCTGGCGCTCCTGGCGAATTACTCGATGCACTACTTCGGCGCGGGGGCGGTCTCGGCGGACTACTTCGGCGTCTTCTGCCGGCAGGTGGAGGAGGGGATGCGCGCCCGGGACCCCGACGCGCCGTTCGTCGCGATCCTGTCGCAGGGCACGTCGGGCGACCAGCACTGGATGGACTACGGGCAGCCCAAGAAGGCGGTCGGGATCGAGGACTATGCCCGGTCGCTCGTGACGATCGCGGAGGCGGCCGCGCGGGGGATCGAGCATCGCGCCGCGGTGCCGCTCGCGATGGCCGAGGCGAAGCTCCGGCTGCGCCGGCGCGTGGCCGGGGAGGAGCGGCTGAAGTGGGCGCGCGGGATCGCCGAGGGCATGGCCGGCCGCCTGCCGAAGTCGCAGAGCGAGGTCTACGCCCTCGAGCAGCTCCTCCTCGCCGCGGAGCCCGAGCGGGAGCTCAAGCTCCAGGCGATCCGGATCGGCGGCCTCGGGATCGCGGCGATCCCCGACGAGGTGTACGCGATCACCGGGCTCAAGATCAAGGCCCGCAGCCCGCTCCGGCCGACGTTCACGATCGAGCTCGCCAACGGGGCGGAGGGATACATTCCGCCGCCGGAGCTCTACCCGCTGGGAGGCTACAACACCTGGGCGGCGCGGACGGCGGGGCTCGAGGTGCAGGCCGAGCCCAGAATCCTCGAGGCGGTGCTCCGGCTGCTCGAGGAGGTCTCTGGGGAGCAACGCCGCCCGTTCGAGGAGACCGGCGGGGCGTACGCGGAGGCGGTCGCGGCTTCGCGGCCGGTCGCCTACTGGAGGATGGACGAGTTCACCGGCCCCGAGGCGCGGGAGCATTCGGGCCGGGCGTCGGCTCGTTACGAGGACGGCGTCGTCTTCGCGCTGCCCGGTCCGGCTCCGGAGGGCGGGGTCAACCGCGCCCCTCATTTCGCAGGCGGCCGGATGCGGGCCCGACTGGACGGGCTGGGCGACCGCTTCACCGTGGAATTCTGGTTCTGGAACGGCCTGCCCGATCGCGTCCGTCCGGTCACGGGCCACCTCTTCTCCCGAGGTTCCGGAGAGCGACTCGGGATCGGGGGGACCGGCGGCGACGATCGTGCCGGGAAGCTCTTCAGCTCCGGCGGGGCGGGTCGGACGGTCGTGTCCCTTCGGACCTGGCACCACGTCGCGCTGGTGCGCGACGGCCGGAAGGTGCGGGTCCATCTCGACGGGAGGGCCGAGCCGGAGATCTCGGGGGAGGCGGAGCTTCCGACCGGCCTCACGGAGCTTTTCTTCGGCGGTTCGAGCGAGGGGGCGGAGGGCCTCGAGGGGAAGCTCGACGAGGTCGCGGTCTACGATCGCCCGCTCCCGCCCGACGAGCTGGCCCGCCACTACGCCGCCGCGCGGACCCGCTGATCCTTCGGCTCCGCCAACATTGATCGCGCGGGGCGGAGTGCTAGGATAGGGGGCATGTCCACGGAGCCCGACCTTGCGCCCTCCGGGCGGAAGATCGTCGTGAGCGTCCTGGCGGCGGGAGTGGCGCTCGCCGCGGCGCTCATGATCTGCTTCGCCCCGCTTCCCGATCGTGCCGTGCGGGCGCCCTCGCCGATCGACGGGGCGACCCGCTTCCTCGAGGCGCTCGGGGAGCAGTCCGAGCGCCGGGCGGCGGCGGGGGAGAAGGCGGTGGAGGCGATCGAGGCGGCGCTGCGGGGAGACGAGAAGAACGCGGCGCTCTGGATCTGGCTGGGCCGCTGCCGACGCGTCCTGGGCCGCGATCCCTCCGAGGCCTTCGAGCGCGCGGTCGCGGCGGACGCCTTGTCCGCCGAGGCCCGTCTCGAGAGAGGGCGCTCGAAGCTGGAGCGCTACCGGCGGAGCCGCGGGGAGCCGGAGGGGGCTCCCGGGTCCTTCCGCGAGCTCCGTCCCGAACGTCCCGAGGAGAGGGCGCTCCGGGAGTCGGGGATGGCGGACGTCGAGGCGGCGCGCGAGCGGGGGCTCGAGGGCCCCCTGGCGTCCTACGCCGAGGCGCTGGGCGCGTTCGGCCGGGGGGATTACGCGAAGGCGGAGGAGGTCGTGGGGAGCTACCTGCTCCGGGCCCTCTGGGACGCCGAGGCCTGGTTCTTCCGCGCCCGCGCGCGGCGCTTCCAGAGGAAGCCGGTCGCCGAGGACGTCGCGTGGGCGATGGACCTCGAACCGGGCCATCCGGCCGCTCCTCTCCTGCTGGCCTCCGCGCGTCGCGACGAGGGCCGCCCGAAGGAGGCACTGGAGCTTGCGATGAAGGCCGCTTCCGGAGACCCGGCGGTGCGCTATCTCCGGGGAGCGCTGCACCTCGACCTGCAGGACTGGAGGGCGGCCGAGGCGGAGTTCACGGAAGCGATCCGCATCGACCCCGCGATCTCGAGGGCCTGGTCGGGTCGCGCCTGGGCGAGGATCTCCCTCGGTCGACACGGAGAAGGGGAGGCGGACGGCACGAAGGCGATCGAGCTCGACCCGGGCGACGGCGTGGCGTGGAACCGCCGCGGGGTCGCGCGGTACCGCCTGGACCGGCTCCCCGAGGCCCTCGAGGATCTCCGCAAGGGAGTCGCGCTGGATGCAGTCGACGCGGCGGGGGCGAACGAACTGGGATCGCTGCTCCTCGCGCTCGGACGCGGCGCGGAGGCCGAGGCTGCCTTCACGGAAGCGATCCGGCGAGACGAGCGGTTCCTCGAGGCGTGGCTCCACCGCGCGATCAACCGGCTGGACCTGGGGAGGATCGAGGAGTCGGAGGCGGACTTCGCGCAGGCGATCGCGCTGGATCCGAAGCACGCGCGGGTCTGGTCGGAGCGCTCGCGGGGGAGGTCGAGGCGGGGGGAGTTCGCGAAGGCCGCGGAGGACGCGGACCGTGCGGCGGAGCTCCGGCCGGACGACCCGCCCGTCGCGCGGGCGTACGCACGGGCCCTCGCGGGGCGCGCGGCCGAGGCGCTCGAAGACTTCCGCCGGATCGCCGGCGCGCACGACCCCGCGTGGCTCTGGATCTGGCTGCTCCGGACGCGGAGGGGAGAGGGAGAGGCGGCGACCCTTGAGCTCCAGACCACTCTCCGGATCCGGTTGAAGGCCGACTGGTTCACCACGATCGCCCAGTACCTCGTCGGGTCGGCGACGGAGGAGAGTTTCCTCAAGGCGGCAGGGGCGGCCGATCCGGAGCAGGCGCGCGAGCAGGAATGCGAGGCCTATTTCTATGCGGGGATGAAGCACCTCTTCGCGGGCGACACGGCCCGGGCCGTCGACTACTTCCGCGAGTCGGTCGAGACCAACATGGTGGACCTCGTGGAACACGCCGGGTCGCGGAGAGAGCTCCAGCGGATGGGCCTGAAGTAACCCCTCAGCGGCGCGGGGTGGCGGGCTTCGGGTTGAGGCGGTCCGCCTCCTCCTTTCGGTGACGGGCCATCTCTTCTCCCGAGGTTCCGGGGAGCGGCTCGGGATCGGGGGGACCGGCGGCGACGATCGCGCCGGGGAGCTCTTCAGCTCCGGCGGGGCGGGTCGGACGGTCGGACCTGGCACCACGTCGCCCGGGTGCGCTAAGGCCGGAAGCTGCGGGTCCATCTGGACGGGGGCGTCGAGCCGAAGATCTCGGGCGAGGCGGAAGCCGGGGTCCCGTCCGGCCTGAAGGAGCTCTTCTTCGGCGGATCGAGCGAGGGGACGGAGGGTCTGGAGGGGAAGCTCGACGAGGCGGCGGTCTACGATCGCGCGCTTTCGCCCGACGAGCTGGCCCGCCACTCCGCGGCGTCGAGGGCCCCCTCCGCGAGCGCCTCGCCTCCCCCGGGTTCCGCCGGAAAGGGCGAACCTGCCGGAGGGTCCTGCGTGTCAAAGAGACCATGAGAGCGCCCCTGCTGCTGGTCCTCTGCCTGGCGCTCCCGGGCCCCCTCGGCCTCGCCCGGCCGGCGCAGGACAAGGGGGGGCGGCGGATCGAGTGGAAGCTCGCGCCCGGCAAGACCGCCCTCTACCAGTTCCTCGACAAGGGCGGGAAGCCCATCCGGGGCCAGGAGTTTCTCCTCTTCGGGAGCGAGCTCGCCGGGAGCGGGAACCGGATCGCGGTCGACAAATATGAGGACCTCCCGATCCCCTTCGTCTTCCGGCTCCCGCCCGACCCCTTCAAGAGCTCGGCCGCGTGGGAGCACGCGTCGCCCTTCTTCCACGAGTCGGGGGAGACCTTCGGCGTGCTCGAGGCGTTCGCGGGCGGGGGCGGCTTCCGGCCCGTCTTCGTCCGCGGGGGCTACGGCCTCAAGTCGATCCAGAAGAAGGCGGACGACGAGATCGCCGTGATCGACGGCGCCTTCACCTTCTTCGAGGTCCGCCGCGACATCGCCAACAACCAGCCGCGGTTCACCGTCACCAAGAACGATATCGGGACGCTCGCCACCTCGATCCAAGTCAGCATCCCCCGCGGGCTCCTCCTGAAGGCCGGCTGGCAGATGAAGGTGAAGGGCCAGGAGCGCATCGCCGACCCCCGCGGCGGCACGCGCGTGGTCGATCGGCAGTTCACCACGCACGAGGTGATCGAACTTCGGGAGGAGGGCGAGCTCGACCCCGCGAAGATCGCCGTCGCGACAGAGGCGGCCGTGAAGAAGGCGGTCGACTGGCTTCGGAAGCAGCAGAAGCCCTCGGGCGCCTGGGGAGCGCCGCGCCCCCCCGACGCGCCGGGCGAGGCGATCTCCCACACCGGCCTCGTCGCCCGCGCCCTCCTGGCCTGCGGCGTCCCGCCCGACGACCCGGCGATCGCGAGCGCAGTGAAGACCCTCCGGACCGCGGCGCCGGCGGAGACGACCGCCCTCGCCCGCCAGATCGCCGCCCTCTCGCTCCGGGGCCCCGCGACCCCTCAGGAGGGCGACGAGATCGTCAAGCTTGCCGACGAACTCCTCCGCCGCCGGGAGGCGCGCACGGGGCTATGGAGCGCGGGCGGACGGGCCGACGCACCCCCGAACCTGATCGCGACCGCGCAGGCGCTCGAGGCGCTCGCCCTCGCCCCTGGCGTGAAGGTGCCGGACGAGGCGTGGAAGGCGGCCTTCGATCACTTCAGCACCGCCACGCTCGACGAGGAGAAGGAGATCGACCTCGAGCTCGAGTTCGAGAAGGACGCCGCGACGTTCCCGCTCGACCCGAAGAAGGCGACCCCGCTCGCGTGGGCGGTCGACGCGGGGGGCCGCCGGGGGGGCGCACCGGCGCGCCGCGGGTCCCACTTCATCCAGGTGGCGGCGCTCAACTCGCTCCTGATCGCCGCAGGGAAGCTGACCCTCGACCCGAAGCAGCGGCAGGCGGCCGATCTCGCGCTTCGCAGAGGGTTCGCCGGTCTCCAGGTGCGGTGGACGGTCCGCACGGTGCCGCCGGTCGAGGCCGCGTGGTGCCACCAGCGGATCGAGTACTTCGGCTGGCTCGCCCCGATGCTGGCGCGGGCCAAGGTCGACCGGATCGCCCGGTCCGACTGGCGGCTCGAGGCGGCGACGATGCTGCTGCGCGAGCAGGGGGACGACGGCTCGTGGTGGCCGGGCACGGAGCCGGCGCTCACGAAGACGGCGTACGCCCTTCTCCATCTGGGGTCCGTCCGGAAACCCTAGCCCGCCCGATTCACGCTTCCTGGAGAATCGCTGCGGACGGCCTCAAGGGTGGGAGCTCCCGGCTCCCGAGCGCCGAATCCCAAGGGGATCGCCTCCTCGTGTCCACCCTTCCATTGTTGGAGCGGGGACATGGGTTCCGGGAGCGCTCCCGCGGACTTCAGGTCACGCGCCGGGGCAGGCGACCGGAGACCAGGAGCAGGGCGAGTGCCGCGAGCGCGGCCATGCTCCAGAGAATCCGCGTTTCACCGATCGTTCCGCAACCGCACCTCTTGTTCGAGTCGGGCGGCGGCTTGGGAACGGGGGGCAGGGGCGTGGCCGAGACCTCGCCCGACACGGCGCTTTCGGCGCAGTTTCCGAACGCGGTCACGACGTAGAAGTACGCCTGGCCGACGGTCGCGCCGTTGTCCGTGTACGCATTAGTGACGCTCATGGCGTACTGGGTCTCGGTCCCCGTCGTCGTCGAGGGGGTGCGATCCAAGGTCATCCCGTTTCATCCCGACGTGGTGTTCAGCGGCCACGGAGGTCGTGCGGAGGGGACGGCGTTCCTCGAAGATCTGGTGAAGCGGAGCGAGGAATCGATCCGGAAGGCGAAATCGAAGTAGGGTCCCTGACTCGGCGCGCGGCGCGATCCGGCGGCGTCAGGCCTGCTGCGGGCCGGGCAGGGGGTTCTGGCCGGGCTTCCAGCCGGGATCGGAGCGCGGGCCCTTGTCGTCGGACTTGACGCGCTCTTCGCGGGCGCGCTCCTCAGCCGCCTCGCGGGCCTTGATCTCGTCGATCGATCCGCCCTCCATGAGGATGCGGACCTCGTCCCCGGAAATCATCTCGTACTTGAGCAGCGCCTGCGCGAGCGCTTCCAGCTTGCTGCGGTTCTGCGAGATGATCTCCCGCGCGCGGGTGTGCGCCACGTCGATGATGCGCCGGACCTCGGAGTCGATCAGCATCGCGGTCTCGTTGCTGTGGTTGCGCGTGCGGGCGATCTCGCGGCCCAGGAACATGTGCTCCTGCTCCTCGCTGTAGGAGATCGGGCCCAGCTTCTCGCTCATGCCGAACTCGCAGACCATCCGGCGGGCCGTCTCGGTGGCCTGCTGGATGTCGTTGGAGGCGCCGGTGGTGATCTCGTTGAAGACCAGTTCCTCCGCCACCCGGCCGCCGTACGCCATGGCCAGCATGGCCTCGAGCTCCTTCCGCCCGCGCCCGTACTTGTCGTGCTCGGGCAGCGAGAAGGTCGCCCCGAGCGCCCGCCCGCGGGGGATGATGGTCACCTTGTGGATCGGGTCGGCCTCGGGGATCATCGACGCGACCAGGGTGTGCCCGGCCTCGTGGTAGGCGGTGAGATTCTTCTCCTTCTCGAGCATGACCCGCGACTTCTTCTGGCGGCCCCAGAGGACCTTGTCGCGCGACTCCTCGAGGTCCCCGTGCTCCACCGCGTCCTTCTTATGCATGGTCGCCCGGATCGCCGCCTCGTTGATGAGCGAGGCCAGGTCGGCGCCGGAGAACATCGGGGTGGCCTTGGCGATCCTCTTCATGTCGACGTCGCGGCCCAGCTTGATCTTGCGGGCGTGGATCTTGAGGATTTCCTCGCGGCCCTTCACGTCGGGGAGGTCCACCATCACCTGGCGGTCGAAACGGCCCGGGCGCAGCAGCGCCGGGTCGAGCACGTCGTGGCGGTTGGTCGCCGCCATCACGATGATGCCCTCGTCGGTGTCGAAGCCGTCCATCTCGACCAGGATCTGGTTGAGCGTCTGCTCCCGCTCGTCGTGCCCGCCGCCCAGGCCCGTGCCGCGGCGCCGGCCGACCGCGTCGATCTCGTCCAGGAAGATGATGCAGGGCGAGTTCTCCTTCGCCTGACGGAAGAGGTCGCGGACGCGGGAGGCGCCCACGCCCACGAACATCTCGACGAAGTCCGAGCCCGAGATCGACAGGAACGGCACGCCCGCCTCGCCGGCGATCGCCTTGGCGAGGAGCGTCTTCCCGGTGCCGGGGGGGCCCACCAGGAGGACGCCGTGCGGGATACGGCCGCCCAGCTTGGTGAACTTCTGGGGGTTCTTCAGGAACTCGACGATCTCGCCGACCTCCTCCTTCGCCTCGTCCACGCCCGCCACGTCCGAGAAGGTGGTCTTCACCTTGTCGGCGGTGATGAACCGCGCGCGGCTCTTCCCGAAGGAGAGGATGTTGCCGGGGCCGCCCGTCGCGCGGATCTGGCGGAAGAAGAAATACCAGATGAGCACCGAGAGGATGACCCACGGAAGCATGTTGAGGAGGAGCTGCTGGAAGAAGTTGTTGTTCTGGTCGTAGTGGAAGTCCTTCGGGCCGATCCCCTCGGAGAGCTCCTTGAACCCCTTGTGGTCGGTGATGTACGCCGGCGGGAGGGTGCAGTGGATCTTCTCGTAGGTCTTGTCGCCCCGGACGTACCCGTGGTGCATCCGGGCCTGCAGATCGAGGCCCTCGATCCGCACTTCCTTGACTTGGCCGCTCTTCTTGAGATCGAGGTACTCCTCGACCGAGACGTCGACGATCTTGCCGCCGCCGACCACGTTCTTGCCCTGCCAGAGGATGGTCAGGGTGAGGAGCGCGAGCACCAGGAGCATGAGGTAGCTCCGGGGCTTCTTGCCTCGCGGCTCGTCCTTGCGCTGCAGATCGTCGTCGAATTCCATGCGAATTTAAGAGGGGGCCTTCATCCCCCGAGTCATCCTACACCATAAACGGCCGGCGCTACCACTCCTTTTCGAAATGGGCCACCACCCAGCGCGCCACGCGGTCGAACGCCTCGTGGCGCGCACTTTCGAAGGTCTGCCCCCGCTGCGAGGTGAACGAGACCGACTCCGTCCGCTCGTCCTTCCACACCTGGCGGCCCTGCGCGTCCGTCAGCCATATCTCCACGCGGAGCGCGAGGGACCCGACCCGCACCACGTCGAGGTCGCCGGTGACCACGGTCGGCGTGCGCAGGTCGAGGATGCGCCCCTCCAGGGTGAACGGCGCGTCCGTACCGTTAACGCGCAACCCCCTCGCCGTCATCTCGTGAACGACGGCGTTCGTAAGATCGAATTCCTGGGTCCTCCGGTCGCTCAGGTTGTCGAAGACCCGGACCTTGACGTCCCGGATCTCGTAGAGGCCCCCGAAGGAGTAGCAGGAGGCGAGCAGGAGGAGGCCCGGGACGGCGGGGAGGAGGCGGCTCACCGGGGGGGGCCGGAGCGGCTCTCCTCGATCTGGACGCGGAGCTCCGCCTGGATCTCGGGGATGCGCTTCTTCGCGCGGCGGACCGCCGCCGTCTCGGGGAACTCGGGGAGGACTCGGCGGAAGACGGCGTCGTCCTTTAGGATCGCGCGGTAGTAGACCGCGGAGGACCACGGGAGGTCCTTCCAGTCGTAGTACTCGGCGGTGCGGAACGACTTCTCCTGCAGGTGCCGGTAGACCGTCGCCAGCCGCTCCCGGACGGCGCCCTGCAGGCCGTCCACCCAGTCCTTGGCGGGGGCCGGGAGCTTGCGCATGCGGTCGGCTTCCTCGAGGAAGCGCTCGTAGTGGCGCCGCGCGTCCTTGAGGGGCTTCACGTCGTATTCGACCGAGTCGAAGCGGTTCTCCTGGGTGAGGCCGAGCATGTAGAGGGCGAAGACGGAGTCGGGTGCGTCGGCGTACTGGTCGAGGACGAGGGCGAACTGCTCGGCGGCCCGGTCCCAGTCGCGCCGGTCGTAGTAGAACTTCCCGAGCTTCTGGTAGAAGTCGGCGGAGAAGTCCTCGCGCGGGTAGCGTCGCAGCGCGTCCTTCAGGAACTCGATGCCGGTCTTGGGGCTCGAGACGAGGGGGATGCCGAGGACCCGCTCCAGGTGGCCCTCGCGCGCGAGTTCGAGGGCGGACTCCATCTCCCGCCGCTTGGCCGGGGTGGCGCGGGGCGACTGCGGGTAGCGGAGGATGAACTTCTCGTAGTCGTCGTAGGAGTCGTAGTAGCGCTTGCCCGCGAAGAGCGTCTCCGCGCGTTCGTAGTGGGCGTTCTCGCGGAGCGATCCCTCGGGCGTGAACTGGACGAGGGGATAGAGCGCTCCCAGCGCGCCGTCGAAGTCGCCTGCCGCGCGCCGGGCGAGGGCGTGCTTGAGGAGCTCGTCGGGCGACTTCTGCTCCATCGTGGACGGGTTGACGAATCCACCGCCGGGCCGGGGCTGCCAGTCTTGCGCGAGGCAGGCGGCAAGGAGGAGCGCGGTCATGGGCGGGATTTTATCAGGAGCGGGCGGGGAAGTCGATATACTCCCCGCGTATGGGGCTCGATCTCACCCAGCTTTTCCTGCGCCGCTTCGATCTGGACCGCTTCGTCAAGACGGTGGGTCCGTGCTGGAAGAAGCGGATCGCGGAGGAGCCGGAGCCGGCCCACCGGCAGCTCGTGGTCCTGTTCAACCCGTTCGGCGTGGCGCTCCTGGACTCGACGGGCGGGCTGCCGCGGGCGCTGGCGTTCGACCTCAGCGAGGCGGCGGGGGGCGAGGCGGTCTGGGTCTCGGTGGGGGGCACGGCGCTGAGCTACTCCGTCCTCAAGGTGGT
>CAZSCC010000588.1:0-1750 GCA_964604905.1 uncultured Planctomycetales bacterium
GATCCACAGAATGAATTTGTTCATTCCGATCCCAAAGAATAGCAGTGAGGTTTGGAACGAGACGAACGACCCGGCGTTTAAGAAGCGCGTAGAGGAGTATGAAGACCAACTTTCGCAGATCGGTACTAGGGTCCTGATCGCGACCAAGATCGACAAGGCGCAGACCGTAGCCCAGTTCAGGGGAGCCATGGCAATGACGGCGAACACGCCGGAGCTCAGGGAAAAGATCTTTAACTACTCCGCGACAATGTTGGCGGAGGCTTTCCTGCACGATAGCAACGGACTCTTGAAGGCTATCAATGCCTTTGCCGACAGTATGCAAGGGGCCACGGCGGTATTGCCTTACAATGATGGAACCGTGGCAGGCGCCACTGTGCAAGGGATCTGGACCGGGCTTTGGGGCCAATTTACGTCGGCCAATAATGCTTTTTATACTTCAGTCGACGCTTCACGCACCGCTATGTTTGACAAACTTCAAACGTATTACGACGACTACCGGACGAAGAACGGGGAAGAAAACACGGCGTTCCGTGATCGAATGACTGGAGTGTCGGATACTTACGTTCAGGCGGTGAAGACGGCTTTCGCGGGCCAACTCAGCACGATCGTGAGCCGCGCGGAGAAAGCCGCCCTCTACTCTTCGGGGGGTGTTCACGTTCCCGGCTTGAATGCGCACTTCCGGTTCAAAGGATTCAAGCTCGGCTTTGAAGACGCTGCGGCCGTAGACAGCCTCACCCGCGCGGACCGAGCCTTTGAAAGCGCCAGTCGCCGGCGGACCGACCTTCTTACCCTCTCCATTCAGAACATTGGACACGGAACAGGCCCTAGAGAACAACTTTACAATGCTTACAAAGACTCCCTCACGGGCGAAGCAGGTTACCTCTCAGATTATGTGAAAGACTTAGACGATACGAAATCGAAGTACGAGGGACGGCTTTCTATTTATCTGAATATTTCCTTGGTGGACCGGAAATACAAGGCCTCAGCCAAAACGCCCGAACTGGTTCTGCTTATGGGGATCAAGCTCGCTCGAGTACAGGATAACGTCAACTTTCATTACGTTGTTCGGGGAATTGACTCGTGGGGCAGTTACGACAAATACCTGTCTACTACTTCGGTTAGTAGGGCAATTACTTATCCGCCGACCGCCGGAGGGGCCAGGGCATTCACTACCTGGAAAGCATTTGTCCCGCTCGCCTACCATAAAGCCAAATTCATGCAAGACGCCGCTTGGAGCGCTTACGGTTACGACGTTTATAAGGCCCAGAAAGACAATCCTGTGGTTTATGGCCCCGATGGAGACACGAATCTTCCGGTTCGCGGGTCTGCTTTGAAGAGTGCTGCTCAGACGTTCGGGGGTGTTGTTACGTCGGTTCAAGCGGAATTTACGGCGGCGCTCGGCGCCTACGAAAGCTGGGCCGTAGGGTTTATGGGCGCGAAGGAAGGGACGAGCGGTATCCGGAAGACCTTTGAAGATGGAATTAAGAAAGCTTACGACGATTATGCCGCAGGACTGGATCAGATCAAGACCGACCTTTGCGATCCCGCGGCGGCGGGTTCGAAGTGCTCAAGTAATTTCGGTTACTTTGGAGTGGCGATCGGCAACCTGATCCGGAAGGTTCAAGCCAAGGCGATGTATAATCTCCAATACGCGAAGTACGTTAAGTTCTGGGCCGATCAGAAGCACATTATCCAGAAAGAAACCGCGGTCCAGTTGGCCGGCGCCAATGGCGCTTTGGGGTTCGGAGCA
>CAZSCC010000589.1:0-3685 GCA_964604905.1 uncultured Planctomycetales bacterium
TCGGTCACGTCGTCGAGCTCGGGGTCGGTCGAGGGTGGTCGACCGTGGCCCTCTTCTCGGGCGCCGTCGCGGCCGGGAGGCACCTGATCAGCTACGATATCCTCTGGGACTCCCGCCAGAGCCTCCCCAGGAACCTCGGCCTCCCGCTCCACCACCCGGTCTTCAGGTCCTGGGACTTCCGGCAAAAAGACAGCGTCCAGGCCGCCGCCGACTTCCCCGACGGCAGCGTGAGCTGCTGGTTTCTCGACACGATCCACACCCTCGAGCACACCCGGAGCGAGCTCGCCGCCTGGCTCCCCAAGATCCACCCCGAAGGGATCATGTGCGGCCACGATTACCTCCTTGGGGAGTTCGACGGACTGAAATACGGGGTGAAAGAGGCCGTCGACGAATTCGCCCACGCGCACCGCGACCGGTTCAGGCTCCAGGTCCTGCCCCACGACTGCGGCCTCTTCGTCCTGCGCCCGGCGGCTTGGGAAGGAGTGAGAGGGTGACCGATCCCGAGACGCCTCCCATGGTGGTCGCTCAAGCCGGTCATCTGGGGGGCTACGTCAAGGCCGACCTCAATTGGCCCCACGGCGACCCCCTCACCTTTTGCCCCGCGGTCTGGGAGTGGCTCCTCGACCGATTCCGGCCGAAGACCCTCCTGGACGTCGGTTGCGGCGAGGGACACGCCGTCGGGCATTTCCGCCGGGCCGGGGTCCATGCGGTCGGCATCGAGGGGTGTCCGGAGGCATTCCTGGCGAGGGTTGTCGATCCGGGCTGGCTCATCCTGCACGACTATGCGGAAGGCCCCGTCAACTCCGAGAAGCTTGGACCCGTCGACCTCGTCTGGTGCTCCGAATTCGTCGAGCATGTCGAGGCCGATCGTGCCGAGAACTTCCTCTCGACGTTCGATCTCGGCCAGGTCGTCTGCATGACCCATGGCTTCCCCGGCCAGCCCGGTTATCACCATGTCAACTGCCGCTCGGCCGAGGAGTGGATCGCCACGATGGCCGCGCGGGGCTTCGTGCTGGACCTGGAGGCCACCTCCCAAAGCCGCGAAAAGGACCAGCCGGAGGGCCACTGGAGGAGGAGCGGCCTCGTCTTCCGAAAAGGAGGCCTATCAATATCAATAGAGGAAGCGAAGCCGTGAGGAACCTCGCGATCGCCCGCGCGGGAGAGGGTTCACGACACAAGAGCTGGCTCTCGGAGCCGTCTCGGAAGAACTTCGACCTCCTGGTCGCCTATTACGGAGACCCTCCCGGCCAGTGGAAAGAGGGGGCTGACTTCTACGACCATACGAAGGGACTGAAGTACCCATGGTTCGACGGGTTCCTCCGTTCCCATCCGTGGGTTCTTGAGTATGACGCGGTCTGGCTGGCGGACGATGACCTGGAAGGCGACACCCGAACCGTGGCGGACGCGTTCGACGTCTTCCACTCCATGGGCCTCTGGCTCGGCCAACCCTCCTTGACCTACGGCAGCATCGTGAGCCATGAAATGATGAAGAGAAAGAGGGGCTCGCTCCTCAGGTACGTCGGCTTTGTCGAGGAGCAGATGCCCATCTTCTCCCGGGAGTGTCTCGGGCGGCTGCGGGAGACCCTGGGAGAGACGAAGAGCGGATGGGGTCTCGGCATCGCCTGGGCCCAGATCCTTGGGTACCCCAAGGACAGGATGGCGATCATCGACGTCTCGCCGATGAAGCATGTCCGGCCGCTCGGGACGAGCGATATGTACACCCGGGTCCTCCCGGCCCTCGGCAAGGACCCCATGGCGGAACTCGCCCAGATGCGGGAGAAGTACCGGGATGATTTGAGACTCGAGGTGTTCAGCGAGATCCCTCTCGACCCGGAGCACCCGCTCACTCACGAGCGCCTGGAAAGGCAGCGGGGATGAGCTACGATTTCGTCGTCGTGGGGGCCGGGATGTTCGGCGCGGCCTTCGCCCGAACGGCGGCCGACCGCGGGAAGAAGGTCCTCGTGGTCGAAAAGCGTCCCCATCTGGGAGGCATGTGCCACACGGAGGCCCGTGAAGGGGTGATCTTCCACACCTACGGGCCCCACGTCTTCCACACCAACGACCCGGACATCTGGGGGTTCGTCCGGCGCTTCGCTCCGTTCGACTCCTTCATGGTGAGGACCAAGGCCGTGGCCCTGGGGAGGGTCTGGTCGTTTCCGGTGAACCTCATGACGCTCTACCAGCTTTGGGGAGTGAAGACCCCCGAGGAGGCCCGCCGGCGGCTCGAGGAGGAAAGAGTCCCAATCAAGGACCCGGACAATCTCGAAGACTGGGTCCTCGGGACCTACGGACGCCAGATCTACGACACCTTTTTCCAGGGCTACACGAGAAAGCAGTGGGGCCGTGATCCCAGGGCCCTTCCCCCCTGCATCGCCCAGAGGTTGCCGCTTCGCCTCAGTTTCGACGACAACTACTTCACCGACCGGTTCCAGGGCGTCCCGGTGGGCGGATACACCCCTCTCTTTGAGCGGATGCTCCAAGGCATCGAGGTAAGGACCGGATGCGATTTCCACGCGGAGCGGAAGGCCCTTGAGCGCCTGGGCCGCGTGGTCTATTCCGGAAGGCCAGACGAGTATTTCGACTTCCGCTTCGGACCGCTCGCCTTCCGGGGATGCCGGTTCGAGACGGAAGTCATGGAAGGCGACTTCCAGGGGAATCCCGTCATCAACTACTGCGATGCTGAAGTGCCGTTCACCCGGATCGTGGAGCACAAGCACTTCTCGAACCCGAGATCCCCACGGACGCTCGTCACCCGCGAGTATCCCGAAGAATGCGGACGGGACGGGACTCCGCTCTATCCGGTCAACGACCGAAGCAATGCCGCCCTCTACCGCCGCTACGCCGAGATCCCCACGAAGGCCGTCTTCGCGGGGCGTCTGGGCAGCTACCGATACTTCGACATGGGCGAGGTGATCGCTCAGGCGTGGAAGCTGGTCGAAAAACTTTGCTGATCGGCAATCAATGCAACGATGGGCGAAGTGTGAGGAGAGATGATGCGATGAAACGCGACGAAGAGCGTGGAAAGCTGACGGTGGAATGGGGCTCCATGAAGAGGCTTTTCACCTATTGCGACAAGAAGGTCAACCGTTTTCTTCCCATGATTTGCGGTCCAGACATCCCAATCCCTCTCTTTCGGATAAGGCCATCGCGCTATCTCCCGGATAATACCGCCGCCTACTATTCGCGAGGAAAAGGGAAAGAGCCCCCGAAGATCGTCTTGTCCGCAGCGCACTGTCTCAAGCCCAAGCCGATCGCAAGATACATCGCTCACGAGATGATTCACCACTGGGAATGTTGTGGCGCGCAGGGGGCCAAGAACCTGGCTTATCCGAAGAGCCTCAAGGAAAGGCTTGCCCCGCTGGTCTCGCAGGCTGATTGGCGTGCGGAGCATTCAGATAAGTTCATTGCGAAGGCCTGCGAAGTGGCACTCCTGACGGAGTTCCCTGTGGTAGAGCTACTGATTGCGGACATACTTCACTGTAGTCAAACCAAGTCGGGCTCTCCTACCTAAGGCGATGATAACCCAGGAGATTGCTCTGCGATCGATCTTGGCGGACGCGCTCTGAGAGATTCATCGACCTCTTGGGTTCCTGTCCCTCTCAAGGAGGCGGCTCACAACTGCGGACCCGTCACGTTTTTCTGAGAGGAAAGCGGGATTTAGTTGACAGGCCCGGGCACGGGGCTA
>CAZSCC010000590.1:0-3928 GCA_964604905.1 uncultured Planctomycetales bacterium
CCGGTGGCCAGGAGGGCGAAGAGCGGTGCCCACCTGCGCACGGAGTTGCACACCCGGGCCTTCACGGCGTCCTCCCGATGAATCCGGGAGGGAAGGAGCAAGCGGCGTGCCGCTACATCCTGTCGGGGGCGGAGAGGCCCAGGAGGCGGAAGCCGTTCCGGAGGACCTGCTGGACGGCGGAACTGACGGCCAGCTTGGCCCGCCGGATCGGTTCACTCTCGTGGATGACCCGGCGGGTGGCGTCCCGGTTGCCGTACTCGTAGTAGTGGTGGTAGGCTCCCGATACCTCACGCAAGAAGTCCGTCATCACCGAGGGATCCAGGTCCCGCGCCGCGATCTCGATCCGGCGCTGGAACTGTCTGACCCCCTTCAGGATTTCAACCTCATCGGTGCCGATCTGCGACGGGTCGAAGTCACCCTTCCATTGGCCATCCTTGAGATCGGCTTGATCCACCTTTCCCTCCTCGAGCCCCTTGCGATAGATCGAGCAGATCCGGGCGTGGGCGTTCTGCGCGTAGTACACCGGATTGTCTAGAGACTGTTTCTTCGCGATGTCGAGGTCGAAGTCCAGATGGCTGTTGGTCTTCCGCATCGCGAAGAAGAACCGCGTGGCGTCGACGCCCACCTCCTCCATCAGCTCCTGGAGCGTGACGTAGCTCGCCGCGCGTTTGGACATCTTCACTTCCTGCCCTCCCTGGAGCAGCTTGCAGTACTGGATGATCAGGACTTCGAACGCCACCGGCTTCTGCTCGGGCGGAAGCCCCGCCGCCGGGCGGGCCTGCTCCAAAGGGACCAGGTTGAACTTGAGCGCCTTCATCCCCGCCTTCATCGTCCCGATGTGGGCGTGGTGGTCGGGGCCCCAGAGGTCGATCAGGATCTCGAAGCCGCGGTCGAACTTGTCCTTGTGATAGGCCATGTCGGGCAGGCGGTAGACGAACGCGCCGTCCCCTTTCACGATCGGCTTGTCCTCCACGTCGCCGTAGTCGGTCGTCTTGAGGTAGGTCGCCCCGTCCTTCGTGTAGGTGAGCCCCCAGCTGGTGAAGAAGTTGAGCACCTCGTCCACCTTGCCGCTCTTGTGGAGCTCCTCCTCGCTCGTCCACGCGTCGTAGCGGACGCGAAACGTCTCGAGGTCCTTCTGGATCGCCCCGAGAAGCCGCTCCACGCCGAACCTCTTGGCGCTCGCCAGATCCGTCTTTCCCGCGGCCTTCAGCTCGGCGGCGATGTCCTTGATGTAGTCCCCCCGGTAGCAGTTCTCGTCGGGCGGGGTCGGGTCGCCCGAGAGCCGCCAGAGGATCGACTTCCCGAGCATCTCGATCTGGTTTCCCGTGTCGTTGATGTAGAACTCGCGGGAGACCTTGAAGCCCGCGAAGTCCAGGATGTTGGCGAGCGAATCGCCCACCGCCGCCTGTCGGCCGTGGGCGATGTGGAGCGGCCCCGTCGGGTTGGCCGAGCAGTGCTCGACCAGGACCTTCCGGCCCGCCCCCAGGGTCGAGCGCCCGTAGTCCGCGCCTTCGGAGAGGATCCGCGCGAGCTCCTCGTGGTGGAACTCGGGGGCGGCGGTCAGATTGATGAAGCCGGCGCCCGCGACCTCGACTTTCCCGAGCTTCGGCAGCCCCAGCTTCCGGACCGCCGCCGCCAGCTCCTCGGCGATCGCGCGCGGGGGCTTCCGGAGCTCCTTGGCCAGCCGCAGGGGGGCGTTGCAGGTCGCGTCGCCGAACTTCGGGTCGGTGGGAGGCTCGAGGAGGACGCCGGCGAGCTCGATCTTCCAGAGGTCGCGCGCGGCGTCGCGGAGGCCGCGGGACCAGACGTCTTCCAGGTGCATGACCGGCTATTCTAAGCCTTCTTCGGCTTGGACCGCCAGCGCAGCTGCTTCGCGTCCGCCCAGAGCCCCTCGATGTCGTAGAACTCCCGCTGCGACTCGTGGAAGATGTGGACCACGAGGTCGCCGAAGTCCTGGAGGATCCAGCGGGCGTCGTTCACGCCCTCGACGCCCAGCTCGCGGAGGCCCAGCTCCCTCATCGAGACGCGGAGGTTGTCGGTCATCGCCCGCGCCTGCCGTTCGTTGTTCGTCGAGCAGACGATGAAGTAGTCCGCGATCGAGGTGAGGTCGCGCACGTCGAGGACGGTGATGTTCGCGGCCTTCATGTCGTCGCACGCCTTCGCGCAGGCGACCGCCAGTTGACGGGGGGTAGCGATGACCTACCTCCAGATCTTTGAGATCTCGGGGGCGAACTTGAGGATGAGCCCGACGAAGACGATCGAGACCATCGACATGAGCTTGATCAGGATGTTCAGGCTCGGGCCGCTCGTGTCCTTGAACGGGTCGCCGACCGTGTCGCCCGTGACGGCGGCCTTGTGGGCGAGCGTTCCCTTCCCCTGCACCACGCCCTTGTCGTCCTTGAGTCCGCCGCCCTCGATCAGTTTCTTCGCGTTGTCCCACGCGCCGCCCGAGGAGGACATCATGATCGCCACCGCGAAACCGGTGGAGAGGCCGCCCGCGAGGAGGCCCATCACGCCGGCGACGTCGAAGAAGAGCCCGGTGACGACGGGCGCCGCGATGGCGAGCAGGGAGGGGAGGATCATCTCCCGCTGGGCGCCCTTGGTGGAGATCGCCACGCACGCGGCGTAGTCCGGGTCGGTCTTTCCCTCCATGATGCCGGGGATCTCCCTGAACTGGCGGCGGACCTCCATCACCATGCTCTTGGCGGCGCGGCCCACCGCCTTCATCGTCATCGCGCAGAAGACGAAGACCATCATCGCCCCGAGGAAGAGGCCGATGAGGACGTTCGGGTTCATGAGCGTGACCTGGTAGAAGTTCATGAAGTCGGCGAGCGAGGCCTCCCGTGCGGGGACCGCGCGCATCTCTCCCGTCTTCGCGTGGCGGGAGAGGACCATCCAGGCGGCCACCTTATCCTTGCCGTCCGTGCCGACGGTCTTCAGCCCAAGCAGGTTGTTCCCCAGATCCCTGAAATCGCTGGCCTTGAGGGCCTCCTCCGTGCGGCCGTGGACGAGCATCCCCTTCACGGGGCCGGCGGAGGCATGGTCCGACGCGGCGATGCGGTCGACGCCGATGCGGATCTCCTCCACGTAGGCCGCCAGGAGCGCCATCGCGGTCAGGGCGGCCGAGGCGATCGCGAACCCCTTGCCCGTCGCGGCCGTGGTGTTTCCGAGGGCGTCCAGGGCGTCGGTCCGCTCGCGGACCAGGGGCGGGAGGCCGGACATCGTGGCGTTTCCGCCGGCGTTGTCGGCGATCGGACCGTAGGCGTCGGTGGCCAGCGTGATCCCGAGGGTCGCGAGCATGCCCACCGAGGCGATCGAGACCCCGTAGAGGCCGCGGATCGGGTCGGCGAAGCCCCCCGAGAACCAGAAGGAGAGGAAGATGCCGATCGCGACGGTGATGACGGGGACGCCGGTCGAGAGCATGCCGGTGGCCACGCCGTCGATGATGACGGTCGCGTGGCCCGTGAGGGCGTTCTCGGCGAGGTTCTTGACCGGCGGATAGTCGTTCGAGGTGTAGTACTCGGCCGACTTGGCCACGATGACGCCGGCGACCAGCCCCACGGCGGTCGCGGCCCAGACGCCCCAGATGTACTGGTTGACGCCCATGAACTCCTTGACGTACCCGCCCTCCTTGAGGAGCGGCGAGTCGTTGAGGAGCCAGGCGCCGATGAAAAAGGCGGCGATCGCGGTCAGGCCCGTGGCCAGGTTGATCCCCCGGAAGAGGGCGGCCATGAGGTTCTTCAGGCTCGTGTCCTCCCCCGTGCGCACCGCGAAGGTCGCGATCGCGGAGAGGACGATGCCGAGCCCCGCGACCACCATGGGGTAGACCACCCAGGGGAGGGAGCTCGTGGCGTCCACCACGCCCGCCTTCATCGACTGTGCGGTGGCGAATCCGAGGGCCGCCGTCGAGAGGATCGATCCGCAATAG
>CAZSCC010000591.1:0-9653 GCA_964604905.1 uncultured Planctomycetales bacterium
CGGCCAACTGCTGCACCCTCGGACGTTTCCTGAGATGCCGAATTCCTCTGGACCACAGGACGCGGGCCGTCGAGGGCTCGATCCCGAGGGCTCCGGAGATGTCCTGGAAGCTGTATCCGTGAGCCCACCGCTTGAGCACGTCTCCTTCACGCGGGGAGAGACTTTCGACCTCCGCCCAAAGGATCGCGGCGATCTCTGTGTCCTGAAGATGCTTTTGGGGCATCGGCTGAGGGTCCTGGATCGCGAGGAGCTTTCGGCGCTCCTCCTTGTCCATTTCGCTGAAGAGGATGACGCGCTTTCTTTCGTTCCTCTCCTTCCGCAGCTCGTTCATCGCCGTTCGGAGGACGTAGGGGCGCCAAGCGACGATGGGGTTGCCGGGACCAACCCTCGTCACGCCAGCGAGCACGCGGCAAATGGCGCTTTGGAGTGCCTCTCGAGCCTCATCCAGCGAGACACCCGTGAGCGCCCTGATCGCGCGGACGAACTTGTCGTACTCACGGATCAGCTCGAGCTTCAGCTTCTGGACCAGTTCGAGATTTTCCATAGTTTCGCTCTCTTGAAGTTTTGGGGGTAGATTCCCAGGGGTGGTGGCTGCGCCGAGGACGGCCGTCCCCAGCGCCGGAACTCGGGACTCAGCTCGCTGAAGAGGAGGACGTTTTCGTTTTCACGGCGGCGAGCCTCGTCACGTGCCTCGTCCTTCAGCACGTTCATGGCGGTACGGATGATGTAGGATCGCCAGGCGACCACGGGATTGCCGGGAGGGCGCCGGGTGACGCCGACGAGCGCTCGACAGATCGCCGTGTGGAGGGCTTCCTGCGCTTGGGTCCTCGATGCTCCGACCAGCAGGGCCACGGCCGGTACGATGGAGTCGTACTCCCTGATGAGCATCAGCTTGAGCGCCTGAACTCCTTCTTCGTCGTGGTCGTGCATGATGGGGGTCCCTATAGCTTTGGGGGGAGATTCCCGACGTAGAGGGCCGCGCCGAGGGCGGCCGTCCCAAGCGCCGGATAGAGCGTCCAAAGGGGCGGCGCGAACGGGGAGATGGCGACGAAGACTCCGTACGCCAGGGCCGAGAGCGCCAGGAACTTCCCGATGTAGGAGAACGTCAGCGAGCTGTAGAGCACGAGGTCTCGGCCCTGGTTCCGGCGTAGAAGACCGGCCATGACGCCCAGGGTCAGGAGGAAGAGGCCGAGCGGGATCAGCCTCTGGGAGATCGTGATCCGGAGCGCGGCCGAGCGGACGAGAGCCTTCTCCACGGAGGCGGTGCGTCTGGATAGCAGACGGCAGATCGGCGCGAGCGAGCGCTCCCATGTCGCCGCGTTCCCGCTGATGGCCTCCCGCGCGGATGGGTCACGCACGGTCCCGAGAGCCGCCTCCGCGGAGGCGAGGGCCTTCGAGGCGCGAGCCTCGTGCTGGGCGCCCACCAGGAAGAAACCGATGGATAGGCCGAGCGCGACCAGAAGCGCGGCGAAGATGTTGAGGGTGAGCGTCACGCCGCCGCTCCCCTCTGCAGATCCGCCGCATAGGTGCAGGTCGGCTCGTCCAAAAGGGGAATTCGGACTTTGTAGATCCGTCCTCCGAGGCGGGCGAAAAAATGGAACGTCGGGAGCTGGGCGATGGCCCACGGTGGAACCAGCGGCGCCTCCCGGGTGCTGATGTTCTGCGTGAACTGGGCGCGGAAGTCTTCCACGTTTTGGAAGCCGGAGGAGAAGAAGGCGGGCTCGTACCGGTAGGACTCGCCGATGACTCGCATCTCCCGCTCACCCGCGAGATCCGAGAAGTCCTTGCACTCGCGCGGATTCCGGGACTGGAATTGCACCGCGCAGAAGTGCTGCGTGACGATCTCGTCCACCGCGGCCTTGGAGCCGAAGACCTGCTCGAACTGCGCCGTCGTCTGGGTCGAGAGCGTCACGGCGACGTCGGCGCCTCGGGCTTCGGCCAGGATGTGGAGGAACGTGCGGCTGACCAGATGGTGCGCTTCGTCCACGAAGAGCGAGATCCGGCGGTTGCGCGCGTCGGGGTCGTACGAGTACCGGCTGGCGATGTACGCCTCGAAATCCAGAAGCAGCATCTTGCCCACGGCGTTCGCACTCTCCTCCCCATGGAGGGTCCCCAGGTAGAAGTAGACGACCAGCCGCTGCCGGTCGATCGCCTCCCAGGTGAGGGGACGCCGCGGCGAGTCCGGCTCGGGGGACAGGACATCCTGCTTGACCCCCGCGGCCAGGCGCTCCAGCTGGGGGAGCAGCGAGGCGACCATCTTGTGGTAGTAGTCGGGCTTATATTCCGTGATGTAGTGAAGGAGGTCGCCGAACTCCTTCGACTTCGCCAGAACGCCACTCTGAACCAGGGTCTGATAGCGGCTTACAGCCCCCTGGAGATCGAGCTTGGCGAGTTCGGGCACCCGCCGTTCCATCGCGTCCAGGAAGAGCTGGCCGGGCTTGCGGAGATACCGGAGGATGCGATGGATCGTGATGGGGATGCCGCACATGTAGAGCACCTGGACGACCGCGTTGGTCGCGCCCCACTGGAAGCCGCGGAAGCTTTCCGATTCGCCGGTCGCCGGCGGGAAGATGCCCATGATCCGATCCGTGATCTCGCTCGGCACCGAGAAATTGGCGAGGGGGTTGTACGCGCACGATGCCATGGGCCAGGGCAGGGCCACGAGGCGAAAGGCATCCGTCCGTCCGCTCTCGTCGCAGACCTGCTTGACGGCGTTGATGAGCCTTTTGTCGCCCTTGGGATCGACGATCACCACCACGTCGCCCTTTTCGATCAGCTGCCGGATGACGAGCTCGAGGAATCTGGTCTTGCCCTCCCCGGGCGATCCCAGAACGAGCGTGTGATGGGTCCGACGGCTGTCGCTGATAAAGAGCGGCTTCTCCGAAAGCATGCCCAATCCGTGTAGTAGCGAGTTGCCTCCGAAGCGGACCTGCTGTTCTTCGGGAGGCTCGATGCCCCGCGCCACGCAGTGGTAGAGCCGCTCCGCGTGTTCCCGGCGCCAGAGGAAGGCGTAGCCCAGGAAGGTGTGATCCCGACGGGTGGGCAGGCTCCGGGGGTTCATCCGTAAGATGGCCCCCACGAGGAGCGCCCGCGCGACCATGTGAGCGCGCAGCCACCCACCTCCCGTTCCGAGCGCCAGGACGAGGCTGCCCGCGAGGATCCAGGGCGCAAGGCCGCCGTACGGCAACGTCGGGGCTTGCACCGCGACCTGCACGCCGAAGGCATTGAGCCCGATGAAGAGGGCGAGCATCAGGACCCGGGAACGGGTGCTCGTCATGCCGACACCTCCTCACGGGGCACGGCATCGCCGGGCTTCCATTCCTGGGGCAATTCGATGATCCGCTCCCAGTCCTTCCAGAGCCCGATCCGATCTCGAACCTCCTGGGACTTGAAGAGGCCCAGCGTGTCGAACTTGATGACCTTGAGGGGACGTTCCGATTCCGGCCCGAGCATGATGGGGTAGACGATCCGGTGGGTCGGCGACTTCTGCACCGAGTCCAGGCGCGCCAGGGACCGGAGGTAAGGGCTGCGCTTGTCTTGCGGATCGAAGTCGGGATAGAGCCCCCGCTCGCGCATCTTGACAAACACGGCAGGGGTGGCGACGAACGTCGTCTTCGGGTTCACGTAGACCTGCGCTTGAGACACGTTCGTGGGAATCCACCCCCCTAGGATGCCCTCGACCAGGTCCCGCGCGAGGCCTTCGGGGTCCACTCCCCCTTGCGGGGCGCTTTCCGCCTGCGGGCCAAGGGTGGCCGGAACCTCCTTGAGCGGGGGCGGAGCGGGCGGTATGGTCGGCACGGGCGGAGCGGATGGAGCGGATGGAGCGGATGGAGCGGATGGTTTGTCCGCCGAAGCCTTGGCGAGGGCGGGAGGAGGCTGCGGCTGGACTGCCTGCGCTACCTGCAATGGGCGATCAGGCGGGGGCGTGGCAGGGCGGGGAACGACCGCGGGGGCGCGCGGCGCCGGCAGGAAGTCGTCGATCACCACTTCCGAGCCATCGGAGGGTCGGCTGAAGGTGATGCTCCCGGAAAAGCTCGCCGTGGGGCCTGCTGCCAGTCCCAGGTGCGCAAGCGGGATGAGGACTCCCTCCCGGACGTCCGATGCTCCCTCCTGCTGGATCGTCGCCTTGAGCTTCCAGAGACCCGTTTGGGGGTCGGTGAAGAGGCCTTCGTCCGCCTTGAGTTTGGCGAGGAAGAACCGCGCGCCGCTTTCGTCTTCCCCGAGCATCCGGGCGGCCACGTCGGAGCGCCCGAAGCACTCCTTGACGAGGGACACGAGCTTGAGCACCGCCGCCGGGTAGGAGAAGAACGCGAAGCGGCAGCCGACGAGAACGTCGCCCCCGAAGATGTTCACCGCGAGCCGGCTCTGCTGGATGCCTTCGGCGAAAGACGGGGCCAGGTACCGGACGAACGAGCCCGAGGCGAAGCTGGGACCGGCCGACTCCGCCTTCGCCTCGGCCTTGCGTCGATCCTCGCGCACCGAGTGCTGATCCGCCTCGGCGATTATTTCCATGACCTCGCGAGCCCCTGCGGTCTTTTCCAGGGTGATCTCCGCGAGGATGACCGAGCCGACATAGATCGCGGCGGCCCGGGGCAGGATGTGGCCCACGAGGTAGGGCGTGAGCCCTATGTGATCTTCAAGCGTCCGGCCCTCTCGCCACTGGGTGCGGCACTCGTCCCGACCGTGCCGGTCGTAGAAGGCCCCCAGCGGTTCGACGAAGGGGTTGTGCGTGTCCCGGCCGGGACCCCGGATGCTCGTCTGCAGGATCTTCCCCAGATCGTGGTAGAGCGCGAAGAGGAAGCATCCGTACCGCAGCCTCGGCAGCCGGTGCTCCTGCTCTTCCGGGTTCGGCGCGGCGTGGCGGACGAAGTGGCGTGACCGTGCGATCCGGAGCGCGTGGACGGCCACTTCGAGCGAGTGCTGGGCAAGCCCCCAGGGAGACGCATGGTGGTACGATGCGCTCGCTCCGAGGTCCATCACCTCGTAGAAGAATCCCTCCACGACATCGTGGAACAGGACTTTGGCCCGCTCGGGTTCGAGTTCGGGCAAGCGCTCCAAGGCGTCCCGAAGGAGAGCAGCCGAGATCTCCCTGGCGAGCTGCTCCCGCACCGCCCTGCGGGAGGGGCCTTCCGCCTCGCGGATTCCCGAGTCGCGCTTTCTTCTGAACCAGCCGAGTTTCATGGCTATTTATGCCGTGGGCGGCCTCGGTTCCACGAGGAAGGGAGGGAAGCACCTCCGGCACTCGCGGAAGACCCCGAAGTGGATGAAGAGGTAGGCCCCGTCGAGGGAGAGCGCGCCCGCTTCGATCAGGCGGACGAGAGGCGAACCGATCGAGACGCAGGCCCGCCAGGACGGCCGGACCATCTGGACGTAATGTCCCGTTCTGGGCTCGTAGGGGTAGGTCGAGAGGACGATCCGCCCCAGGGGGCTTGAGCCCACGCGACCCCCGCGAAGCGCCGTGAGGTAGGAGGCCATGACCTCGCTCGGGTGGACGGTGAATCCGATCCGGGGGGACCACGGACCCCAGGACCCCGCGCACCCCAGGGGTTCGGGGGCGATGGAGCAGGCCGGGAGGAGCGCGCGCTTGAGGGCCAGCTCGGGGTTCATGAGCGCCTCGGCAACGCCGGTCCGCCAGAAGAAGCCGTCGATCTCGGAGGCGTAGGAGAAGGCGAAGGTGTTCCCGCTCGGCTTGGCGATCGGGAGATCGGTGTCGAGATTCGGAACGAACTCGAACGCGTGGGCCTCGGCGAACTGGAGCTTCGTCCCATCTCCCGAGCCGTTCGTGTGGCTCGCGGTCTGGCCGAACCGCGGGATCTGCTCGAAGAGCTTGAAGTAAGCGGAAGCTTCCTGGAGGTGGGTCCCATAGGGCTGCCGCACCGCCTCGACGATTCCCACGGGATAGGCGTTCTCCACGATCAGGCAGGTATTCACCCCGCCGGCGAGGGAAGGACATGCCAGGACGCCCAGGATGCGCCAGCTCCGGAGGATGCAGGTCACGTCCATCGAGAGGGTCATCGAGACGGTGTTCTCGGTACCCTCGTAGGAGAGCTTCGAGCTCTCTTGAGGGAGGGCGAGCGCCAGGACCAGGGCCATCAAAAACTCTCTCACGGCACGTCTCCTTCGAGGATTTCGACTTCCTTCCCATCCGCGCTCACCGCGCACCGACAGCGCGAGGAGCGAATGCCGAGACTCGCCGCGAGTTCGCGGGTCAGGAAGGTCACCCTGCCCAGGCGCGCGCAATCCTTGAGCCGTGCCGCCCGGGAGATGAGGACAAGGTCGGATCTTCCGAGCGGGTCTTTCGGAAGACCGTGGACGATTCCGTTTGGGTCCACCGTGACGACGGTGATCGTGAGCCCTCGAATCCTCTCGGGGAGCGGCACGGAGGGCCTCCAGGTTCGGCGACTGCTCCGGGTCGGATCGGGCAGTCCGGAATCGAATCCATCCTCCCTCTTGGCGGCAGCTTTCTTCTCGATCGAGGAAAGGGCCCGCTTGGCATCGGCTGCGGCCTTCTGGTAGTTCTTCTCCACCCGGCTGGAGTCGAAGGGGGTGGTTCCGCCCGCGTCCAAGCGGGAGACTCGAACGACCTCGAGCTTGGGTCTAGCGTCCTGGGCGGCCAGGCCCGCCAGGAGGGCGAGGGCGAGCACCGCGGCTTTACCGCCCATGCTTGTCCTCCTTCTTCGCCTCGGTGCCCGGGGCTGCCTGGGCGTCGATCGCCTGGCCGGTCACGACCAGGCCGAAGGGGTTGGTTTCGGAGGGGACGACGGGGGCCACGTCGAGCACGTAGCGGACCTCGAGAACTTCCTTCGGCACGTCCGCGATCAACGTCCGGCGCACGGCGCTGAGCCGGACGCGGCAGCGCCCCCGGTCCAGGCGCTCGACCTGGACGCGCTCGGGAAGCGGGGGCGAGATTTGCGACGATTCGCGGGCCCGGACCACGTAGGTCGCCCGCTCCTCCAGACCTCGCCGGGCGGCCTCAACCCGGTCCGCGCTCACGAACCTGAGGAGATAGTTCGCCCGGTCGACGGCGGTGGCGGGCGAGTAGTCGTCGAAGTAGAGCAGGTAGAGGATCGCGAAGTTGCGGATCGCCTCGTCGGGGACCTGCGACGGGATGCTGACCTGCTCCCGTTTGACGCCCGGCACCACGAGGGTCGGTCGACCCCGCAGGCCGACGGTGAGGACGGCCGCCACGAGCGCCGCGTTCAAGGCGGCGAGAAGCAGGACAACGCCTATCGTGATCTTGCGCGCAGGGACGAACTTCAACTTCATCATCCGACCTCCGGGATGTAGTGAAGGTGAGGGGGGCTAAGGAGAGCGATCGAGATCGCCGCGATCTGAAGGGCCGCGTTCATGGCAAGGGAGAGCGCCAGGAGCTTCAGGATGGCAAGGTCCAGGAGTTCCCGCGCCCGTGTGCTCACACAGGGCGGAACCGCTTCGAGGACGGGTTCCCTAGCGACCGAAATACCTGCGGCTGAAATGTTTTCCATGCTCCGGATCTCCTGCAACGGCGCTCAGATGGATTCGGCGGGGCCCCCCGGGCAGGGGGGCGGGGACGAGGTGGGGTGGGCCCCATCCCGGCGGGAGGAGGCTGAGGGCCCCGGACCTGTAGACCCTCGAAAAGACGTACCCAGGTCCGCCGCGCCTTAGAAGCTTGAAGAGCGTGGCGACGCCGGCGGCGCCCGGGACCCCCAGAACGAGGCCCAGAAACCCCAGCCAGAAAAGGCCGAGGACGAGCCCACCTCCAAAGCCGATGGCCAGACTGAGGGCGAGCTCCCCGAACTCCACTCCCGGCCACACAAGCACCGGCTCGTCCAGCTTCTGGTAACAGCGCTTTCGGTTCATCACGGGCCTCTACCCCTAAAGGCACCTTCACCCCCCCAACCGGATGGGGAACGGCGAAAGAAAGTTGAAATTCTTGCCTCACGGGCTCCGCGGCGGGAAGATCGTGACCGCCAGTGAGGACGTGCCGCGCTATGACGATGTCCACAATCATGTTGTGCGGTCGGGCCGAGGAACGGGATGCGCAACTGACATGAACCTGATCATCTTTAGACAGGACCGCGAACATGAGGAATCCCGGAATGCGCTCTTCGCCGAATTGAGGAAGGGGCGGCTCCGGCAAGGGTGGTCCTACTCGAAGGAGTTCGACCTCCATGTCGGCAAGAAGGAATGGATCAGGCGGTACAAGGCGGACCGCCGGTCCAGGCATGGCAAGGGGACCCCGAAAAGCACCTACGAGAAGATCGCCGGGATGCGCAAGATCCAGCCCGGAGACCTTCTCGTGACTCCAAACCAGCCGGACGACGACCATTTCACGATCATGGAGGCCGTGGCCGCAAAGGGCGCGGGCGACTTTCCTTGCTATCGCTTCTTACCGGGCTTGGGTGGAGACTTCAGGCATTGCATCAGCGTCAACGCGAGCACTCTGAGGCAGCATGGATACGCAGAAGTCCACGGGAGGATCCGGAAAGCGTTGACCACCCGCTACTACCGAAGCCCCGTCCAATTCGTCCACGATCCGGTACTGATAGGAGCCTTTGAAAGGCTCTTCTTCGGAAAGGGCGGCCCGGACCGACCCGCCGGCAAACTCCCGGGATCTCACGGGAAGAGCGCCATGGGGAGCGGGGATGACCCCTCACTGGCCCCGTTCGAGCCGAAGTCGGACGGCGACTACTCGATCCAACTTCGCGGCGGACGAAGAATTCAAACGAGACGACACGAAACCCTGGTTAAGGTGGCCGGGCGTTTCCTGAAGGAAAAGTGCGGCGTGTCCGTGCACACGGCCCATCCCAGGGATCTCTATTCTTCCCGGCCGAAGGAGATCATTTTCGAAGCGAAGCTTGCCCCGGGTTCCGGAACGAAGAGCGTTCGGGAGGCCGTCGGACAGCTGTTCTGGTATCGATACAAATTCGGACCCCCGGATGCCGACCTCTGCGTCCTGCTCGACAGGAAGCCTTCGCAATCGATCATTTCCTTCGTCGAAAGAGGCCTCAGACTGCTGATTGTCTGGATGGATGGAGAGAGGCTGGTGGCTGGGCCCAGAACCCAGTCGATACTTAACTTCCCTAGCGCCGAGTAGAGGAAGGCCCCAGATGGCGAGGCCTTCCTCTACTCGGCGGGCTTCCAGTCTCCGAGCAGTGTGCTGATCCAAGCTCTTGCGCCGGCTTCACCAAACTCGAAGCGCGGGCGTTTCTCTCCGAGGAGCTCGTTGTACGCGGTGGCGATTCGTTGCTGTTCAGCAGCGTCGCGCGGCTTGACGACAACCGTGACCGTGGCGCTTGGTGGGATCGCTTCAGCGAAGAGGAAGCGCGACGCAAGGTCAGTCGTCGGCAAGGAGTACCCCACGAAGACGACTTCCTGGGCCTTCTCCAGCACTTCATAAGCGCGGGTCCACACCGCTCGCAGCACAGGTTCCTGCATGATGGCGGACTTGGTCATCACGGGCGGGACGATGAAGGGTTGATGCTCCAATGATGGCCACGATTGGACTTCGGCGGTCCATGTTTCCTTTTCATACCATGTCTCATGGTGCACGATCGATTCTGGAACGTATGGAGGTCTATGCCCGGCGCGGATACGCCAGTTGAAAGACCCATGAAGTTTCAGTAGGTAGGAATAGTCGGGTCCTGAAAGCCGGTTATCCAATGATCTGCAAG
>CAZSCC010000592.1:0-1745 GCA_964604905.1 uncultured Planctomycetales bacterium
GAAGGAGCTCGCGGAGAAGCAGGACACGTCCGCTCTTCTTCCGGTCGTCGCCCCGTTCAAGGGCCGCGTGGTCGACGCCTCGGCGGTCACGGGCGAGACCGCCTCCCCCGACAAGCCCATCTTCGCCGTCGCCGCGACCGAGCGCATGTGGGTCTCGATCGACGTCTATGAGGGCGAACTCGGAAAGATCGAGAAGGATCAGCGGGTCGTGTACACCGTGGAAGGCCTCCCGGGCCAGCGGTTCGCCGGCAAGGTGGTCGCCCTCGGGGGCGAGGTGGACGACCGCACCCGCGCCGTGCGGGTCTTCGCCGACGTGAAGAACGTCCAGGGGCTGCTCCGCGCCCGCATGTTCGGGCGGGCGGAGATGTCGATCAAGGCCCCGGAGCCCAAGATTCTGGTCCCCAAGAGCGCCGTCCAGAGCGATCGCGACGGCTGCCGCCTCGTCTTCGTCTCCCCTTCGCCCAACATCTTTCAGGCCAGGAAGATCGAGATCGGGGCGGTCTACGAGAACGGGTACGAGCTCGTGGGAGGCCTCGCCGCGGGGGAGAAGGTCGTGACGACGGGCAGCTTCCTCCTCAAGACCGAGGTGCTCCGGGGCGAGATGGGCGCGGGCTGATGCAAGAAGGATTAGGCCGCGGAGCGGCCTGAGACCATGCTCAACTGGCTGATCGACGTCTCGCTCAGGCACCGGAAGCTCGTCCTCGTGATCGCGCTCGTCGCGGCCGCGGCCGGCGGGATTTCCCTCAGCAAGCTCTCGATCGACGCCTTCCCCGACGTGACCGACGTCATGGTCCAGATCAACACGGTGGCCCCCGCGTTGAGCCCCCTCGAGATCGAGCAGCAGATCTCCGCGAAGATCGAAGCCGCCCTGGGCGGCCTTCCCAATCTGAAGCTCGTCCGTTCGATGTCGAAGTTCGGGCTGTCGCAAGTCACGGTGGTCTTCGAGGACGGGACGGACCTCTACTTCGCGCGGGCCCAGGTGCTGGAGCGGCTCCAGTCGGTGGAGCTCCCGGCCGGGCTGCCGCGGCCCACGATGGGGCCGGTCGCGACCGGTCTGGGCGAGATCTACCACTACATCATCACCGCTCCGAGCGGCGACCTGGCCGACACGCGCGTCCTCCACGACTGGGTCGTGAAGCCCCAGCTCCTCTCGGTCCGAGGGGTCGCGGAGGTGAATACCTGGGGCGGCATCGAGAAGCAGTTCCAGGTCGTTGTCGATCCCGTCCGGCTCGTCAAGCACGGGCTTTCCATGAAGGACCTGCTCGAGACCCTCGATCGCTCGAACACGAACGTGGGCGGAGGCGTCGCGAAAGCGTCGGGCGAGATCCTCCTCGTCCACGGGATCGGCCTCGTGACGAACATCCAGGAGATCGGGGGCATCACCATCGCCTCCCGCGACGGCCGGGCCGTGCGCATCCGGGACGTGGCGGACGTCGTCGAGGGCCAGGAGGTGCGGCGCGGAGTCGTGACCGCCGAGGGGCAGGGCGAGGCGGTGCTCGGCCTGGGCTTCATGCTGATGGGCCAGAACAGCCACGCGGTCGCCGGTCGCCTGAAGGCCAGAATGGAGGAAGTGAAGAAGAACCCCGAGCTCAAGGGGGCCCAGATCCGCGTGGTCTACGACCGGACCGAGCTCGTGGACTTCGTGATCCACACGGTGCAGAAGAACCTCTTCGAGGGGGCTCTGCTCGTCATCGCGATCCTGTTCCTCTTCCTGGGACACTTCCGGGCGGCCCTCATCGTGGCGG
>CAZSCC010000593.1:0-2369 GCA_964604905.1 uncultured Planctomycetales bacterium
GCCTCGTTTTCAAGGGAGAGCGGTCTCGATGGGATGAAGGTCTTGGTCCGCGTGAAGGCCGATGGCTACCCGCCGCTACAGAAAGACGCCGTCGAGCTCCGACGCGGCGAGATGCGAATCGAGATCAAGCTCCGCTCGAAGCCCGTCACCATCGTCCACGTCCGGAATGCCCTGAGCGAGGAGCCGGTCACGGGCGCGAGGGTGGAGATCCGCCCCGCGCTCGAAGCGGATGGTACGCGAAGGAAGGTCGTCACGATCTCGGGGGAGGAGCGGGAGCCTGGAAAGTACATCCTTCGGGGCTTCCCCCAGGGGAAGTATGACCTCACGGTCGAGAGCGCGCGCTTCCGCCCGATCTTGAGGGAAGGAATCGAGCTTGGAGAGGAACTGGAGATATGGGCGCATGCGCGGGAGAAGGTGCGGACTGGGAGCATGGTGGTCAAAGTCTTCGGCCCCGAGGGGAAACCCTGGGCGGAGACGGAGGTCGTCGCCCGGGTCAATGGTATGCTCATCCACCGAACGACGGACAAGGAAGGCCTTTGCCGCTTCGAGGATCTCCTCCCGGGAGAGTACGCCTTCCTCCTCCCCCTGAAGAAGGTTCCAGTGGCCGTGGCACGCTTCGTGGGGGAGAGTACCTACCTTGTCCGGCCCGGAAGCGAGGGGAGGGCCACGCTGGGCTCGCCCCCGGACTCGGCAAAGCTCACGGTCGTGGTCAGAGATCCCTTTGGGGCGCCTCTTCCAGACGTTTTTGTGAGGATCGAGGGACTGCGGAACTTCATCGCCCGGACCGGGCGGCACGGGCAGGCGGAGTTTCCCGGGATCCCTCCGGGATCCTACCGATTGGCGCTGCGGGGGGCCCGGGGCGGGTTGAGGGATCCGCAGGGCAAGGGGTCGGAGAATTCGCAGGGTGGTTTGTCGGAAGGGCCTCTCCCCGATCTCTGGGTCTTCGAGAAGGAAATTGAAGTAGAAGATGGCCAAGCGAGGCGAGAGGAGGTGAAGCTTGGCCGGGCGGTCGTGCGCGGGCGCGTGATCGCCGCGGACCTTTCGGGGTTGATCATCCTCGCCTCGTCGGCCGACCGGGTGGCGGCGGTCGCGCCTGACGCCGACGGAAGATTCGCTTTTCTTGAGGTGCCCCCCGGAAAGATCGTCCTCTCGACCGGGGGCGAGGTTGCTGGCTTCGTCCTCAAGAGAAAGATCGCTGTGGAGGCCCCGGAGGTGGGGGATCCACCGGAGGTGGAGATCCGGCTCACGGCGCTCGGGACAGTCTGGGTCCTGGTGACGGACGGGGACGGGAAGCCTGTTTCCGGCACGAAGGTGATCTCTCTGGGGCCTCAGGGCGAAGTGAATCTCACGCAGAGATCAGCGGGCCTCCGTGGTGGGGAGTTCGTGGGGCTCTTGGACCCCGGGCCCAATCGGCTAAAGGTGATCGCGCCGGGGAGGGATCCCCACGAGCAGGAGATCAACGTGCGGGCCGGGGAGAAGGAGAGGGTGGAGGTGGTGTTGTCTCCCTGACGGGGAAGCGTGACGAGCGAGGAGATTGATTTCAAGCAGAGTGCCTCCTGAAGAAATCGGGAAGGCGCTCCCGCTCGGATTGTTTGTGCGCGATTTCTCGTTCCGAATTGCTGTCGTTCTAGCCCAAAGTCATCCGGTCGGCCGCGTTTTCAAGGTTTGACAAAATATTCTCAGATTTTTCTGCGCCAAAACCCCACTTCCGGCAACTAAGGGTGGAGCCTCGAGTTCTCCGTCGTACCGGAGAGGACTCCAGCCCGCTTCGTGCGGGTGAGGAAAACTTCTTTTCAGGAGGGTCTTATGCGCAAGATCCTGGTCATCGGCGTCGTTGTCGGTTCGTTGTGGGGGGGCGGCTGGGTCTTCTCGGAGGCACCCGAGAAGGTGCGCGTTACATGTGACCCCGCGGATCCCGGGGAACGCTGCCCCGCGTTGACCTGCCGCTGCATCCCGGACACTCTCGAGGTGACCTTCGACGGAAAGACGCAGTCGGTTTTGGAACTCGATGCCTTCACACCCGGCATGCGGGTCCCGGCGGTCGTCGTCCTTGACGCGAAGAACGAAAAGATCCAGGGTTGGTCCTACGGCCTTGATAGCGATGATGCGTTTCTTAGCCTCAAGAGCGTGACGGTCGAGGGGACCGATGTCGAGTCGGTGATTCAAGGAGGGTTCGTGTTCGCCGAAACGACGGCGATCGAGACCTGTGCGGGGAGCAGAGATCCAGACTGCCCGCTTCCGCAGCCGTCGAGGGGGTGCATCGTTGCGGTGGTGTTGAGCGCAGGCTCACCTGTTTACATGCCGACTGGCCGCCATACGATCGCCAAGGTCGAGTACGCCTTGAATGCGGACCCAGGAGCTCCGGGGAC